>JBDHIM010000012.1:0-62592 GCA_039587445.1 Gemmatimonadota bacterium
CGAATTAAACCACATGCTCCACCGCTTGTGCGGGCCCCCGTCAATTCCTTTGAGTTTCAGCCTTGCGGCCGTACTCCCCAGGCGGGGCACTTAACGCGTTAGCTACGGCACTGAGAGGGTCAATCCTCCCAACGCCTAGTGCCCATCGTTTACGGCGTGGACTACCAGGGTATCTAATCCTGTTTGCTCCCCACGCTTTCGCACTTCAGCGTCAGAAAAGGCCCAGCGAGCCGCCTTCGCCACAGGTGTTCTTCCCGATATCTACGCATTCCACCGCTACACCGGGAATTCCACTCGCCTCTACCTTTCTCTAGCCGGGCAGTATCGCATGCAGTACACGGAGTTGAGCCCCGGTCTTTCACACACGACTTACTCGGCCGCCTACGCGCCCTTTACGCCCAGTGATTCCGAACAACGCTCGCTCCCTCCGTATTACCGCGGCTGCTGGCACGGAGTTAGCCGGAGCTTCCTCTGGTGGTACCGTCAGTCGAGCCGATTATTCACCGACCCGGGGTTCGTCCCACCTGACAGGGGTTTACAACCCTAAGGCCTTCCTCCCCCACGCGGCGTCGCTGCGTCAGGCTTTCGCCCATTGCGCAATATTCCCCACTGCTGCCTCCCGTAGGAGTCTGGGCCGTGTCTCAGTCCCAGTGTGGCTGCTCACGCTCTCACGTCAGCTACCCGTCATAGCCTTGGTAGGCCGTTACCCCACCAACAAGCTGATAGGCCGCGAGCTCCTCCGGCGACGCTAGCTTCCATGGAGAGGCCAGCTTTCACGAAGGGCACGCGGTATTAGCCCAGGTTTCCCTGGGTTGTCCCCCATCGCCGGGTAGATCACTCACGTGTTACTCACCCGTCCGCCGCTGTACTCACCCCCGAAGGGGCTTTCTCGCACGACTTGCATGTGTTAGGCACGCCGCCAGCGTTCGTCCTGAGGCATGTGTTAGGCACGCCGCCAGCGTTCGTCCTGAGCCAGGATCAAACTCTCCAAATATGAAGAGCTTGGCACGAAGCACGGCGACCGAAGTCACCTTGCAACGCGACAAACCTGTTCGAACGCGGGTTGCCATCGATCTAGCGCCAAGCGCATCGATCGAGGCTGAATGCGTTCGGAATCGAATCACTTTAGTTCCCCATGGACACTCGGGAAGTGATGCCCGAGGCCCGTTGGGGCCCTGCACGCCACTCACACCTTCTTGTCAAATAGCAGTCGCGACGGAGAACCCGTCGCGACAGGAATCCTCAGCTTAGCCGGAAAATCCGCGTCCGTCAAGCATTCCCTACCGTCGGCCGCCTTCCAGCGACCAGCTGTCGGGAGAAACCCGGCGCGCTCATCCGAGCACGCTCACAGACCGTCCTTCCGACAGCCATACCTACTAGTCGCATGGGAACGAAAGGTTCCCTGCACGACATGCACCGAAGCGCGACGCTCGAGCACACCTCTTCCCTCGTGCACGAGGTTGACGCCGAAACGCGCGTTCCTGTTGATCATCCCGGGCCGGAGATCGCAGCCGTTCGCCGCACATTGCGAGCGGGCCTGTCCGGTGGAGCGAACGCGCGCCTCCGGGGTCGACCTTCTAAGCGACCATGTCGCCAGAGTTTATGGGTTTGTGCCGACGCACGGCATGCTCCGTGACCTCGGGGAGAGCGGGAAGATGTCCCGAGCGTCTCCACCGGAACGGGAGAATGATCATGGTCGACCGCCATTATCGCGACGAGCTGCTCGACGCGAGCTATGAAGCGGTGAAGCTCGAGCTCGAGAACAGCGAGAAGGACCTCGCACAGCTGCAGGAGAGAGCTGAGAAACTGCGCGCGGCTGCGGCCGCGCTTTCGGCGCTGTTGTCTGCGGATGGCCAGGGGGCAGAGGACGAGACGGCAGCTTTCCTGCGGAAGAGCCGACACTCCAACGGCCTCGAAGAGGTTCGGAGCGATCCCCACCGCTTCGACCCGGAAGCCATGCGCGCTACCGCCTAGAAACGACTGTTCGGGAGGCGGCGGAGCGGGCACTCCCCGGCCCCCTGTCCCGCTCCCTCCTCCCACCCTTTTGTCGACCCGCCCTAAGGTCCGCCAACCCTCCCGCGGATCTCGCTCTCGAACTCGGGAAAATAGCGCCCGATCACCGAGATCTCGAAGGCCCTCAGGATCGCTTCCTTGGGCTCGCGCTCGAGCAGGAATCGAAACGACTCTTCGAGGAGTCGCTCGGCGGGAGCGCCTCCGCCGAAGCGCTCAAGAGCCACTCCATCCATCGTGACCGCGTGGCGGGTGGAGGACCCTCCTTCACGCACCTCCACGACGTACTCGTCAGCGCCGGCCACCGATATGTCGATCTCGGCCATAATTCCTCGAATCGTCAGGAGTTCCGTGGAGGGCATGAATTACCCGACGGGGAGAAGGGTGAGCGACGGGATTCGAACCCGCGACCTCCAGGGCCACAACCTGGCGCTCTAACCGACTGAGCTACGCCCACCACGAGATCGGCACCGGATGCCGATACTTCATCAATGTAGCCTGATAGGGATGGGCGGCAAGCAAGTTCCTTGGCGGTTAGTTTGCGCCCATGGCCAAGCTGTCGATCGGAATCGTCGGACTTCCGAACGCAGGCAAGTCGACGCTGTTTCAGGCGCTCACGACCGTTGCCGTCCCGGCCGAGAGCTACCCGTTCTGCACGATCGAGCCCAATGTGGGGATCGTGCCCGTTCCGGATGGCCGGCTGGACCGGATCGCCGAGCTCGTTAGCGCGCCCAAGGTCACCCCGGCCGTTGTCGAATTCGTTGACATCGCCGGCCTTGTCGAGGGCGCATCCCACGGCGAGGGGCTCGGGAATCGATTCCTGCAGCACATTCGGGAAGTCGATGCCGTCGCACACGTCATCCGGCTCTTCGAGGACACGACGGTGGCCAGCGTGACGACCGGGGACGACCCGCGCCGAGATCGCGAGCTCGTGGAGACCGAGCTGGCTCTCGCCGACCTGGAGCTCGTGGAAGCGCACATCGAGCGGCTCGCTCGCAAGGCACGCTCCGGAGATCGCGAAGCGAAGGAGGCCATCGCGGTCGTGGACCGGGTTCGTGGGCGCCTGGAGAAGGGAGAGCCGGCACGCAGGGAGGCATTGACCGCCGAGGAGGAGAGACGGCTCCGCGGTCTGAACCTGGTGACCATCAAGCCCCAGATGTACGTGGCCAACGTGAGCGAGGAGTTCTGGAGCGAGCCGCCCGCCCGCTACGAGCAACTCCTCTCCAGCTTGCGCCTGGAAGACTCGGGTGCGGTCCTCCTGCCAGTTTCGGCGCTGCTCGAGGCGGAGCTGTCGGAGCTTCCGCGGGCCGAGCGAGCCGAGTACCTGGGGGAGATCGGGGCAGAGGAGTCCGGGCTGGCTCGTCTCATCCGTGCGGGTTACGAGCTCCTCGGACTCATTACCTTCTTCTCGTTCAACGAGAACGAGCTTCGCGCGTGGACGATTCGAGAGGGCGCACTCGCGCCGCAGGCTGCCGGAACCGTGCACACCGACTTCGAGGATCGTTTCATACGCGCGGAGACGATCGTCTTCGAGGAGTTCGAGCACTATGGCTCGCTCAAGGCCGCCCGGGAGGCCGGCGCCGTGCGTTTCGAGGGCAAGGAGTATGCGGTGAGGGATGGGGACATCCTCTGGTTCCGCACGGGTGCCTGACCCGAAGGAAACCCCGGGGCCGTTCCGCCCGTAGAAGGAACTAGATTAGAGAAGATTGGAGATCCAGACAGATATGGATGAGCGCGGGCCGCAGGACGACCGCTTCATGTACAAGGACGGCCTCAGCTACGGGCTGTGGTGCCTCTTTCTGTTCGGCTTTGCGGGTGTGCACCGCATCTACCTCGGCAAGTACGGCACCGGCATCCTGTGGATGCTCACCTTCGGCCTGTTGGGTATCGGCCAGTTCATCGACCTGTTCCGAATGAAGTCGCTCGTGATGGATGCGAACATCCGCGAAGGGTATCTCCCACATCCGCGCTATGCGCGAGATCTGATCTCTTCGCCGCCGCGACCCTCCCGACGCGAGCCCACCATCACGCAGCAACTCCTAAAAGCCGCCGGCAGGTACGGCGGCAACCTGACCGTCACGCAGGGAGTGGCAGAAACGGGTCTCTCGTTCAAAGAAGTCGAGGATGTACTGACGGAGATGCTGGTCGAAGGGTACGTCGACGTGGACAACGAGCCGACGACGGGCGTCGTTATCTACCGCTTTCCGGAGCTCCTGACCGGATCGGGCGAGCCGGCGGGCAGTTAGCGTCCCCTTAGCCGCCTCCGCCCTGGATGTAGTCCTTCAGGTGCTGGTTCTCGTTGGCTGCCTCGAGCCAAGCGGCGTTGACGAGGTCTCCGATCGACACGATGCCCACCAGCCGTCCATCCGTGACGATCGGGAGGTGACGAATCCGGTTCTGGGTCATCACTCCCATCGCGGCGTGAACCTCGTCTTCGGGCAGGCCCACGATGACATCACGGGTCATCGTCTCGTGGATCGTCGTCGCGGAGAGAAGCTCGGGACCTCGAGCTCCGAGCCTGAGGACATCGCGCTCGCTGAGTATCCCTCTGATCGCATCGCCCTCGACCACGACGACGGCGCCAATGTTGTGCTCGTTCAGCACGTCCATGGCGTCTGTCACGTTGCCGTCCGGCGATGTCGTGACCACGCGGCCACCCTTGGACTCGAGGATGTCCTGAATCCTCATGCCTACCTCCGGCCAGGTTCGGATGGAGCGGCGGGTAGGACCCCACCCGCATCGCACTCAAAAAACGCGTTCCCACAACATAAACGCGAGCGCCAAGCCGGCAAGCGAAGCGTTCGCGGCCGGGTCGCGCCGAGCGAGCGTTGACCGAACGGGTTTGGAGGGCGAGCTTGCCCCGTTCGTCCGCCCCCGCGGCTGATGGGAGAGAGGATGCCGAAAACCGAGATCGCAGCGAAGAACCTGGATGGGTGGTTCGTCCTTCACCAGTTCTTCAGGGCCTCCTGGCCCGCTCTGAAACGTCACGACGGGCGTCGCCTCAACGAGATCGGCGCCGAGTTCACGACCCTCCTCCAACGTTGGTCGTCGCTGGAAGACGGCTGGAGTCGCTGTTACCGAATCGTGGGGGGCGGCGCGGACTTCCTTCTTCTTCACTTCCGACCCACTCTGGAGCTCCTGGCCGAAGCGGAACGCAAGGTTCAGCTCACCACGCTGGGCGACTACCTCGAGCTGGAGTACGACTACCTCTCCGTCGTGGAGCTCGGGCTCTATCAACTGACGGCCGAGTTCGCCAAGCGGAAGGCCGTGCCGGATGACGCGGAGGCCAGGGCGACCTGGCGAGAAGAGCTGGAGCAACAGGCGGAGAAGGCGGCGGACACGGATTTCGCGCGGCGGCGGCTCTACCCTCAGCAGCCCGATGAGATGCCGTACATCTGCTTCTACCCGATGACGAAGCGGCGCGGCGAGCGCGAGAACTGGTACTCCCTCCCACTCGAAAGACGGGCGGCGATGATGAGCGATCACGGACTCGTCGGTCGAGCCTACGCCGGGCGGATCAACCAGATCATATCGGGATCGATCGGCTTCGATGACTGGGAGTGGGGGGTCACGCTGTTCGCGCAGGATGCTCTGGACTTCAAGAACGTGATCACCGACATGCGCTACGACGAGGCCAGCGCCAGATACGCTGAGTTCGGGCCATTCTACGTCGGCAAGCGAATGCGGGCAGACGATTGGCTGGAGCTGGGAAGAACCTGAACGCCATGCGGGAGAACGAGGCGGGGGGGCGCCCGGTCCGAGGTCGAGGGCGAGCCACGGGGACCGCCGCCGACGTCGCTCCCGCCATCCGTTCCTTCATGCAGGCGCGGCAGGGCGAGATGGTCGATCTGCTTTGCCAACTCGCCCTTGCCGAATCTCCCACCGACAGACCCGAGGTCCACGCTCAGGTGCAGGATCTCCTCACAGAGCAGTTGGTCGCTGCGGGCTGCCTGGTCGACCGTTTGGATGGGGGCGAGCAGGGTGCTCACCTGCTCGCCCGCAGCAGGAACGGCACCGACGACCGTCCGTACCAATTGCTGGTCGGGCACTACGACACCGTTTGGCCTCTGGACACGCTCCGAGCGATGCCTGTGCGGCTGGAGAACGGCAGGCTGAGCGGGCCCGGCATCTATGACATGAAGGGCGGTCTCGTTCTCATCATCTATGCACTCAGGGCACTCGAACAGCTCAGCCTCGAACCGAGCGTGATGCCCCTCGTCTTCATTAACTCTGACGAAGAGATCGGAAGCCCAACGTCGACGTCGCACATCGAACGGCTCGCACGCTCTGCCGATCGCGCACTCATCCTCGAGCCGGCGCAGGGGCCCTCCGGGAAGATCAAGACGGCCCGAAAGGGAGTGGGACACTTCAAGGTCCGAATCCAGGGAGTGGCTGCTCACGCCGGCGTCGAGCCCGAGAAGGGGGCGAGCGCGGTACTGGAGCTCGCCCACCTCGTTCAGCGCCTGCACGCGCTCAACGACCCCGAGCGCGGAATCTCCGTCAACGTGGGAGTCATCTCCGGTGGAAACCGGTCGAACGTCGTGGCGGCCGACAGTCTGGCCAACGTGGACATCCGTGCGTACCACGAGGCGGAAGCCATGGAGATACGGGATGCCGTGCGGGCGATCGAGCCCGTCACACCCGGCGTGCGTATCGCGATGGAAGACTGGGATTTCCGGCAGGCGCTGGAGCGCACGCCCCGAAATCGTGTCCTGTGGGAGGTCACGCGGCGCACGGGTAGACTGGTCGGCCTCGAGCTGGAGGAAACGGCCGTGGGTGGCGGATCCGATGGGAACACGACGAGCCTTCATACGGCTACCATCGACGGGCTCGGGCCGGTCGGCGCGGGCTCGCACGCCGCCCACGAATACGTGGAGGCGGACAGCCTGCCGGAAAGGGCCGCTCTCCTCGCCCTTCTGATGCTCGCCCCTCCACTGGGAGCCGGTTGAGCAGCTCCGTTCCCTCCCGTGACATCGAGACCGCGCGGCGGTCGCTCGACTCCGCCGCGATCGTCGTCGTCCTGACAGGTGCGGGAATCAGCGCCGATTCAGGGGTGCCCACCTTCCGAGGCCCCGGTGGACTTTGGAATGATCACCGCCCCGAGGAGCTCGCCACTCCCGCCGCCTTCGAGCGCGATCCGAGGCTGGTGTGGGAATGGTACGGATGGAGGAGGGCGCTGGTCGACGCATGTCGGCCGAACGCGGCGCATCTGGCACTCGCACGCTGGGCGGCCGACCGCAGCGGGATCTACATCATCACACAGAACGTGGACGGCCTGCACGGGGCCGCCGCCAAGGATGCGGGCGCCGTCCTCGAGCTTCACGGCTCGCTGTTTCGGACCCGCTGCCCCGGATGCGGAGCCACGAGAGAGTCTTGCGAGTCGATCGATGCGTCGTCCGAATCCACTCTGCCCCGCTGTGACCGGTGCGCCGCCATGCTTCGGCCCGACGTCGTCTGGTTCGGCGAAGCTCTGGACCGCCAGGTGCTCGGACGGAGCTTCGAGCTCGCCGAGCAGGCGGAGGCGTGCCTCGTGGTGGGGACGAGCGGGGTCGTTCAGCCCGCGGCATCGATCGCATCCGTGGCCGCTCGGGCCGGCGGCCGTTTGGTGGAGGTCAATCCGGAGCCTACGCCGATCACGGCCTCGGCAGACGTGTCCTTGCTCGGAAGAGCGGCCGAGATCGTGCCGCGGCTGGTAGGTCTATCCGACCAGTTGGGCCGGTCGTCGAACTAAGTGAACGCGGGCTGAGGGGAGACATGGTGGCAAGCATCGAAACCCTGATCGAGGGGAGCGGCGGGTGGGCCTACGTCCTGGCCTACGGCTACACGATGGGGGTGGCGATCGTCCCCTTCCCGGCCGAGTTCCCCGCCATGCTCAACGGGATCATCTTCGGCCCGGTCCTGGGAACGATGATTACCTGGAGCGCGGCGCTGGTCGGAGCCCAGATCAGCTTCGAGCTCTCTCGGCGCTTCGGCCGCCCGCTCGTGGCGCGCTTCCTCAGACCCGAGGCCCTCGGGCGCGCCGATCGAGTGGTCGTCGCGTCAGGGGCGCCGGGCCTTCTTCTCCTCCGGCTGACGCCGGTCGTCGCCTTTACCGCGATCAACTGGGTCGCCGGCCTCACTCCCCTCAACCGATGGACGTTCCTCTGGACCACGGCGGTGGGGATCATTCCCGGCGCAATCCTGTTCACCGCGTCCGGCTCCGGCCTCGCGGCGCTGTATCGCAAGCACCCCTTGATCGCGGTCGCGCTTGCTCTCGCGCTGGTCTCGTTCGCGTTGCTGGTGCACCGCCGAATCAGGCGTGAGGCTGCCGCCGAGGTCCAAGCAAACGACGCCTCTCCGATCCCCTAGCCCTCCTCGACTCGGCCAGACTCACGCAGGCACCCACCCTGCGTTTGAATCTGGCAATCGGGCGCGCCTTGGTCGATGCACTGGCGACACTAAGGCCCACAACTGCAAGCGGTTATGAGATATGTCGGACGCCAAGGCCGTGCCCGAACTCGGCAATCCGGAAGCTTTTCGCCGGCGCGCCGGGCAGAATGCGATAAGCACTCGGAGAATAGGGCGATAGGCGAGGGTTGAGGATAGCTTGACGATCGATAGAATCGGCAGTCGACCGGACACACCGAAGCCGCCCGCCGCGAAGGTCGGGGACGATCACTCGGGCAGCGACGCGCCGAGCCTCGAGGCGCTACCTCTTCCGTTGGTCATTCTGGCATCCGATGGAACCATCGAGCATGCCAACGGGGCAGCGAAGGCAGCGCTCGGAACGCCCTTACGGGAGCTGGAGGGCCATCCCTTCCGTGAGCTGATCGGCCGCTGCTGGCGGCCGGTCTTCCAGGCGGCGCTCTCCAACGTCAACGGGTCCGAGCGGGACGATGCCTCGGCCTCCGTCACGGTTTTGGACCTTCCTCTGCAGACGGAGTCTGGCGAGGTAAGATTCGGGATCTCGATCGCCTCTCACTCCACCGGAGATGAGGGGCGTATCCACCTTCTGCTTCACCCTTCATCCCCGAACCCGGGAAACGGCGGGAGTACGCCTCACGAGGCTGCGCTCGACGCCTCGGAGGATGCGATCCTCTGCACCGACCTGGACGGGAGGATCCTCTACTGCAACGGGCGCTTCCTGGAGATGTGGAAGATCCCGCGATCCGCTCTGAGCGATGGCCTGGAATCGGTGTTGTCGATCGCCAATGAGCAGCTCGAAGACCCCGAAGCCTTCATGGAGATGACGGACCGAGAGGCGGGCGAGCCGGACCGGGAATCGAGAGACCTCCTCCAATTCCGCGACCGAAAGATCGTCGAGAGGTGCTCGAGGCCGCTGCCGATCGGCGATCACCTCGTCGGGCACGTGATCTCGTTCCGAGATGTCACGCGCCAGCAGCGAGCCCGGGAGACGATTCGGAGCTCCGAGCGCCGGTATCGTCTGCTCTTCGAGCGTAACGTGGCCGGCGTGTTCCGCGCCTCGCAGGACGGGGCGATCCTGGAGGTGAACGACGCCTTCGCGCGCCTCGTCGGATACGAGGCGCCTCTGGAGGTGCAGGGAAAATCCATCACCGACTTTTACGCCTCGCTGCCGGAGCGTCGACGCTTCGGCGAAGACCTCGAACGAAACCGGGCGATCGCCAATCGGGAGGTTCAGTTCACACGGAAGGACGGCTCCACCATCTGGGTTCTTGAGAACTCGATCCTCGTCGAAGACCCTGAGCTGATGGAGCCGGTCATCGAGGGAACGATCGTGGACATCACGGCCCGCAAGCGCCTCGAGACGGAACTCGAGCGCATGGCTTACCACGATCCGTTGACCGATCTGGCCAACCGGCGGCTCTTGGAAGAGCGGGCCCGGATGTCGCTCGCTTTCGCCGACCGTCACGGCATCCAGGCTGGCCTCGTCTATCTGGATCTCTCTCGCTTCAAGCGAATCAACGACACCCTGGGACACGAAGCCGGCGATGACGTGCTCGTCGAGGTGGCGAACCGGATTCGTTCCTGCCTCCGAGGCAGCGACACAGCATCTCGACTCGGTGGAGACGAGTTCGCATGCCTGCTGGCGGAGGTGGGCGGAGAGAGAGGTGCGCTCGCGGTCGCTCAACGTATCGCCAACAGCCTGAGCGAACCGTTCGAGTTGGCCGACAGAACGCTTCACGTCGACGCACAGATCGGCGTGGCCATGTACCCCGAGCATGCCGCGGACTTCGAGAGCCTCCTCGCCGCGGCCGACCGCGCCATGTACCGCACCAAGATCGACGGCAACCCGGCCATCGAGGTCTACTCCGCGACGCTGGACGAGTCGGTTCCCGATGTGATCGCCGAGGAGGAAGAGCTTCGCGAAGCCCTCGAGAAGGCGCAGCTCAGGCTCCACTACCAGCCCATTTTCAAGCTCGCCGATGGAAAGCTCGTCGGAGCCGAGGCCCTGGTCCGTTGGGATCACCCGTCACGCGGTCTCCTGGAAGCGAGCGAGTTCATCCGCACCGCCGAGCGAGGCGGCGTCATCCGCCAGCTGGACAGATGGGTGGTCGAGGAGGCGCACGCGCAAGCAGTCCGGTGGGAGAAGCGCGAGCTTCCAGAATGGATCTCGGTCAACCAGTCGATCCAGACTCTTCGAGACCCGGAGGCGACGAGGTTCGTGCAGCAGCTGCTGGATCAGGGCCCGGTGCCACCGGGCCGTCTCGTTCTCGTTCTCGAGGTCAATGAAGGATTTGCCGTCAACAGCCCCGAGGCCGTCACGGCGCGGCTGGACAAGTTGAGGGAGATGGGAATCCGGATCGCCCTCGACAATTTCGGCACGGGTCAGGCGACGCTCGCCAACATCAAGCACTTCCCGGCCGACATCATCAAGCTCGATGGCTTCTTCGTGCGCGATCTGGGGACCAACTACGACAGCCGCAATCTCGCGCAAGCGATCATCCAGATGGGCCAGGCGCTAGGTGTGGCGATCATCGCCGAAAAGGTCGAAACGGAGGCCCAGTGTGAGTGGTTGAAGTCAGCGGGGTGTGACTACGTCCAGGGATACTACACCGGGCGACCCGTGCCGGCCGATGAGTTCATGGAGAGCGTCCGGGAGCGAACCGCCATCCCGAGGAATGCCTCTCCCTGAGCTAGATTCGAATGCCGAGAGCTCTCTGCCGCGAACGCCTCAGGAGGTCCTGGGGGGGCTCAAACGTCCTCTATCGCTGCCTGCACCTTCGCCGCCACTTCCGGAGTCACCTCCTCGATCCCGTGAGCCGTGCGGGCGTGCGCGACCACGAGCTCCATCAGCTCCTCTTCGGTCTCGGCCCACGCCGCGTAGTCACAGCCGGGAACGACATCGGCACAGCGCATCTGCTTCGCCATCAATACCTCCTCCGCGGGTGAGCGCTCGGGCGACTCTCCGGACGTCTTCGCTTCGCGATTCGCAATATAGGCGGTTCTCCCAAGGCCTGCGCACCAAACCCCGTAAGCGTTACACGTCAAGAAAAAGCCCCGGCGCCAGTTGGCGCCGGGGCTTAAAGCCAAGAACGGGATCACGAGCATCTCGGAGCCGGAAAGTCTATCTCCGCTCCGGTGATCCCGCTTCGATCAGCTCACGCTGGCCTTGGCCATGGCATCCTGCCGCACGAGAGCGAAGCCGACCGAGTTGAAGTTGAAGTTCGCGACCTCGGTGAACAGGCGCTTCGCCTCCTCGGCGTTGCCCGCGCCCTCCTGGGCCGACGCGAGCAGATACTTGACGTAGATGCTGCCCGGATTGGCCTGCTCGAGGTGGGTGACCGCCTCAGCGAAACTTCCCTGCTTGAGGGCGATCTCGCCGAGGATCTGGTGGTACCCCTGGAAGCGGGTCGGACTGCGCACGGGCTCCTGGAGCGCCTTGTGCTCTTCGAGCGTCGCCTTCGCCGCGTCGATCTCCCCCATCCAGGCGGCCGCCCGGGCCTTCCACCACAGCCGGTTGGCTTCCTGGCCGCGGGTGAAGTCGGCATCGTTGACCAGCTCGATGTTCTGCTGCCGAACGCTCTCCAACCCTGCGAGAATCTCCGTCAGCCCCTCGAACATCTCGTGGTGCAGGGCGATGGACGCGGCCTGGCTAAGCGCGAACATCTGGATCGAGATCTTCTGGTCCTCACGAACGTCGAGCTCGCCGGCTCCCTCGGCGATTGAGACGAGCTCCGCGATCGCCTCGATGGGTGCGCCGGCGTGGAGAGGCACGAACGCGCGGTAGACGGCGTAGGTGCCCTGGTTGAACGTGCTGGCGTTTTCGATCCCGATGTCGTAATCGGCGCGCGCTTCGTCGAAGTTTCCGAGGAAGGAGTTGATGTGGCCCTTCTTCAGAGCAGCCACGCCGAGCCCCGGATCCTTCTCCAGAGCGCTCGAATACGAGGCCCTGGCGGTCTCAAGCTCGCCCATCGCTCGATAGGTGTCCCCAAGGAACTCGTACCCCTTCGCCTCCTCGGGCATCAGCGCCACGCAGTGCTCGAAATGCTCCTTCGCCTTGGCGAAGTCCCGCGGCTCCTGGAACAGGTAATCGAAGCCGATGGCGGAGTGGGCAGCGTACATGTTGGGGTCAAGCTCGAGCGCCTTCATGAAGGCCTCGCGTGCCGCCGCGTTCTCCTGACGGCCGGCCAGCACGCCGCCCAGGTTCACCCACGCTCGCGGGCTGGCCGGATACGTCTCTGCGAGCGTCTTGGAGATCTCGAGGGCCTTGTCGTTATCCGCGTCCGTGAACGCGCCGCCGATCTCGATGAGCATCCGCTCGCCGTCGCTCGCATGGGCGACGTGTTCCATCGCCTTCTCGACGTTGCTGTTGAACTCATCGGCCGTCGCGCCCGTGAACGCGATGTTCAGCCAGGCGTACGCGAACGTCGGGTCCTTCTCGACGGCGGCACGGAAGAGCTCGTTGGCCTCCTGGGGACGTGCCACGTCCGACAGCTCCTGGCCGGCCAGAAAATCTACCCTGGCCGCCTCGTTGGCGGTCGTGATCGGAATCTCGGTAATCTCGGCGGACGCGAGAGCTTGCTGCTCCCCGCTGTCGGCCGCGTCGGGCTGCTGCGCGCAGGCGCCCGCAATCGCGAGAACGCCGGCGAGCAGGACAAACTTGCTAGGGGACTGCATGTGATTTCCTCCTGTTGGGGCTCGATCAACGAGGGGTGCTAAAATACCAACATCTCGGTCGGGGCGCACCACGACACGACTGGAAACCGCCGGTAGGCAGAGCGCGTCAAGGGCGATCTCTGAAGCGAAGTTAAGGCTTTCTTTGAAGTTACGACTCCATCTGAGGCGGCAGACCTCAGTGTGGAACGCTCCACGCTAACGGGAGCGTTCCGGACCGTCAATCCCCGAAGGCCTCAGTTGCCGGCCGCCGCGCCGGTCCGGGCCCCCGCCCGTAGCTCCTCCACGAGCCGGTCGGCCCCGTAGATCACGCGCAGCGCTTCGAGAATGCCGCGCGAATCGACGGCCACCGTCCGGGCGCTCTCGGTGAGGAAGATATACTCGCCGGAAAGGCTCTCGATGTTCCCATCGAAGGCCAGCCCCACGACCTCCAGGTTCTTGTTCAGCACCGGCGAACCGGAGTTCCCCCCGATGATGTCCGCGGTGCTCACGAAGTTCAGCGGCGTCGAGAGGTCGAAGGACTCCGGTGGATCGATCCAACGCTCGGGCAGGTCCCACTCGCCCTCACCCCCACCCTTGCCGTACGAGTAGTAGTGGTCATAGAGGCCGAAGAAGGTGGTGTACACCGGAGCGACCGTCCCGTTGTACTCGTAGGGCGCGACGACACCATCCGCGATCCGGAGCGAGAAGGTGGCGTCCGGAGGAACGTCGCTGCCGTAGACCGCGAACCGTGCCCGTCCCAGAGCTACCGTGATCTCCTCCTCCTCCGGCGACAGCTCGGAGAGGCGCTGCTGGAACGGCGCGAACTCGCCGAGCATGCCCGCGAACATCTGGATCGCGGGATCGCTCATGGTGAGCGTACCGGCCTCGACGGCCTCGGCCGTCCGTGCCGAGTCCGCCAGCACCGAGCCATTCACGATGACCGCGGCCGCGCCCTCCGGCGTCCGGCCACCCAGGAGGCGCTCGACCATCTCATTGGACTCGCCGTAGCTGGCGATGAGATCGTTCAGACGCGCCTCGATCAGAATCTCCTGAAGCGCGTCCGGCTGTTGGGGGACACCCAGCAGCTCGGACCTGAACTCCTCGACCTGATCCGGAGAGGCCTCTCTCTGCTGCGCGATCAGGTACTGGAACGCCCAGATGGCGCGCACGAGCGGGGCGGAGCCGTACTCGGGCGATTCAAGGCCCAGGAAGGCGCCGTAGCCGGACGCGATCGCCCGCTTGTCAGCCTGGATCTCCGCCATCCGCGCGGCCATATCGCCGTATTCGACCGCCAGCGTCGGCTCGGCTTCCAGCGTCGTCTGGAAGTTGCTCTCGGCGTCACGTCTCTTCGCCAGGATCACGGGATCGTAGAGGCCGGAGATGATCCCCGTGTAGGCTTTCTGCGAGTTGAGCAGGCTGAAGATGTCGTTACGGATGTCGAGGACTTCCGCCGTCTCGGGATCCATCTCGTAGTACTCCTGCAGCGCCTCGACGCGGCGATTGATGAACTCGAGCACCGCCCGATCGGAGACGTCGCGCCGAAACTCGAGCTCGGCGACGGTCTGTATGCGGCTCGTAGAGCCGGGATTCCCCACGACGAAGATGAGGTCGCCCTCGCTCGCGCCATCCTCGCTCCACGGGAAGAAGGCGTCGCTCGTATCCAGCGGCTTCCCATCTTCGTAGACACGGAAAAAGCTGAAGTCGAGCGAATAGCGCGGGTAGGTGAAGTTGTCCGGATCTCCGCCGAAGTGGCCCATCTGGAGCTCGGGAGCCATGACGAGGCGGACGTCCGTGTAGCGTCGGAAGATGTAGGCCGAGTACCGGCCGCCATTGTAGAGGGAGATCATCTCGACGACGTGGCCGCCCTCCTCACCCCCGAACTCTTCCAGGATCCTGGCCTCGACTTCCTCGACCTTGGCCTCCCGCGCCGCCGCTCGCTCCGCGTCGGACTCGATGCCTCCCATCGCGCCATGGATCTCATCCGTGACGTCGCGGATCGCGACCAGCCGATCGGCCTCGAACCCCTCCACCGGCCGCTCATCCTCCGGCGTCTTCGCGAGGAAGCCGTCGTCGAGCAGCGTCTCCCCTTCCCGCTTGACCGCCGAGACGTGCTCTCGAGCGCAGTGGTGATTGGTCGCCACGAGTCCCTCGGGGGAGACAAAGGACGCGGAGCAACTCGGTATCCGCAGCGCACCCAGCCTCGCCCGCCGGAACCAGGCGGAGTCTGGCGCGAAGTCGTAGGCCTCGCTCAGATAGGACGCGGGCGGGTATTCGAAGGTCCACATCCGGCCGTTGTCGAAGCGGCCGGCACGGACGGTATCCATGTCGATCCCGAACGGGGAAACCTCCTGTCCCGCCGCCGTGTCGGCAGCCGACACTGCCAGCGCGAGGCAGACCATCACGGCCCGGGCGGCCGTCGCGGTGAATTCGCGTGTCCATCGCACGACCTGTCGCTGCGGCTTGCTCACGTCCTCTTCTCCTTCTGCCGCCGGCGCATCGTCGCCAGGCGGGCACCTGATCTCTTCGGAAGTCTGGAGCCGCCGGGACGGCTCCGCGCCACGCGCGCACAAACTGCTGCTCGAGGGCTCCTCGGAAAAGGCCAGATCCCGGCGCCGCGAGAATTGCGCAACCCGTTCGGTCGCCCCAATCTGAGGGGTCGGAAGGCCTTTCTCCGGAGAGACGATATGGCGTTCACGTACGAAGAACTGCACGGAAAGACGGTCGTTCAGCTCAGGGACATCGCCGAGAACCTCGGAGATCACCCGGCGCTTCATGGCTTCAGCACGATGCACAAGGAGGAGCTTCTCCCGGCTCTTTGCGGCGTTCTGGAGATCGAGGCGCACGTCCACCACGAGATCGTCGGGATCGACAAGAAGAAGATCAAGGCCGAGATCACGCAGCTGAAGGCGGAGAGAGACTCGGCCCTGTCGTCCGGCGACCGCGTCGCCTACAAGAAAGCGCTGCGGGGCATCCACCACCGAAAAGGCGAGCTGCGGCGCCACACGATCTGAGCGTCCGGGCCGTTCTGCGAGCCCCCTCCAGGTACGCGGGCTCACGACAGCTCATGCTCCACCTGCTCGAGACCGGCGGTGATGAACGACCACTGGAGCCTCATCTGATCCGGGACCGGCATCGGTCGCAGGCCCGCTTTGGCGGCCTCGGCTTCCACCGCCAACGCCTCGGCGTCGTGCGCGCGCTCCTCGTCCCCCACCGCTTCAGACCTCAATCGCTCGCGCCATATCTCGAGCCGCTCGCGCCACACTACCGCCGCCGGGTCCGGGGGGCCGAGGTCCTCGCCGACACCGGGGGTGATGAACAGCGGCATCTCGCTCACCAGCGTCAGAGGGTCGCCGCCCAGTGCTCGTACGGCCTCCATGGAGCTGGGCCGGAAGCGGCCCGCCGTCGCCTCGTCGCCCAGACCCAGGAAGTGCTTCCTCATGTACCGGGAATCCGGCCGGGTGCAAAAGCCGCGGGCGATCCGAACGAAGCCCTTCTCTCCGCCACGCTCCACATCGTGCAACGCGTAGCCCCGACGCTCCGTAGCCTCGGCGCACTTGGCCATCAGGTCCCCGCATCGCTCGCTCCATGCCGGCTCGATCAGGAACCAGGGGCCCGCCCCGAAACCCATGCCGTGCAACGAGGTGTGCATCGCGAAAGGTCCGTGCGCACTCTTCCACCAGCGTAGTGCGGCCCGGTTCTCGGGCCGAGCCTCGGGATCTCCCCCCTCCCTCGGAAAGCCGAACTCGATGTCGTCGCCCGGCAGCTCGCGAACCACGCCGGCCAGGTAGGCGGGGAGGTCGTAGAGGTCGGCGCCGTCGCGCTGCCAGGAGAGGTTGCGCCGAGCCCCGTCCGGATTGATGTGCGGCATCACCCACCACTCGTACTCGGTCAGGAGCGGATCGTCGGCCGGAAGCCGGCCCAGAAAGCCGACCAGGCGGCGCAGGAGCCGAGGGCCGACGGGCTCGTCCGCGTGACAGCCGGCGAGGAGGCTCAGCCGCAGCACACCGCTCCCGAACTTGAACGCGCGAATCGGCCGACCCTCGCGGGACCGGCCGATCTCTTCGCCTTCCGAACTTCGCGCGGGCGGCGCAGCGAGGATGGCTTCCGCCGGCGGCAGCCGCGGGATCAGGAGCAGGTGGTGACGAAGGTGGTGATGTTGACCTCTCCCTCCCTGACGTTCACCGTGCGGGGATTGTCCGCGGTCGTGCAGTTCGTTCCGGGAACGTCGAGGCTTACCTCCCGATCGCCTACGGGCAGCGGCTGCGTGGTCTCCAGTCCGTCCTCCGTGTTGATCTGGACCGGAGCCAGCCCCTCGATTGTGAGCGTCGAGAACTCCGGGATGTTCGCCCCGGTAGCCTCGCTCTCGACGACCAGCGTGCCCAGTTGAACGCCGTTGGGATCGGAGCTACAACCCGCCGGAATGGCCAGACCCAGCGCAAACACGACAAATTTCGCTTTCATGCTCTTTAGACTCTCAGGCTGCGGTTTCGATACTCGACAGGAACGGTTGGCCCGCGCGGATCCATGCACTCGCGGAGCTTCGACACTATACCCTCGGTCTGCCACAGGGTTCGCGAAATCATGGCTGATCCACATCGGGCTAGCCACCCGAAATCGGGCCAGCCAACAGCGTCTTCAATACGTCGTCATCGGCTCGCTCGGCAGCAGGACACCGACCTCTTCA
This sequence comes from Gemmatimonadota bacterium, assembly GCA_039587445.1. Lineage (GTDB taxonomy): Bacteria > Gemmatimonadota > Gemmatimonadetes > Palauibacterales > Palauibacteraceae. Next base: position 17,753 of record JBDHIM010000012.1, read on the forward strand.
ACGTAGCGATCCCACAACCCGATCAGCTCGCGGCGGCGGCCGGCGTGCTCAGCCGACAGGTCTCGGCTTTCCGCCGGATCCTCGGCGAGGTCGAAGAGCTCCCAATCATCGGGACCGAACGGGTCGGTGGTCCAGACGAGCTTCCAGTCACCCTGGCGGACCGCTCGGCGCCCGAAGAGCTCCCAGCCCATCACGTGGTCGGGCTCGTGGACGCGATCGCTGTTCCCCCTGAGCATGGAGAGCATGGAGGTCCCTCGCATCGGTTCCACCTCGCGTTCGCGGTAGCGTGAGCCGGGATGGGAGACGCCAGCAAGATCGAGAACGGTCGGGGTCAGATCCATGACCGAGGCGAAAGCCTCGTACCGCCTTCTCCCGGCCAGATTCTCCGGGTAGCTGGCGAACGCAGGCACGAGAATCCCCCCCTCTGTCGCAAATCCCTTGAAGAGGCGGGACGGGCCCACGCCAGCGCGCGCCCAGTTCGGCCCGTAGGTGATGTAGGAGTCCGCCCGGCCCATGTTCTGGAGGCTGTTGTCGCAGCACTCCTCGATTGCCGGACCGAGCTCCGGCCAATACGCCGCTATGTCGTGCCCTTCGGCACCGTTGTCCGACATGAAGAAGATGAAGGTGTTCTCGTACTCGCCGATCCGCTTCAGGTAGTCGACGACCCGACCCACGTACAGATCGAGATCGTGGACCATCGCGGCGAAGATCTCCATCCTCCGCGCCTCGATTCGCCGCTCCGCAACCGCGAGCTCCTCCCACGCCCGCTCACCGGGCAGTCGCGCCGGAGGCTGGACCTCGGCTGCCAAGAGCCCGAGCGATTTCAGCCTCTCGAGCCTTTCCGTCAGGAGCTCATCGTATCCGCCGTCGTAGGCCCCGGCATGGCGAGCGATCGAAGAATCGGGAGCCTGGAGCGGCCAGTGCGGAGCCGTGAACGCCAGATAGGCGAAGAACGGCCGCCCATCCCCCCGACCGTGATCGATATAGTCGATCATACGCTCGGCGTAGAAACGCGTGGAGTAGAAATCGTCTGGTAGGGGGGTGACGATACCGTCCTCACGGTAGATGGCGCCGGCATGACGCGCCCTGAGGTCCAGGTCGTCAAAATGTCCACCGCCGCCGGGGAGCAACGCGAAGGATCGCTCGAAACCGCGGTTGGCGGGGCCGGTCTCCTCCTCGAGCCCGAGATGCCACTTGCCGGTCATGTAGGTGTGATACCCCGCGTCCCGCAGCAGCTCGGCGACCGTCACCACCCGGAAGTTGAGATACCCCTCGTATCCGGGCTGGCCCTGCTGGTTGGGGGTTTGCTCTCCGGCCATCGTCCCGAGCCCGGCCAGATGGTGATCCGTACCGGTCAGAAGCATGGCGCGAGTGGGCGAGCAGGTGGGCGACGCGTAGAAGCGCGTGAAGAGTACGCCCGTTCTCGACAGCGCATCCAGGTTGGGCGTCCCGATCTCGCCGCCGTAGGCCCCGAGGTCCGTGTAACCCAGATCGTCGGCCACGATAATCAAGATGTTGGGTCGCCCCTCCGGCGAGGGCTCCGAGGACCCGCCAGAGCCTCCGGAGGTGTCCGGCACGCAGGCCCCCGGCCAGCAGGCCACGAGGAGCAGCAGCAGGAGCCGCAGCCACGGCCGGTAGCTGTTCCGCCAGTTGTCCCGCCGGAATCGGGGCACCCCGTCGAGTCCTACAGAACCGCCACGATCGTGCGCGCCGCCTCTTCGTTGTCCTTCTCGACCGCGGCGGCGAGACGCTCAGAGAAGTCGGGAATGGCCGCCCTGACGCGAGCCCACGAGGACTGCTGCGGGACACCCAGAGGGTCATCCCGATACTGCTGCTTAGCGATCCGGAGAGTGTCGAGATAGGCCTCGACCGCCTCGATCTCGGCGTGCCGGTCGTAGGGGATGCCGTTGAGCAGCGCGAGCGCGTTGTACTGCTCGATCGCGAGGCGAGAGTAGCGGTTGTACGTGGCCAACAGCGTGTCGAACGTCGCGTCCGAGAGCACCACGCCGCCCCGAGCGAGGATCGCGAACAGCGTCTTCGCGATGTCCAGCGCCATGCGGGCGAGGCCCGTCTCGGTCTCGCCCTTGACGAGCGGCTGGTGCTTGTGCTCGTAGGTGTCCGCGATCTCGACCTGGCAGACGCGCTCCACCGTCGTCTTGTCGAAGACCTCGCCCAACAGCGAGATCTCGAGGCCCCAGGTGGGCGACACCCGGATGCCGGTGGCGAGGCTGCGGATCAGAGCGAACTCGCCGGCCAGGGGATAGCGGAAGCTATCGAGGTACTCGAAGAAGGGGTGGGCACCGACCACGCGCTTGAACGCCCGAACCAGCGGCGTGACGAAGAGCCGTGTCACCCGCCCATGAAGCTTTTCGTTGACGCGCGCGTAGAAGCCCTTGCTGTACTCGAAATCGGTTCCCGGGTGCGCGATCGGATAGACCAGCCGGGCCAGCATCGCCCGGTCGTAGTTCACGATGTCGCAGTCGTGAAGGGCGAAGTTGCGCACCCGCTTGTCGGCCAACGCGTACCCTAGCGCCAGCCACACGCCCCGGCCCTTCCCCCGCTCGGCCACGAAGAAACCGGCCTCCTCGAGCTCGCCAAACAGGCTGCGGATGCGAGGTCCGTCGTTCCAGAGGATCCTGACGTCGGTGGGCAGCTGCGACATGTCATCCACCGCCCGGCGGAAATCCTCTTCGCTCGCCCTGTCCAGCGAGAGCACGATCTTGTTCAGGTAGTCGGTTTTCTTCAGCTCCGCGACGATCCGCGGCATCGCCGGGCCCTCGAACTCCGAGTAGAGCGCCGGCAAGAGGAGGACCAACGGCTGGGGCTCGCAGTACCTCTTCAGGTCCGCTTCGAGCTCGTCGACCGGGCGGTGAGTGATGTCCTGGAGGGTGGTGATGACGCCGTTCTGGAAGAAATCCGCCATGATCCTCCTTTGCAGGCTAGGCCTTTTCGGCCAGGTATTTCCGCTCCCTGCGAAAGACTCTGGCCTGCTTTTCGATCTTGGACTCCGACTCCGCGTGATCCATGTCCAGCGTGCCACGGTAGAAGGAGGCGGCGCGCAGGAAGAAAACCGACTTGAGAGCTTCGACGACCGATGCCCGCGCCCTACCCCGTCCATTCTCGAACGAATGCAACAGATCGTACACGATATGCGACCAGAGGGTCGGCCCGAGCCGCATCCGGCCCGTCGCCACCAGATTCTCGAGCCTTCCATTCGATTCCGGCGTCAGATACCGGGCCAATCGGTCCCTGGCCGAGTCGTACTGGTGGAGAGCCGTGCGCTTAATGGCCTTGTAGTCCAGGGCAAGACCTTGGGGTTCCGCCACTTCGATGCCGTCAAGCCGCGGCAGCCGGTACGTCTGACCCGTGAGCGACCACCGGTCCTGGTGGCGTACGAGATACGTGAACAGGGTGTTCACGACCTGGCTGAACATCGGGCCGAGCTTGGGAGCGCTGGGCTTGTGCACCTTTGCGCCGAGCGTGGTCTGGGAAACGGAGAAGTCGCCGAGCAGGGCGTTCACCGTCATGAAGATGTCGATGCCGTATTCGAAGGTGCTCTCCTGCCATTTCCTCTCGAGAAGGTGCCTGGCGAACCTCACGGAGAATCCGAAATCCCCTCCGATCGGCTGCCTGATATCCTTGCCCAACAGGCCATACAGAAGCGGATAGCAGATGTGGTTGGTGATGCTCCCATCATACTCGTTCCTGGCATAGACGGGCGTGATGTAGTCGCAGCCCAACTCCAGCATCGGGCTGGCCAGGTTCCGAATCCATTGAGGGGTGATGCTGATGAGGTCGGCATCGACGGCAACCACGGCCTTGGCGTCCAGCAGCCGAGCGGCTTGCAGCAGATTGTAGAAGTTCCGGCCCTTACCTCGCAGACCCTCGGGCGTGGAGATGTAAACTTGAGGCGTGCGGCTGCCGGCCGTGAGGAAGGCCTCCCGCGTGCCATCGGGTGAGCCGTTGTCGACGTTGACGATGACGCCGCGCGATCCGCTGAAGTACTCCCGAACACCGATATCAGCCTGCCGAACGACATGCGCGATGCTGTCGGCCTCGTTGTACGAGGGAATGCCGACGACGATATCCGCCGGGGCCAGCGCTTTCAGCTGGTGCTCGATATCGGAGGAGTCGGGGGCCAGGAAGACGTCCCGATCCGGCTTTTTCGCTACCATCTCTTCGCGCGTCCCCTTCGCCTCATCGCTCCGGCCGCATCCTCGCTTCTTCGCGTTTCGCTAGGAGGAGAGCCCCGATACGACGTCGAGGAGCGCAGAGCTCCAGCCTCGACTGCCGGGCTCCGGGGCGATGACCGCGTCGTCCCTCCCCACGTCCATCACCGTGCCGTCCGGTCGCGGTATCACGATCGGGTGATCCACGAGCTGCAGCATCTCAGCGTCGTTCGGGCTGTCCCCCAGCCCCAGGCTCACGACCGGCGTCAGCCGCGGGCCTGCGAGGATCTCCTGCACTTTCCGCACCGCCCTTCCCTTACTCTGGCCCGCCCCCATCAGATGGCGGAGTCGCCCTCCAGTCGTGATCGCGAACCCGCGCGCCGCCGCGTCGTCCTTCAGCTCCGGCAGCCGCTCCGGGTTCGCCATGAGAAAAGGTTCGGTAAACTCGCGTCGCCTCGCCCTCTCCGCATCCTCCAGCGGAAGGTCGGTCCGCTCGGCGATCTCCCGAGCCTCCATGTCACCGAACCCCCGCAGGCCGTATTCAGCTCGCACGTCCTCAACGAAACGCCTGACCTCGGTGTATGGACGGCCGAACAACAGAGCTCGGAAGCTTCCGTGCATCCTCGCCCCAGGGATGTCGAGCCCGACCAGGCTGGACGGAAAGAAGGCGGCGGCACCATTCTCCACCACGAACGGACCTTCAATCCCCATCCGCCGCTGAAGGCGCTCGACCTCGGACCGGGTCTTACTCGTGACGAATACGAGCGGCCAGCCTTCGCGGGCGATCCGGTCGAGGGCCGGGCGGGCTCCCTCGTAGGAGTAGTCCGCGTGGTCCAGCAGGCTGGCGTCGAGGTCTGTGAATATCAGAATCAGCATAAGCGAAGAAGATGGGCGATAGAAGAACGGAGCGAGCGACATGAAAGTGGTCGTGGCCATGGACTCCTTCAAGGGGAGCCTTCGCGCGAGCACGGCTTGCGCGGCGGTGCGCGCCGGAATCCTGGACGCGCTTCCGGAGACCGAAGTCCTCATGTCGCCGATGGCGGACGGCGGGGAGGGCACGGCCGAAGCCGTGATCGCGGCGACCGGAGGTTCGTGGGTACCGGCGCAAGTCATGGGACCGCTGCCCGAGATGCGCGTGGAGGCTCGGTACGCCTGGCTGCCGGCGGGACATCCCGCGGGAGACGAGGCGAACGACCAACCGTTCGCCGGCGACGGGACCGGGGCCCTCGTGGAGATGGCGGTGGCGAGCGGACTCGAGCTTCTGGAGGACAGCGCGAGGAATCCGCTCCAGACGACCACGTTCGGCACCGGCGAGCTCCTGGCCGCCGCCGCGGCCCGCGGAGCCGACCGGCTTTGGCTCGCCATCGGAGGGAGCGCCACCGTGGACGGAGGCACCGGCGCGGCCATGGCGCTTGGCTGGCGGTTTCTGGACCAGCGGCGCCGACCCGTCGGCTTCGGCGGTGGAGAGCTGGAGCGCATCGCACACATCCAGGCGCCCGAGCCGGCCGGCCGAGCCCTCCCGCACATCACTGTCTTGTGTGACGTGGACAACCCGTTGGTCGGCGAGGAGGGCGCGGCCCGAGTGTTCGGGCCGCAGAAGGGGGCCGATCCCGAGATGATCGCAGCCCTGGAGCACGGGCTCGTCGGTCTGGCAGACGTCATCGAGCGCGATCTGGGCAAGGACGTCAGATACGTGCCGGGTGCGGGCGCGGCCGGCGGCCTCGGCGCAGGCGCGCTGGCGTTCTTCGATGCGGACCTCATGCCGGGTGTGGACGCGGTGATGGAGGCCACGGGCCTGGAGCAGGCGTTGTCGGGGGCGGACTGGGTCGTCACGGGTGAGGGCCGGTTCGACGAACAGTCGCTGCGCGGGAAGGTCGTGGCCGGCGTGGCTGAAGTCGCTCGCCGCTCGCGAGTTCCCGTGGCGGTGATCGCCGGATCCAGCACGATCTCCCCCGAGCGCGTCGCCGGCCTCGGGCTCGGCGCCCTGGAGGTCTCGGCGCCGCCGGACCTGAGCTTTGACGAGATCGTGAGCCGGGCCGAGGGTCTCCTGACCGAAGCGGCTCGCCGCTTCGCCGTCGAGAAGCTCGGGGAGTAGGCCTTGCTCCCGTTGCCCTGAGCGTCCGGACACGCATATTCGGTACGTTAGGCCCACTCGGTATGGTAGGCCGCCTCAGAACGGTAGGCCGCATGGTAAGGAGACTCATCGATACAGGACGACCGGAGATCTCTCAAGGTGAATAGGCTCCTCAAGACGACGGCTGTCTTGGCCCTCGCGGCACTGACGTTTCAGCCCTCCTCCGGCCCCGCTCAGGAACCGACCAACCAGCGCATGTGGTCCCACTTCCTGGCCGCGGCCGACGTCCAGGCTGCCGTGATCCGCGGAGACCTCGAGGCCACCATGGAGGCCGCCACCTGGTTGGCGGAGTACGACGAGCCGGGCTTGCCCGACGGAGCCGAGGCGTTCTTGCGGGAGCTGCAGCGAGCCGCCGCTCGCGTCATCGAGGCCACGACCAGCGAAGCGGCCGGGGCGGCCACGGGACGCATCGCCGCGGCTTGCGGCTCCTGTCACCGCGAATTCTACCCCGGGATGGAAACTACCAAGCTCGTCGAACCGCCTCCTGGAGAGGGCGACATCGCGGCGCATATGGCGCGGCACGGCTGGGCGGCCGACCGTCTGTGGGACGGCCTGGCCCTCCCCTCGAACGCGGCCTGGGAGGCCGGGGCCGACGCCTTCGCGGGCGTACCTCTGGCTACCGATGACCTCGCCTTCGACAATCCGGAGGGCGTACGGGCTCTGGCAAACCGCACCCACGAGCTGGGACGGCGCGCCGGCCTCGAGACGGAGCCGAGCCTGAGGGCGCGGACCTACGGCGAGCTGCTCTCCACCTGCGCAGCCTGCCACCAGATGACGGGCCAGCAGCCGGCGATCGAGAAGCTCGACTGGTAACGGCGTTCTAAAAGAACTGGTCGATCAGCACCGGATTGCCGTCCGGGTCGACCAGCATGATGCTGCCTGCGCCGGAAGTGCTCTCGTCCACCTCGGTCATCACCTCGATCCCCTGTTCCATCAGCGTTCGCTGGATCTCCCGGACGTCGGTGAACTCATCGAGCTGCTGCGTCCGGTTGTTGAGGCCCGGATTGAAAGTGAGGATGTTCCTGTCGAACATGCCATGGAAAAGGCCGATTATCGCCTCACCATTGATCAGGATCAGGTAGTTCTCTTCCTCCGAGCCGCCGGTGACTTCGAAGCCGAGTTTCTCATAGAACGCGCGTGAAACGCCCAGGTCCTTCACCGTAAGGCTAATTGAGAATGCGCCGAGATCTATCGTTTGCTCACTTTTTTGAAGCTGTCAGGATGATGGAGCCGTTGGTCCAGACTCGCCGTCAGCTCCGTTCCTCGCAATGGACGGTGCCGGGGGCCGTCAGGGTCGTTTGGACGTGAACCGGCAGGTTGGAGTTCACATCCCATCCCGCTGTGAGGCACTCGACGGCGCCCGACGTCGCGATCGCGTAGTAGGACCGCTCGCTGATCCAGCGGAGCGTGACGGTCACCCCGTCGCTCTCCCTGAAGTCCAGCTCTCTGAGGGTGAAGGCGTAGACGCCGTACCGGACGAGGTGGGCGACCTGGTCCCGGTGGAGCCGTTCCAGGTCGGTGCGCAGCGTCCGCTCCGGGGCGATCTCCTTGCTCGCGGGCTCGCCGGGAGAGAAGTCCGCCCCGCGCGAGCAGCCGGCCCCCAGCAGAGCAAACCAAAGGCAGCCGGCGCGCCACCGGCTCAACCCCACCGGTTCGACGCGCAGCAGTCGGACACCACTCATTCGGCTTTGCGTAATCGCTCAGGGTAATCCGTGGACTCGAGCCATATCCGAAGATCGGCGTCCGCTCCCGGCAGATGCTCGAGGACGACCTCACGGAAGGAAGCCGCGTCCAACGACGGACGGTTGAACAGGTCCCGGGTGAAATCGAAGAAGGCGGCCTTCCCCATCCGACTGCGCAGATAATCGAAGAAGAGAAGAGCGCGGTCGGCAAGCACGAAGCGATCCTTGTAGCGAGAAAGGTCCCCTGGTGTGAGCTCCAGAAGTGGCTTCTCGGCGGGAAGCCTGCGGTCGCGACGGTCCGTCCCGCTCTCTCGCTTGTCCAGATAACTCTCCTGCACCTCAATCATGTACCCCTCATACCACGCCGCTCCGGCGATCTCCGCGAGCAGGGGTAGGTGGAAGTACGCCGGAAAGCCCTCTATGACCAGCGCCCACAGAGGATCGGCGAGCGCTGTGGGCACCTGGACAAAGGGATGGATCAACTCGTGGGCCAGCGTGCGTGTCGCCCAGCTGCTCTGCCATCCGCGGGGATCCACGAGCGCCGTGGCCGGATCGAGCTCGGACCACACCGAGCCGGAGATGCCTACGACGTTGTAGCTCGAGATGTCTCCGTAGCGCGGCATCTGCATCACGTGTACCTGTCCTGGAGCTGCCGCGGCCCGGTATCGAGCCCGCGCGAGCGACGTGATGCGTCGAGTGAAACCGAGGATGGTTCCCGCCCTCTCTCGAGAGGCCGAATCCGGAAGCGAGTAAACGAAGTAGCCGTCCTCTTCGTGGAGTTTGAACGGGCGAGCGGTCATCTGAGCCGCGAAGATGGGCACATCCTTCGCTACCCATGTCGAGACCCGCTCGTCGCCCTCGATCTCTTCCTTCACGCGCTCGCCGACGAACACGGGCACGAGATCGATGGGCGTTCGGAGGGTGACGCGAGAGAAAGACACGTTGTATTCATCGGCCCTGGCTTCGAGAAAAACGGGGAACCAGAGCGAGTAACCGTAGGAGCGTAGGTAGACGCCGTCATCGGCGATCCTCATGTAGTCGGACGGTGATCGGGCTCGGGATGGATTGAAGGGTCCGGCGTACTCGATGAGAAGGCGTGTGAGAGGTTGTCCTAGCGGATCCACGACGACGCGCGTCGCGACCAACGAGTAGTCCGAGCGGTAGTAGACCTTCTCCTGCTCGAAGGGCAACGGCGTCCCATCTCCCTCGCCCCGATGGACGGCGAGCACCTGCAGCTCGCCGTGCAGATAGAAGCTGATCTCGTCATCCGGCGAGCTGCCAGAGTCGAGGTCCACGGTTGCGAGACCTCGCAGCGCGGCGCTGTCCGGCCTGAATGACACGTCCAGCTCGTAACTCTCCACTCGAGCTGGTTGACCCAACGCGGAGATCGGCTCGAGGGAGGAAAGGAGCACGAGCATCGGCAGAAGCACCCGCGCGAAACGAGCGGCAGCAGCATAGGGGCGATGGAGCATTGCTGGAGACCTCCGGTGTTGGCTGCGGTCATGCTTCTGGGAATTGGATGGGCCCGGTCGGTCAATCGTTGGCTCCGAGAGATGCCGGAGGAGGAACTCCTGATCTCGTCGTAGGACGCCTGCCTCACCGCGACTCCCGAACCCAGACGTACCTGCACCTAGGGGATTCGAACGAGATCAGGAGCGTCGAGTGACAGAGGCGAGAGGGGCAGTCTCGATTGACGCTCAGGCTTCTGCTCGCCTCACAAAGTGAAAATACCCGAATCCCAGTGCGAGAAGCAGATAAACTGCGACTGTTGACCAGCCAAGTTCGTTCTCGACCCCACCGAGTTGTGCGAGCAACGCAACGATGAAAGCGATGGCATTGCCAACAAACATCGAAAGCAGGATCGCACGGCGAGCCACCGAGTCGGCCGCATTCCTGGCAGACCATGTTAGGACCGCGAAGGCGATGAGTGCAGCGCCGACGAGCTGGAACAAATACTTCAACGCGGCATCGGCTGAATGACCATACTGCGCCAACACCTGGCCAGGCCAGAGGACGAAACTGACGCCGAACACTGCTGCCGCAATTGCGTTGATAACCATCAGAGTACGGAGCTTCATTGGGACGAACCTCCCTTCCTGGGGGGTGGCGCCAAGGCGAGGCTAGTGATGGCTTTCGCTAGAAAGCAGAGGCCGGCCCCGAAGGAACCGCCCCGCTCAGCACTTCCCGAAGCCCAGGCAGGAACCACGAGAACTCGCTTCGCCACGATCTCCTCCAGCCGCCGCTTCGCCACCAGGTGGCCTGCTAAACCTCTTTCGTAACCCTCACTGGATGTAGCCGAGAGCGCGCAGCGTCTCGAGCTGCTCGGCCGTCAGCGTCACCTCGCCCGAGGGAGTGAAGTGTTGAGCCAAGGCCTGATGCGCCTCCCACTGCCCCTCGAGGAAGGTGGTGTACTTCTCCACCAGGTCGGGCCGTTCCTCGTGGAGGCTGCGCAAGGCGGAGGGATCACTCCAGAGGTCGAACAGCAACAACGGCACCGGACGCTGTCGATCCTCCGGCAGGTCGGGATCGGGATTGAGCTCCAGCGACGCGCCCCACCAGCCGTCGATCACCTCGATCATGCCGCTGAACTCCCCCGTCTCGTGGTCCAAAGTGAACTGGTCCAGGATGATCGGTCGCGGCTCCCAGCCGGCCTCACCCAGCAGGAGCGGGGCCAGGGACTGCCCCTGCAGGACCTCGGGAAGCGGCAGGTCGGCCAGGTCGAGCACAGTGGGTAGCACATCGATCATCGAGACTGGCTCACTGAACCGCTGGCCCGGGGCGATGTGCCCCGGCCACACGAAGATGAGCGGGATCCTGCTGATCGAGGGCCGCAGCATCGGTTGGCACCACCGGGGCGGCAGCGAGTCGAGGATAGCGATGCCCATGTCGTCCATCGCGGCCCGGATGGCATGGTCCGCACCGATGATAAGCAACGTGTTCTCCCATTCGCCCTCGGTCTTGAGACGCTCGACGAACCGCCCGATCTGCCAGTCGTTGTGGGCCATGGTCTCGTCGTACATGCCCTGATGGAGAGCGAAGAACTCGACCCTGCTGAGACCGGTCTTCTCGTAGGCTTCCGAGTAGACGCCGTGGCCACCCGCCTCTCGGAGGCGGTCGTTCCATTCCTTCCATGTCTTCTTCTGCTCGGGACCGACGAAGAGACCGGAAAAGGGTGCTACCGCAGGGAAATCCTCGTGCACATCAACGGTCTGGAAGTGCGCCCAGTAAGGCGCGGCGGGATAGCTGTCGCGCCATCGCCAGAACCCGTCGTGCAGGTATCTTGACGATTCCGAGTAGTTCTCTTCTCCGAAGTACGTGAACTCCGCCCAATCCTCTTGGAGCAAGTCGACGCCGCGCTCGAGCCCGCTCAGCGTGCCAGCGTTGGGGTTGGCGATGAACACCGCCGTCTGGTAGCCGGCTCGGTGGAAATGCTGCGCCATCGTCGTCGCTTGCTCCGGCACCTTTTCCGTCCAGTTCAAACCACCCAGCACGCTATGCTGCAGCGAGGTCATGAAGGAAGCGGTAGATGGTTTCGTCCAGGAGGAGTTGCTGTAGGCGCGCTCGAACATCGCGCCTTCGGCCGCCAGTCGCTCCAGATTGGGCGTAGTGCGACGGTTGTAGCCATACAGGCTCAGATAGTCTGCGGCGCCGCCATCGATAACGTAGAAGATGACGTTCGGTCGCCGGGCGGCACCTGCCCCAGTCAGGGTCGGCGCCGACCAGAGCGCAACGGTGCCGGCCGTCTCGGAATCGGCCTCGAGCGACAGGGTCACGGTACGCCCGGCCAGGTGCGACAGGTCCACCGAGCGCTGCCCCCAGTGCTCTCTGTCGCCGTACGTCTCCTCGAGCAGAATCTCGGTCTCGCCGCCGGGCGGCGCGGCGGTGATTCGGAAGGTGACGGGGGAATCGTCAGCCAGCACGCCGAGTCCCAGGTCGAGACGGCCGGCCTCCGGCACCCGGATCCTATACTCCAGCCGTCCCGGCGCGTGCGTGTAGAGCGTGCCGTGATAAGCGCGGTCGCGGATCTCGGGTCGCACGCCCGCAGGCGCCGCGCTGTAATTGGCCGCCTTGGGGATCACCTGAACGGAAAGGATGTCGATGCTCGCCTGCTCATCAGCGCTGAACCAGAGGCCTAGCTGCTGCCATGAGCCCTCCCACTCTCCCCCCGACCAGTCGGCCCGCAGCAGGTACGTCTGCACCGAGCCGTCGTTGAACACATCGAGCCCCTCGCCGAAGAAGCGGTACGGGAAAGGACCGTCCGTGGCCGTTGCCGAACCCTCCTTCAGGTTGAATCCGAGCCCGAGTTCCTCGACACCCTCCGACGCTCGCGCTCGCACGAGGACATACGACCAGTCCTCGAGACTCCAGTCCGGGACGTCGACGTAGATTCCGCCTACGAGCACGCGGCGGTCGTCCCACCATCTGACGAAGGTGTTGGCCTCGGTCAGCGTAAGCTGCAGGGCGTCGTCGACGTACGTCACGCGGGCCGGCTCGATCTCCTGCCGCCAGGGGCGCACCGGCCTCCACTCCGGCTGCGGCTCATCGAAGCGCCACTGCACCGAGGTCGGCACCTCCGCCGGCACCTCGGAACCGACGAGAGTCGCCGCTTCGAAATGCTCCTCGAGGTGAAGAGGACGCTCGGCCGTGAGGACCGGCGAGTCGGACGGCGAGCCGGAGCCGGAGCAGCCGACGGGCAGAAGCGTGAGAAGAGCAAGCGGAAGGATCCGAGAGACAACGCGACCGAAAATGAGCGCGGGAAGCGCGAGAAGTCGCTTCATTGGGATCCTCCAAGTGCATATCTACTACTTCCGGTCGCAAGACCGTGGGGGGACTTCTATCGCTCAGAGGCGTCGTGGCCTCGTTTCATGCACTTGGATATGAAGCGTACAGTATGGCGGAGGGGACCCTGCCATACGCAACTGTACGGGTTCTAGGAGGGCGGGATCAGGAGCGTGGAGGGGCCGCGTTGTGCTGAGGGGGCGGCCCCAAAGGAACCGCCCCCTCTTAGCCTACTGCCGCGTTGTTGTGGTCAGCGCTCTCTGCTTTCCAGCGGAATCATGATGTGAGCATACGGCGTGTTCGGCCACATGATCCACGGCCCGCCATTCAGATGATCCGTAGAGATGTTCGCCAACAGCTTCTTGTCCGGCACGACGATCATGAGGTGTGGGCCCACGTCGGTGACCCAATCCTCTGGCCCAGTCGGCTCTGTCGCGTATGGATCGCTGTTGCTGACTGGCGTATCGCCCTGGAGCATGTAGGCGAAGCCGATCTCAGTGTACGTGGGCTCCGTTTTGTCCACGTAGGCGTGCAAGAAGTCCATCCACGCCTCGGTAAGGCACCATGGATCGGTGCCCGGAGTTTCTGCACGGTCGGGGAGGCAAGTCCATTCATTCGTGCCCTCCCGAAGCACGTCCATGTTCCAGTCCAGGACGGTTGCGTCAGCCGAGATGGACGCAGGCGCTGCGCTCATGGCACTCTTGATCTGCGCCTTGAGTTCCGGCGACGCGTATTCCGCCTCTTGTGCCTGGAGCACGGGCGGTGCAGCGGCGGCAAGTAGCAGGGCAGCTAGAGTGGGGAGATACTTGGGGTACATCGTGACCTCCTTGAGGCATGCATCTCTGTGATGAAGGAGTCGAGCGATCTATATGGGGGAGGCTCGCGGCCTCCTGTAAACCGAGGAAGAACCCCTTGCAGCCTAATGGTCGAACCAATCCATGCGAAAGGGCACGGCGGGCCTCTCTTGCGAGGACGAGATCGGGAGCGGGGTGGAGGGGATCGGTTTTGCTACCTCGGCACCATGCCGGTAAGTCCTTATGCCGGAGGAGGGACTCGAACCCTCAAGGGATTGCTCCCACCGGATTTTGAGTCCGGCGCGTCTGCCAGTTCCGCCACTCCGGCCCGTGGGTCTAACCTATAAACTAGCAGCTAGGTAGAAGGTCCGCCTCCTGTCGCTGCTCACCTAGGTGGGTGGGTTTCCGGGTTGGGTTCTTCAGATTCCTCGACTCCTCACCTCACCGCCGCCCTGCCGTACTCGCGGCCACCTGCTTGATCACCGCACCGCCTTTCATCACGAAGCGCACGTCGCCGAGCACAGCCACGTCGTCGAGGGGGTTGGTGGGCACGGCGATGAGATCGGCGAAAGCACCGGGCGTCAGCGTGCCGACGTGGCCGTCCATCTGCATTAATTCGGCGGCGGTCAGCGTAGCGGATTGGACGGCTTGCAGCGGCGTCATCCCATAGGCGACCATCCGCTCGAAATCGATGGCGTTGTCGCCGTGCGGGAGCGCCCCGGCGTCGGTGCCGTAGGCGATCTTGACGCCTTTCTCGGTCGCGCGGCGGATGGTCCGGGCATGGCCTGCGTAACTCGCCCCATTCCTCGCGCGGGCCATCGGGGATGTAGACGGAGATCGTGGGAACCCAAAAGGTGCTGTTAGCAACCATCATGTCGAGCGCTTCGTCATCGAGGAAGAACCCGTGCTCGATGGATCGGACACCGGCGCGGATGGCGTTTTTGGCTCCCGGTCCGCCGTAGGCATGCGCCGCCACCGGCGTGCGGAACCGCGCCGCCTCGTCCACCACCAGCTTGAGATCCTCGTAGGAGAACTGGGGCAACGGCTGCATGGTGCGTGGATCGATGTTACGCGTGGTGCCGGTGGCGTAGATCTTGATCCAGTCCGTTCCATACTTCACCTGGCGGCGCACCTCGGCCACGAGCGCGGCGGGGCTGTCAGCGAGCGCGCCGAACTGCGGTACGTCGATCTGCGGAGCCAGGCCGTTCTGGTTCATGTAGCCGCCGGTGATGCTGATCGCGAGCGTCGCCACCTGCATGCGCGGCCCCGGCACGAGGCCGTCGTTGATCCCGTCGCGGACGGCCACATCGGCCCAATCAGCCCCCTCCGAGTCGATATCCCGGATCGTGGTGAAGCCGGCTTCGAGCGTCGCCCGCACCGCGTTGACGGCCTCGACGGTGCGATACGGAATCGATTTATACAGAATGGGGTTGTTTTCCGCGTAATCCGGTTGCATGCACACGTGCGTGTGTGCGTCGATGAGGCCGGGCAGCACCACGTAATCGCTCAGATCGATGACCTCGGCCTCCGGCGGGATCCGCACCTGCGGCCCGACGGCCTCAATCCGCTCGCCCCGGATCAAGACGACGGCGTCGGCGATCAGATTGCCGGTTTCGACTTCTAACAGCGCCCCCGCTCGCAAGGCCACCACGCGCTCTACCGACGCCTCTGTTTGCGCCCGTGCCTCCTCAGCCAGCAACACACTCAGCATCAGCAGAATCAGCAATCCACGGATCACGACGATAGAGATAAGGCGGTTCACAACGGGCCTCCGAGGATGAGATGTTTGAGTGTTATAGTGTTTTGGTGTTTCAGCTCTTCTTCAGCTCGAACACTATACCACTCAGAGACTGTTTAAATCTTGGGTCTGCAGATGAGCGTGATGAGACTTCGAAAACGCCGAAAGATCGCGCGCGTCCGGCGCGTCTGCCAGTTCCGCCACTCCGGCCCGTGGGCCTAACTAATAGACTATCAGTGGAGTAGAAGGTCCGCCTCCGCGGTTCACTTCATCAGGTGGGCGGGTTTCTGGGCGGGCTATAGCAACGCCTATACGCTGGTAGGCTCTATAAGCTGCCGTACAATTCCTTTCGAAAAACGATCCGGATCGTGTGGCTAGTCGGGCTGCAGCGGCTCGGCTGGACCTTCCGCCCCGTATCGGAACGCGCGCAGGCGATCCGCCTCTCTCGACAGGAGTAGCAGTTGGGTCGCCGGAGCGTTCAGATCGACCGCCAAAAGCGCCCCCTCGTAGCGACGCGCGATCTCATCGGTCGGCGTGTGGGCGACGACGTGAAGCTCGCTCTCGAATCGGTCGAGCACCCGGCGCAGCTCCTCGTGGAGCGTATCGGCCTGGACGTAGCTCCGATGCCAAAAGACGCTGTTCTCGCCGAAGAAGAAGTGGATACGGCGCTCGAGCGCCGTCGAGTCCATAACGATGCGAGGAAGGAGGGTATCGGGTGGAAGACTCCACCGGTAAAAGAGCTCCTCGGACATGAATGCGGCCAACGTGTCGTCGAACGCCTGCAGAGAATAGGTGGCGAAGTCGCGTCCGACGCCGCCGTGAGCCAACAGCACGTCACCGATCCGGATTAGACCCGGCTTCGTGGCCAACCAGGTTCCGAGCACGGAGCTGCGAATGTCGAACAGTCGCCCGTAGGGCGTTCCGTGCAATTCGGCGATGAGCTGCTCCTTCTCCGACACGTAGCGGAGGTCGTTGGTGAGGACCATGATCTCGTGATTGCCGAGCACGACGTGGACCCGCCCGCCGGCGGCCTCCGCCTGTCTCTCGAGGCCGTAGATGAACCAGAGAGTGCGGGTAACGTCCGATCCGCGATCGAAAAGGTCGCCCAGGAAGACGAGATGGCTTCTCCCACCGCTCCAGCGTGCGTCCGAATCGATCAGACCCGCGTTCTTGAGAACGGCGGTCAGCGTGTCGAACTCGCCGTGAACGTCCCCGAGCACGAAGAGAGAGTCGACCGGCCCGAAACCTGTGGGCGCACGCTCAAGTACCGGCCAGATAGTCGTCTGGTGCCGATCCTCATCGCTGCCGACCGCGCCGTAGCGAAGCGTAAGCGGACCGTCCGCCGGCCTCCGAAACGACGCGGAGTGGGCCCGGCTGGTTGTGGAACGTTACTTCCGACGACGTGTGGGACAAAGACCGGTTCGAGGGGGATACGGTGTACGCGCGCCACTTTGCGAACCTGAACCTCTTCACCTTCCTCATCCGTCACAGCGACGCGAATCAGGGCAACCTGCTCATCTCGAGCATCAGTTCGAATCCCCGGGTCTTCGCCGTGGACAACGGTGTCGCCTTCAGCCGCAGGGAGGAGAGCGACCGAGGCACGAAGTGGCGGAGGCTCACCGTGAAGCGGCTGCCGCGGAAAACGGTCGATCGTCTTCGAGCGCTGACCCGCGAGGACCTGGACCGGCGCCTATCGGTCGTCGCGCAGTTCCAGCTCGTCGGCGACCAGCTCGTGCCGGTGACACCCACCGGGCCGATCGAGGCCAGCGGGGGCATGCGCAGGAGAGAAGACGTCGTGCAGCTCGGCCTCACCGACTACGAGATCGGCCAGATTTGGGGCCGGATCCAGAAAGTGCTCGACGAGGTGGACGAGGGGAAGATCGCGCTCTTTTAATCACAACCCACTGGCGGCGAAGCATGGTACTGGCGCATGCCTCGCACATGAGAAAGACCCGATGGCTCTCCGCTGGTTCCTGCGTACTATCGGCAGAGTAGATGGTCCACTCTAGCGGTGCCGCCACTTGCGCCCGCGCTGAACTTCTCCGGCGACCACGGGTTACGGAAACCGCTTTACCTGCCGATTGTGGCGCCGGATGAGCCACAGCCCCGCGATAATCAGAAACGGTGCCAACGGGACCATGAGCCCTATCAGGGTGCGGTCGTCGCTGGCTTGCTCTTCGTAGTCGACGATGCGCCGCCCGGCTTGCTCTGCCTGCCAGACTCGTTCACTGCCCAGACCCTTGATGGCCGGCGCGACCCAAAGCACGATCCCCGCACCTATTGCGATCTCGTCCGGATCGGTCTGACCGAAATTGTAGTCGCGTGAGTCCCCGTCGCGGTGGGCCTGAACGACGGTGTGTCGGCAATCGCCGGCCGAGCGTCGGCAAAACTTGATGGGGTCACGCCGGACATCTTCGACGACGCTGACGCGCCGCTTCAGCTCTTCGAAGTCGGGCACTGGCACCAGCCAGTAGGCGAGCAGAAGAGTGACGCCGATGATGAGTAGCCCGACACCGACGCCTCGTTTCTTGAGCATTGAAAACGAGGAACGGGCCACGGTGGATCTTCGCGAACGTACGGTCAGAGCGCCAGCCAGTACGTGATCTTGAGGGCGAAGAAGTTCTGGCCCGGTGCCGAGACCGAGTCGAGCAGGTTGCCGAAGTTCGCCGGATCCGGATCCTGGACCGAGAGGTCGTCGCCTCGGTTCAGCTGCCAGATGAAGAAGAGCGTGCTGCCGGGCAGGTACTCCCAGCGAACGACGAAGTTGGTGCGGAAGGATAGGGCCACGAAATCGCCGTCGTCGAAGCTGAAGACATCCTCGCCGTCCCGGACCACGATCGTCGCGGGGTCTCCGGGCTCTTCCGGCGGGAGCTCCTCGATCTCGGTGCCCGCGGTCCCGTAGATCAGCAGGTAGCGGCTGCGGGCGGCGAGCAACTCTCCGTAATCGAAGAAGCTGCCGGTCTCCACGAACGGCTCCCCGTACCACTCCACGCTCAACTCCGGGGTGATCGCGTAGTTGAGCCGCGTCTGGAGCGAGATCGTCTTCCGGTCCGTCGTCGCGAACACGTACCGCTCGCCGAACGTCGCCGGGCGACCGTTGTCGAAGGTGTCGACGTACTGCCGGGTGTTGACGAAGCGGCGCCATCTCGGGTCGAAGGAGAGCTCGAAGGCTTCGGTCGGCTGCAGGGAAATGCCGCCGTTCAGGTGCAGCCTCCAGCCGCCGAGCTCGTCGTTGTAGTAGAAGGTCGACGCCCGAAACCGCGTTCGTTTGCGGCGGTCGCTGAAGAACCCCGCTCGGGTGTTCCAGCCGAAGCCCTTCCCCATCGAGGGACCGCCGCGGGTGAGGTTGTCGTCCTGGGCGCGGGTGAGGACCTCTCCACGAAGGAAGCCGCCCCAGAAGCTCTTGAAGGTGGCCTCGCCGAAGAGCTCGAAGAAGGTGAACTGACGGTCCCCGCCGAAGTTCCAGGCGGCCCCACCGATCGAGTTCAGAGAGTACTCGTGAAACAGCGGACCTGGAGTGTTCTCGCGGTATTGGAGCCTCCCGATCGTTTCGATCCGGTCGGCCTTGTTCAGCTGCCCGAGGTCGTTGATCTCGAAGCCCGGGGTTTTGAAGCTGCCGCGCACCTCCCACAGCCAGTGCTCACCGTTCTCTCGCTCGAAGTCGAGTGCGCCGGTAAAGCCCGTGAGCGACGTTCGGGTGGGATCCAGCGTCACGTAGGCCGCATCGGGCCGCTGGTAGTAGCGGGCACTGGACTCCTGAACCTCGCGGATCGCCGCGGTGTCCCCTCCCACGTACCCGAATCCGGCGTAGCCCCCCAACTCGTACTCGCCTCCCCCGAGGCGGATATTCCAATCGGCTCCCCCGCTGAACGCGTTGCGGGTCATGATCTCTCCAAGGGGATCCTCGGCCGACGCGCCCACATCTCGCGCGACGCCCTGCAGGCTCATCCCCACCGTAGAGACGGAGGCGCCGATCTCCTGCTGCAGCCTCATGACCCCCCATCCGGTCAGCGGCTCGACGCGGAAATCCTCCGTGGAGACCGACGCCGAGTCGAAGACCGTCGCGTACTCGTTGGCGGTGAGCGCTCCCAGGGCGCCGATTGAGAGCCCGGAGTTCAGGCGGCCCGTGATCTTGGCGGCCCCGAGGATGGTCGTCAGGTCGGCCGCATCCACGAAGTCGCCCTCTGCCTCACCGCCCGGCGGGGCCCCGATCCGGCGCGAGAAATAGTAGCGCGGTCCCCTGCCCCGTAGCAGCTGGTCGCCTTCGATGAAGAAGGGCCGCCGCTCCGGAAAGAAGACTTCGAACTGCGTGAGGTTCACCACGGCGGGGTCGGCCTCCACCTGCCCGAAATCCGGGTTGACGGTGGCGTCCAGGGTCAGGTTGGGACCGAGCCCGGCCTTGACATCGAGGCCGAATCGGGGCTCGACCTTGGTCGCGTCCTCGAACGGATTGGCCTCGTCCAGCAACTCCTCGCTGGTAAAGGTCGCGTCTGTCGACACGTAGGGTACGATCTCGACGGGCCGGCGCGCATTGACCGCCTGGATACCGGTGAGGTCTCCGAACCAGGAAGACCAGCCCGACTCGTCCCTCGGGATGGCCACCCAGAAGATGTCCTCGTTCTTCGTGGGTATGTAGCGGTTGACGTTGATCCCCCACGCCTGCCCCTCGCCAGAACGGAACCGGAGCTGTGAGAAGGGGATCTGCATCTCCGCCGTCCAACCTTCCTCGTCGATCTCGGTCTTGGCCGTCCAGACGGGGTCGAAGGATCGGTCGCGCGAGAAGGCGCGATCGCCGGGATGATACCAGTCCAGCCGCACGCCGGCCGCGGTCACGGCGAAGCTGTAGGCCGTCCGCCGGTCCTGGTAGCCGTCGAGCGAGACGATCAGGCGCTCCGAGTTCCCGTCGCTGTCGCGGCGTGTCATCACGGCCCGGATGGCCTCGGGGTCCTCGCTGTACATCCGGGCGCCCACGTAGAGGTTCTTGCCGTCGTAAGCGAACGCCACCTCCGTACGTTCCGTGGGGGGCGCGCCCTCGACCGGCTCCCGCTGCACGAAGTCCGAGCTGAAGGTCGCCGAGCCCCACACCTCGTCGTCCAGCCGGCCGTCAACCTTGATCGACGCTTCGGGCGGGATCCGGTAGGCCTGCATCGCCTTGCTCACGCAAGCGGCGCCCTCGGTCCGCCGGCACGGCAGCAAGGCCGCCGACTCGCCGGTGAGCTCATCCGTGATCGTGTCGGAGCGGGCGATCGGAGGCCCATCGGGAATCGTGTCCGTCGCCGCCGCCTGGGCTCGGGCCTCGGAAGAGAGCGAGATGAGCACGAGGAGGAGGGCGCAGGCTGCCGACACGCCGGCCCACGGCAGGCCACTACCGTGACCCCCCTGGTTCGAAACGATTGGCGAGCCCTTAGCCGGTCGCCGTGCCACCCGTCCCATCCGTGTTTGTGGGTGCTACGGTGTTCGTGAGTGCTATCGCTGTTATCAGCGAGGATCTTCTACCCGCAAAGTGAGCGTGGTGCCG
The DNA here is from genome assembly GCA_039587445.1 of Gemmatimonadota bacterium. GTDB lineage: Bacteria > Gemmatimonadota > Gemmatimonadetes > Palauibacterales > Palauibacteraceae. The sequence continues at coordinate 38,567 of JBDHIM010000012.1, forward strand.
CGATGCCATCAGCCGCTCCTCGCGACCAGGTACCGATAGGCGACGGGTATCGCGACCAACACGAACAGCGTCGAGGAGAGAAGGCCGCCGATGGTCGCCAGGGCCAGGGCGTTCCAAATGTTGGCGTCCTGCGAGCCGGAGAACAGCACCAGCGGTAGGAGGCCGAATACCGTGGTGAACGTGGTCATCAGAATCGGCCGCACGCGCTCCAGCGTTCCCTGCAGGATCGCCGCTCTCGTTTCCATCCACTCCCTCAGCTCACCGATGTGGTAGACGACGAGAATCGCGTTGTTCACCACGATCCCCGACATCATGATCGTTCCGATGTAGGCGGTTCGCGTGAAGGTGGCGTTCGTGTAGAAGAAGATCAGGAAAACACCGATCAGGGCCAACGGCAACGTCAGCAAGACCACGAGAGGCGCCGCGAGCGACTCGAACAGCCCCGCGGTCAACATGTAGATCAGTAGAACAGCCAGAATGAGCGCGAGGTAGACCTGTTGGCGCTCCTCCTCGGGCCATCTCCACTCATCTTGAATCTCGAACCGATATCCGGGCGGAAGCTCTGTCGATTCGACCACCCGGTCCTGGATCAGGTCACCGAGTTTCGACGGGCCCCGATACTCCCACGTCACCGTCCGCTCGTACTGCTGGTTCTTTCTTCGGATGTTCGCCATGACGTCCCGCGCCCCGACAGAGGCCACGTCCGCGAGCCGCACCTCTCCGTCACCCAGAGTCGGCACCCTGAGGTTCTCGAGGTCACGGATGTCGAGCTCCCGGTATCCCGCCAGCTTGATGGCATACCTCACCTCCTCTCCCTCGAGGCGGAGCCGATCCGCCGAGAGCACCCCGCGGGCGCTGGCCGCCACGTAGCCGAGAAGCTCCTCCACGGTCAGGTCGAACGAAGCCAGGGCGGCTCGGTCCGGCACGACGACCAGCTCCGTCTCTCGATCTCGTTCGAACCAACCTCCGCTCGCGTTCGGATTGGGGTTGCGGACCCTTGGAAAGCGGCCGATCCGTGCAGAGATATCTTCTGCTATCTCCTTCACGGTCAGATAGTTGAAGCCAAACACTTGAAGCGCATACGTAGGAGCGGAGCCACCGCCGCCGTAGAAACTCGGTCCGAAGCCAAGAACCTGCACTTCGGCGCCCGAGAATCCGAAGCTGTAGGCCGCCAGCTGATCCTTGACGGCGACCGGCACGCCCGTTCGCTCGAGCTCCAGGGGGAAGGTGACGCGTATTCTGGCATAGCCTGGTCGAACCAGTGCCTCGTACCGCTTCACCTCCGGCAGCGTGGCGAGGCGGCCCTCGAACGAACGCGCCAGCTCATCGGTTCGCTCCAGCTCGGCCCCACGCGGAAAGCGGATGTTGACGACGATGTAGGTGTCCTGACCGAAGGCGGAGGACCAGAGAAGGCCGCGGTCCACGTGCCGGTCGAAGAGCCAGAAGCTTCCGGCCAGACAGGCGACGCTGATGAGACCCACGAGCACGGGGTGATCGAGCGCCCGTGAGAGCAGAGCCCGGTACGCCCGCACGTAGGCCGGTTCGAGCCCGGGTCGGTCGGGGCCTGGTGGGTGCCGGACGCCCCTTGTCGCGGGCGTCGCCCGCCGCCGGCCGAAGGATCGCCCGGCGGTCATGGCCGGCACGAATGTGAAGGCCACGAACAGGCTGGCGAGGATCGAGAAACCAACGGCATAGGCGAGCGGCAGATAGTAGATCCTGAGATCCCCCTGCAGGAGCAGAAAGGGCGCCAGCACAATCCCCGTGGTCCCCGTCGCCGCCAGAACGGGCAGGAGCACCTGCCGCGCTCCGTCGCGCGAGGCATCCACCCGACCCTTTCCCTGCCCCATGTGGCGCTCGACGTTCTCGAGCACGACGATGCCGTTGTCCACGACGAGGCCGAAGCCCCACGCCAGGCCGGCCAGGGTCAGCACGTTGAGAGAGAAGCCGCCCATGTAGAGGAGATTCACGGCGATCAACACGCTGAAGCCGATCGTCGCGAACACGATCGCCACCGCCCGCGTCGAGCGCAGGAATGCCATCAGTACGAGGAAGATGACGAGTGCGGCCGCCATCGCCCGCAGCCGCAGGTCCGTCAGCTGCTCCCGGATCTCCTCGCTCTGATCCGAGTCGAGATCGAGCGTGAGGCCGGGCGGCAGGGCCTCTTCGATCTTCCCGATCTCCGCCTTCACCGCCTCCGCCGTTTCGACGGCGTTCGAGCGCGACCCCCGGGTGATGACGAGCCAGATCGCCGGCCGGCCGTCGATACGCGTGTACTCGTAGGGATCGGCATGCCCATCTCGCACCCGCCCGAGATCCGAGAGCCGTACAGGCCCCTCCGGACGCGTGGCCACGATGAGTCGGCCGAGCTCCCTCACGTCCGTGGGCCGGGACCGGATGGCCAGGGCGACACGCATGCCGTCCAGCTCGACAGAGCCCGGGGCCCGGAGCTCCGACGAACGGGCCACGAGCCTCTGGACCTCGCCCAGCGTTAGCCCCAACGCGCTCATGCGCTGCGCGTCCAGCTCGATCGACACCTCTCGCTCCTCGCCGCCGTACAGCCAGACGGCGTCGACGCCCTCCATCCCGAGGAGGCGGGGCCGAACCTCTTCGTTCGCGACCCTAGTGAGGAATCCCTCGTCGTATGGGCCCGTCAGGCGGTAGGAGAGAAACGGACGGCCCCCGTCGGCGAACTCATCGGGCACGTACGGTTCGACGACGGTGGTGGCACCTTCCGGCAACTCATCGCGCAGCGCCGACACGCGCTCGCTCAGCTCCAGGCGGGCGAACTCCATACGGGTCTTTCGGCCGAATTCGACGTCCACCTCGGCCGTCGAGCCGGTGCCGAACAGGTCGATTCGCGAGACCGACTCCACGGATCTCACCCCGCGAACCTGCCGTGCCTCCGCCTCGATGCGGACCGTGACCAGCGACTCGAGCGCCTCGGGAGAGGCGCCGGGCCACTCGGCCCGCACCCTCAGCCGTGGATAGGAGACATCTGGAAGGAGCTCCAGCGGGATCAGGCGAAACGCATACAGACCCAGGAGCAGGAGAGCGAGGTAGATCGCCGCCGTCGCGACGGGGCGCCGGATCGCCATTCCGATCATGGGATGTCGCCCAGCTGTTCACCACCGGCCGCGACGAGCGAATAGACCACCGGCACCACGATGAGCGTCAGGAAAGTCGCGGAGATGAGGCCGCCGATGACGACGACCGCGAGAGGAGAGCGGAGATCCGCGCCGGCGCCCCAACCGAGGGCGAGCGGGATGAGACCGAGCACCGTGGTCGCGGTCGTCATCAGGATGGGCCTCAGGCGCAGCCGTCCGGCCTCGGCGATCGCTTCCTTCAACGCGAGTCCACCTCGTCGTCGCTGGTTGATGAAGTCGACTTTGACGATCGCGTCGTTCACCACGATCCCTATCAGAATGACCAGCCCGATACCGCTCATCAGATTGATGCCACCTCCCGTGAGCCAGAGGGCTGGTACCGCGCCCACGGCCGCGAGCGGGACCGCCACCAGGACGACGACCGGCTGCAGAAGAGACTCGAACTGAGCGGCGAGGATGAGGTAGACCAGAAAGAGGGCAAGCCCGAAGGCGAAAAAGAGGGAGCGGAAGCTCGCGCGCATCTCCTCGTTCTCTCCGCCAACAGCCAGGGTGGTTCGCGGCGGTCGAGGCATCCCCTCGAGTCGCGCCTCGGCATGGCTGACCGCCTCGGTCAGTCCGGCACCCGCCACCTCCGCGAGCACCTGCACCGTTCGGCTCTGGTCCTCGCGGAGGATCTCGACGGGACCATAGCCCTGGCGAACCCGAACGACCTCGCTCAAGGGCACGTCGCTCAGCCGCAAGGCCAGAACGTCGGGAAGCCGCTGTCTCGCCTCTTTCGGCAGCTGAACCCTGATCTCGAGTTTTTCGGAGAACTCCGTGAACGGCTCGGAGGTGGGCAGCCCGCGCAAATAGGATTCGATGGTGCTCGCCACATCGTAGACGCTGAGGCCGTATCTGGCGGCGCGGTCCCGGTCGACCTCGATCTCCAGCTCCGGTTGACCCAGCTGCATGCCGACGCGGACGTCCCGGAGCTGTGGCAATCCCACCAGCCGAGCCTTGGCTGACTCGGCCACCGCGACCAGATCAGCCAGCTCATCCCCCTGGATTCGCACGGCCAGGTCGGCTTCGTCCAGGTCCAGCGTCCGGCCCAGCGCGGTCGAGCGTCCGGTCTCGATCGCCACCGCTCCCGGATCGATGCCCGTTCGCGCAAGGCGAGACCGGAAGTCGGAAACGACCCGTGACGTGGGCTCACCCGTCGGACGCAAGCGGACCTCGAGAACCGCACTGTTCAGGCCCGCCAGCTCGTCCTCGGTGGGCTCGCCCCGCTGAGCGCGGCCGACCCGGGTGAAGACGCCGTCGACCGCCTCCAGCTCGAGAAGCACTGCCTCCAGCGCCGCCGCCGCCTCATCGGTCGCCTCGATCGGCGTACCCACGGGCAGGTCCAATGCGACGCGGAACTGGCGCTCGTCCACATCCGGCATCAGGTCGCGGGGAAGGACCGTGGCCAGGGAGATGGCCGCGGCGAACACGGATGCCGCCAGACCGATGACGGCGGACCGGTGGCCCAGCGCCCAGGCGAGAGCCCCCTCGTAGCGGCCGGCGAAACCGCGGAAGCCGCGGTCGAAGGCCTCGAGCGCCGGCCCCGTGAGGCGGGAGAACGCGTGGCCAATCCCTCCCGTCACCTCCCTCCAGGTGAGGCGGACGGACTCCCTCGTGAAGCGCAGGGCACGCCGCAGCGGGCGAGTCTTCTTTTCGTCGGCCGTCCGCGCGGCCACATCGTGGGCCGCATCGTGGGTCTCGTCGCTGGTGGCTGCCGCCACCCCCGCCCTTCCGAACCGGGCCGCCATCACGGGCAGTAGTGTCAACGCGACGAGCAGCGAGGCCAGGAGCGAGAAGGCGACGGCAAGCGACAGATCGCCGAACAGGGCGCCCGCGACCCCCCGCACGTAGAGCACCGGCCCGAAGACGGCGATGGTCGTGAGCGTAGAGGCCGTGATCGCGCCGGCCACCTCCCTGCTTCCTTCGGCCGCGGAGTGCGCGGCCGCATCGCGCGGTTCGACCGCCTCGCCGGGCCCTGGAGCCGGCGCGGTCACCTCACCCTCGTTCCGGTGCCGGAAGACGTTCTCCAGCACGACGATCGAGTTGTCGACGAGCATTCCCACACCCAGGGCGAGACCACCCAGGGACATCACGTTCAGGCTGACGTCGAACAGATAACAGAGTGAGAACGCCGCCAGGATGGAGATCGGGATCGCCAGGCCCACGGCCACGGGATAACGGGGATCCCGAAGAAAAAGGAAGAGCACCAGGAAGGCGAGAATTCCTCCCACGATCAACGCCTGCACGACGTTGGCGATGGCCTCTCGGATGAACTCCGCCTGACTCGTCGCGATCTCGAAGCCCAGCGACGGGAACTCCGCCCTCAACTCGTCGAGCACCACCTCGACACGTTCAGCCACCCGGACGGTGTTGGAGCCCGATTCCTTGAAGATCTGCAATCCCACCGCCGGCACGCCGCTGTACCGCGCCGCTGTCTGTCTCTCCGCGAATCCGTCCCGCACCTCGGCCACATCTGACAGCCGCACCGGTGTTCCCCCGGTCGGCCTCGCCACGACGACGTCCCGTAGCTGCTCCACCTCCGTGAACTGGCCGAGGGTGCGGAGACTGTAGCGGAATCTGCCGCGCCTCACGCTCCCTCCCGGCGCCTGATAGTTGGCCCGGTCGAGTGCGTCGGTCACCTGGGCGACGGTCACCCTGTACAACGTCAGCCGGGCTGGATCCAGAAGCACCTGGATCTCCCGCTCCCGTCCGCCGCTGATCGCGGCGAGAGCGACTCCGTCCTGCTGCTCGAGACGCCTGGCGAAGACGTCCTTGCTCAGCTCCAACAGCTCCGCGGGGCTCGCGCCGGATACGGCAAGCGTGAGGATCGGGTCGCTGCCCGGGTCGGAGCGGAGGATGACGGGACGATCCACGCTGCGAGGAAGTATATCTCGAAGATCATCGAGCCGTTCCCGCACGTTCAGCGCGGCGAATTCCATGTCCGTGCCCCAATAGAACTGGAGCGTCACGAGGGACTGTCCTTCACGTGAGCGAGACGTCACTCGCCTGACACCGGGAACCTGGCTGACCTCCTGCTCGACCGGCTCCGTGATGAAGCGCTCCACCTCGGGAGGTGCCGCATCGCTGTAGGTGGTCCACACCGAGAGCGTGGGGAACGCCACGTCCGGAAGGAGGTCGATGGGGAGACGGGCAAACGAGAGGACGCCCAACACGGAGATGCCAAGATAGACCATCGCCGTAGCGATCGGCCGTCGAATGCTTAGATCTGGAAGGCTCACGCGAGGATCGGTTGGGGCCGCGCGCCGGACGGCGCACTGGCCGGTCTCACCGGTCCAGGAGCGCTCTGTGGTTCTCCAGGTGGACCCTGGCGTCATGCGTCAGCGTCGTGTGGCCATCCACGAGCACGATCGAACCGGGCTCCAGGCTATCGCCATCCCGCTCCGGCGTAACCTCCACGAAGCCATCGTTCTCGAGGCCGGTGCGAACGTACACCCACTTGGCAAAGCCCGTGGCGCCGCCGGGCTCGTCAGGATGCAGGAGGAAGACCACGTCCCGCTTGTCTCGCTCCACGATCGCATCTCGCGCCACGAAAAGGCGGTCGGCGAATCGACGCCCGGCGATCTCGACCTCGGCGAACATGCCCGGGAGAACCTTGGCCTGAGGGTTTCGAAGACGCACCGCGACCCGGGCCGTTCCGGTCTCGTGGTTGACCATCGGATTGACGGTCTCCACCTGTCCCTCGAACGGCTCCTCCGGCAGTGCGGCGAACCGGACCGTCGCGACTCGCCCCGGTTCGACGGCCGGCAGCGCGCGCTCCAGAACCTCGACCTCGACGTCGACAGTCGAGAGGTCGACGACTTCGACGACGGCATCGCCCACCTGAAGGCGCGCCCCCTCATCCACGACGAGATCGGCGACGCGCCCAGCGAAGGGAGCGCGGATCTCCGTTCGCTCCAGCTGGTACATGGCCTCCTCCAGCGCCGCCTCCGCTCCCGGTATCCCGCTTCTGAGCCTCGCCAGACGTTCCCGCTTCGCACGAAGCTGCGCGTCCTCCAATCGGTCGTCCCCGAGAATCAGCCCCTCGAACTCGGCCTGCGCGTACGCCAGGTCCGCCTCGGCGCGCCGCACCCGAAGCTCGTACTCCGCGGGGTCGATCCGGACCAGCATCTGTCCCTTTGAAACCCGCGCGCCCTCCTGGACGGGCACGGAGATCACGGGGCCCGATACCTCCGCCTGCAGTGGCGCCGAGCGCAGCGGTGCCGCCCGACCCTGCGCCTCTACCCAGAGAACGAAAGTATCGCGCCGGACCATCGCGCCTTCCACCGGCAGGGCGATCTCGGTAGGAAACGCCTCGACGGCGGATGCGCCGAGCGCCTCGTTCAGCGAATCGGCGGGCACGGCATCATCGCCGGCTCGGTCGCTGGCCCCCGCTTCGTTGAGACGCCACAACACGCCCGCCAGGAGCACCAGTGGTACTCCGACGACGAGTAGCGTTAGCAGATGTCGGGGTTTCATCGCGTGTCGCTCTTAGCGTACCGCTTCAGATGTGGAGGATCGAGCTCGCCTGGCACCCGCGCGCGACTCGCTCTCGGATCACCTTTCGGATCACCCTGTAGACAGCCGCCCTCCGGTTCGCGTTGCCCTCGAGAAACCGTCCCGCGATCGCATCCGCGCTCTCCGAAAGAACAGGTAGGCCAGACAGCCCAGGAGGAAGGTCCAAGGCAGCTGCAGGCTGGCGTCCCGGGCTTCGACCTGCCAGGCGCCTCTCGCGGATCGTTCTTCTTTTCGCACTGCAAGATAGAACGGTGTCCGAAGCGTAGACCAGCGGGTGTCGACGGGTCGTTGATAGGAGGACGCCTCGGACTCTCCCGGGATCTCCGGGCTCCCGCCGATCGGCACGCCGAGCAGGCCGCCAAGAAAGGACGACACGAGGATGGCCGGCCAGACCCAGCGCGCGGAAACTGCCGGTCCGGCCTTCTGGCTTCCCGCGCCCGGAAGTCGTCGCGCGTCCGCGATCATCCAGACGAGGATCAAGATGGCTAGTACGGAGAGGGAGATCCCTGCGGCATCGATCCAGTTCATGGTGTTCGCTCCTTTCGGGGTCGCCAGGCGACCAGGGTCGGGTATGGGCGCTCATGCAGGGCGTAGACGAGCCCGTCAGCGTATACGGCGTGACGGGGCCGGATCGGCAGACGCAGGCTCTCCACGTAGGAGCCATCGTCCAGGGAGTAGACATCCATGACCCGATGGCGGTCGGACGAGTTGCCGCCGAAAAAGACATAGACACGGCCGCGAGAGAGCGAGACGGTCTCGGCGGCGAAGACCACGCCGGTGAGCCAGGAGGCTCGCTCCCTGCGACCGAGACTGAATCGACCCCTCTGTGCGACTCGGGGAAACTCCACCCGTTCGATGTACCGGCCTCGATATCCGAGCCAGCTGGTGGAGAGAAAGGCGAAGAAGCCGTCGCCGAGCCCGTAGGCCCCCACCCATCCTCCCTCCGTCGGATCGTGGCCGACGACGAGCTGGGAGGCCAGCGGATGCAGTCGCTCGTGTTCCGGCGATGGGAACGAAACGCGTTCGAGGACCTGGCCGCTGGGCGACAGCCGGACGATCGGCCGATCGGCCTCGAACGTCAGGAGGATCACGCCGCCACCCTCCTCCGGAACGATTCCATCCGCGGTCCGTCCCACCGCCGAGAGCGGGATCCGGCCGTCGGAGGCTCCGTGCTCGTCGATTAGGGTGACGCGGCCGTTCGCGACATCCAGCACCCAGGTTCTCCCCTGGCGATCCATATGGATGTCGCGGGGATGAGTGAACTCCTCCGGTCCTTTGCCCTTACGGCCGAAGCTCCAGAGAAGACGTCCGTGGCTATCAAACCGAAGGACGCGACCGGCTTCACGGTCGAGGACCGATACGCCGGCCCCGTCCGCGGCGAGTCGGGTCGGTAGCTGGAGCAGCGTGTCCTGAGGGCCACCTACGACGAACGCCGTGTCCCACGCGATGACCGCCCATCGACGGCCCCGGGGCTCGGCCCGTCGGCCCCGATCGGCATCCTCCCGGTCGGGGACGCAACCGTTCGACAGGCACAGCGCTGCCAAGGCGACACCGCACCTCATCGGCATGCTGGCTGCCGTCATCCCACCGCCCCGGCGACTCGTCGCGCGTACTGTTCGATGAGCCGGCCGGCCTCCCGCTGCAGGCTCGCGTCCGACACCGGCGGAAGGATCAGAAGAGGACGGCCAGCCGCGTCCAGTAGGACGCTCGTCGGCGTCCGGCTCTGCCCTGCCCTGGCGAGCAGCCGTTCCGCGACCCGACCGAGGTCGTATCGCACGGGGAACGTCGGCCCGTGCTCACCAAGAATCGAGTCCCGGGCGGAGGGCGTCGGCGGGAAACCGATCCCAACCCCGAGCACATCCACATGGCCTCGCTCGGCCAGGGCGTTCCAACGCTCCACCAATCCCCCGTACCGGCGACAATCCTCCGGCTGGAACAGCAACACCAGCGTCGGGCGTTCGACGCCCTCGATGGCGGCATGCGGAGCCGAAAGGGCGCGATACTCGCCGAAGCGCACCGCCGACAGGGCCGTCAGGAGCGCGGCCGCCGAGAACAGCAGACGCGCTCCCGTGAAGCGGGGGCCGCTCAGCTGCAGCGCCTGGGCTCCCAGCCGATGTAGTCCTCACCCCATCGGCAGCCACCGTCGCCCGGCTCTTCCAGCCACGGGTCGTCAGCTCCTCCGCCCGAACCGGCCGCCGGGAAGTACTTGTACGTGGTCGTGCACTGTTTGTAGAACAGCATCTCCACGCAGGACTCGTTCTCCCAGCACACCTTGCCGGTGTTCGAGCCGTTACAGGTCGCGGCCGCCGCCTGCGGCTGGCCGGGGACGGCGAGATAGAGACCCGCCGCCGCCAGGAGGGACAGGGCGCTCGCGTAGAGCCGCGAGCGATTCGGATTGCGCATGATTCTCACTCCTTGTCGAGGGAACGAAGGTTCGGACAAGAGTGCACCGACCCTTCAACCCGACGTCAAAGAGGAGATGGCCGCCGGACGGCGACCTCGGCTCAGGCGGGGATGTGGTAGAAGGCGAGCGCCAGGATGACGTAGACGGCGATGAGCTGCACGCCCTCCATCCAGTGGGTCTGGCCGTCATCGGAAACCTGGCCGATGATCAGCACCGAGAGCGCTACGGCCATCACCTCCATGGCGGTAAAGTGGAGATCCATCGGGGCGGGACCGATCGCGTAGCTCAGGAAGACGATCAGCGGCGCCACGAAAAGCGCGATCTGGATGGAGGAGCCGATCGCGATGTGGACGGCCAGGTCCATCTTGTTCTTGAGCGCCATCAGCACGGCCGTCGAGTGCTCGGCCGCGTTGCCGACCAGGGCGATTACGATGACGCCGAGGAAGACCTCGGTCATGCCGAGCGCTTCCCCGGCCTCGTGCACACCACCCACGAGCAGCTCGCTCATCCACGCCACCAGCGCCGCCGTTCCGACCAGCACCAGGAGGGCCTTCCCCTTCGACCACTGCGGTCCCACGACCTCCTCGACCGCCTCGGCGGTCTCGGGATCTACCTCCGAAGGCACGACCCCCGTGTACAGCCGGCTATGCGTCTTGAGCGTGAAGACGAGGCTGAGGATGTAGGTCGCCATGAGGACGACCGAGATCTCCAGGCTCAGCGTGCGCTCTACCCCGGCCGAGCTGCCTGACGAGAGGCCGTGGAAGATGGCTGGGACGACCAGCCCCACGGCGCTCAACAGCAGAAGCGTGGCTCCCATGCTGGCGGCAATCCGGTTGAACGTCTGGGTGTGATACTTGAGGCCGCCGAGGAAGGCGCTGAGGCCAAAAACGATGAGCGTGTTGCCAATGATCGAGCCGGTGATCGACGCCTTGACGAGATCGTGGAGCCCGGCGTTCAACGCGATGAGCGCGATGATGAGCTCGGCCGCATTCCCGAACGTCGCGTTCAGCAGGCCGCTGACCCCGGCTCCGTAGTGTCCCGCCAGCTTCTCGGTGGCCAGCCCGAGGATCCCCGCCAGTGGGATGATGGTCAACGCGGAAGTGATGAAGATCGCGGTCCCGCCGGCATGGACGGCGTACTCCAGAACGAGCGAGACAGGGAGGAAGATCAGCAGTAGATAGAGGATGTTCTGACCGCTCAGGCGCGCCGTCACGTCCGAGTTCCCGAGGGCTGGGAGGAGGGAGCGTGGGCGCTTGGATGCATAAGAGGCGCCGTCCGGATTCGAACCGGAGTACGGGGCTTTGCAGGCCCCTGCCTAACCACTCGGCCACGGCGCCACACGCCGTCAAGACTAATGCGTCGAAGCAGCGAGAAAAAGTGTGGTGGACAGCTTGTCTGCTTCCCGTCGCTCCGCCTATACTGCCGCCGTCCCTCCCCCGTTCCCTGCCAAGAGGAGCCAGGGTTGCCCATCAGCCTCCGAAACAGATCCAGAGCCGGCTCCGGACCGATGCGGCCATCGTTCGGGCTCGCGAGCCTGGCGCTCTTCGCTGCGCTCTTCGCCCTGCCGGGAGCAGCCGAGTCCCAGGTGCCCACCGTCCAGGACGCGCGGCTCCCTCGCAGTGGAGAGTTCTGGTTCGAGCTCACTCCTTCGCTCAGCTTCTGGAGCAGCCAGTTCGCGCTCGACTCGGAGCTCGCGGCTGACGGGGAGAAGGAGCCGCTGACCGCCGATTTCGACGGCTCGTTGACCCACCGGCTCTACCCCAACGCGCTTCCTTTTCTCGCCGACATCAACTCGGACTCGGACGCCCTTGGCTACGATCCGCTGACGCCTGACGAACTCTCCTTCGGAAGCCTCGACTACCGTGAGATAGCCAACCGGAGAATCGTCCTCCCGTTGGGACTCGAGATCGGCATTCTGGATCGACTCTCGCTGGACGTCATGGTTCCCTTCGTCCAGACCCGCTCGGAGTCCTTCTTCGGCTACGACACGACCTCGGCGACCGTGACCGCCGGGATGAGCGCCATCGAGGATCCGGCCGGCTTCTTCGGAGAGATCGAGACCGCGGAGACCCAGTTGGCCGAGCTGATCGACGGGGGGACGCTCACGCCCGAAGAGACGGCCCAGGCGCTTGCCCTGCTCGCCAACTCGACGACCTACTCCGAGGCTCTCGAGCGGAGGGTGATGGAGAACCTCTTCCTTCCCGTCGGGATCACGACGGCCGGAGGGCAGATGACCGCTGCCTACGATGCGATCGCCGCGGGGTACACCGCGTTCGGCCTCGCCCTGCCGGCCCTGGAGCTGCCGGCCAGCGCGACGGCGTCCGACCTGGCCGCCCTGTTCGCGAACACCCAGCTGAACGGCGACGCCCCGGGCACGGTAAACCGAGGCTATTCGGTCGGTGAGCTGGAGGTGGGCCTGAGGATCGGCCTCATCGACACATTCACGCCGATCACCGCGTTCGAGGAGCCCGCGCCGACACCGCTCGAGCCAGATGACGACGCGCCCGTGGCGCCACCCGAGGGAGAAGAAGGCCAGGACGCCGAGGAGCGACGCCCCGTGGAACACAGCGAGGCCTTGCAGCGACTGGCACGACGGCCGCCGAAGGTCCAGTTCCGGACGACAATCGGAGGAAAGTACCGCTTTCCGCTCGGCAAGGTGAACGGTGTTCCCTACCTGGACCCGTCCAACTTCCTGGACATCCCGATCGGGGACGGGACGACCGACATCGAGATCTCGCTCTATCAGGACATCCGCGTGGGACCGCGGTTCCTCTTCCTCGCGAGCGGATACTTCGGCCTCCAGATGAAGGACGAGGTGGACCTGCGAGTGAACCCGCCCGATCAACCGTTTGGCCTGGCGTCCACCCTCGGCACGCTGCAGCGCAAGCTGGGCAATTACATCGCGGCCCGCGTGGCCCCCCAGTTTTCGATCAACAACGCGCTGGCGATCGGCGCCGAGTACAGCTACTGGAACAAGGGAAGCGACGAGTACGAGCTTCTCGCCGGCTCGGTGCCTACCGCGGAGCCGCTGCAGGTGGAGACGTCCCAGACCCGACACATGCTCGGCGTGGGAGTATTCTACCGCACGCAGGATCTGTGGGAGGTCGGTCGGACGAGCCTGCCGGTGGAGATCTCACTCATCTACCAGACCTCGATCGCCGGCTCGGGGGGGCAGACGCCTGCGGGCGACAGGGTGACGGTCTATCTCCGACTGCCCTTCAAGGTCTTCTAGCCCGCGCTCTTCCCGCCGACTTCCGACGGCCGCACATCACCCCATCTGAGCTTCCGGCGAAGAACCGAGAAGAACGTCTGTCCCGGAAAGCGGATCAAACGAACCGGATGAGCGGCCCGCTGGGCGATGACCCGGTCGCCGTCGTGCAGCCGGCTGCCGACCTGTCCGTCCACAGTAAGAACGACGTCCTGGGCGCCCGTATCGATCTCGACCGTGATTCGCGCCGTGGCGGGGAGCACGACCGGGCGAACCGCCATGGTGTGCGGACAGATCGGTGTGGCGATGATCGCGTCCAGGCTGGGCACCAGAATCGGCCCGCCCGCCGAGAGACTGTACGCCGTCGAGCCCGTGGCCGTGGAGATGATGATCCCGTCGGCGCTGTATTGACCCAACTCGTCGTCATCCGCCCAGACTCGGAGCTGAACGAGCCGGGCGAACCCGCTCTTGTGGACGACGGCGTCGTTCAGGGCGAAGAAGGCAACTCCCTCTCCCTCGTCATCGGCGCGCGGCGATTGGGAGCTCCGCTGCAGCCGGACGTCGAGAGCCAACCGCTCATCCTGCTCGTACTCTCCCGAAGCGACTCGCTCAACGGCCGTCTCGAGCTCCGCGAGCGGGATCGAGGTGAGGAAGCCCAGGCGGCCCACGTTGCAGCCCAGGATCGGCACACCGCTCGGGCCAGCCAATCGGGCGCCTCGCAGCAGGGTGCCGTCGCCTCCCAGGGTGAGCAGGCACCCGACGTCAGGCCAGGCCGCGTCCAGGTCCCCGGCGTACGGCACGCCGTCGGCCGCATCGATCAGATCGCCGTGGAGGTACAGGCTGATCTCGTTGCCCTCTGCTACCCGCCCGAGACGGGCCAGGAGATCGGCCAAGTCCGGGTACCCGGGGTTGCCAAGCACGCCGAGCTTCATGGTCCGACGCCCCTCGACACGATCACGAGCCGCTCAGTCGGCATTCGCGTTCTCCTCGTCCGATACCTCACCAGCCAACTCTACGGTGCGAACCTCTTCGGAGGATGCCCCGATCAGCTCTTCGATGCGACCCCGGACGTCCTCCAGCAGCCGATTTGCCCTCCGTACGTGGCCGACGCCGTCCTCGAAGAGGCGGAGCGCTTCGTCAAGATCCAACTCCTCTCGATCCAGGGCGACCACGATGCGCTCCAGCTCGGCCATCGTGGCCTCGAAATCCAGATCTTCGCTCATGACGACGTCTCCCGTCTCTCCTCGGCTCCCGCCGCTGTGACATCCGTGGCCTCCACCTTCGCCGCGACCTCGCCGTCCACCACGCGAAGGCGGAACGGGTCTCCAGGCTCGAACATCTCCACTCGGCGGAGAACGCGCCCCTCAGCGTCCAGTGGAACCGCGTAGCCGCGTTCCAGCGTGGAGAGCGGACTGAGCGCCTCGAGCCGTCCGCCGAGCCCATCAAGCCAAACGCCGCATCGCTCCGCAAAGCGGACGACGCCGTCGCTCAAGCGCTCGGAGGCACGGGACGCTCGCTCTTCGGCACTGCGGGCCCGCGAGCGAAGGGCGGCTGCCAGAGCAGAAGATCCACGCCGGACGGCGACTCTCAGGTCGGCGGCATCGGGTACGACGAGCTCTCCCGCCGCCGACGGGGTGGGCGCCCTCAGATCAGCCACGAGGTCCACGATCGTCACATCGACCTCGTGACCGACGGCCGTCACGATCGGCACCGGACACTCCGCAACGGCGCGGGCGACGACCTCCTCGTTGAAGCACCAGAGATCCTCAACCGAGCCACCACCCCGGGTCAGCACGACTACATCCACCTCCGGATGCCGGCAGACGGCGTCCAGCGCGGCGCAGATCTCCCGGGCGGCCCCCTCTCCCTGAACGTGACACGCGGAGAGGAGGATGTGGGTCCACGGAGCCCGGCGCCGAATCACCGACACCACGTCGTGGAGCGCCGCTCCCTCCCTGGAGGTCACGACGCCGACGCGGCGCGGCAGCGCGGGCAGCGGCCGGCGGCGGGCCGGATCCGTGAGGCCCTCGGCTTCGAGGCGGCGGCGCGTGCGCTCGAAGGCCAGCCTCCACAGGCCCTCTCCCTTCGCCTCCAGCTTCTGGACGACCAGTTGGTACTGCCCACGCGTCTCGTAGAGACTCAGGCTACCGTACGCGCACACCTCCATCCCTTCTTCCGGATCGGTCGGGAGCCGAGCGGCGTCACTGCGCCAGATCACGCAGGAGATCTGGGCCGAGTCGTCTCTAAGGCTGAAGTAGCAGTGGCCGGAGCTCACGCGGCGCCAGTTGGCGACTTCCCCGACCACCCAGAGTGGAGCAAAGGAGGCTTCGAGCACGCCCCGAACGGCAGCGTTGACCTCGGAGACGGGCAGGGCCGTTTCCACCGAGAGCCCTCGAGCCACGACCTCGCCGCTCCCGCCGTCCGGCTCGAGCCCTCCTTCCGCGAGCAGCTCGGCCGCGAGATCCCCGGCCGAGAGCTCCCCGGGATCCTGCGGAAGCCCCGCATCCCCCGGAAGCTCGGCATCCCCCGGAGCGAGCCCGCCGGCCCCGAAGAGCGAGAACTGCGAGATCTCGCTCACGGGTGTCCTGGCCGCGCCGGTTCCACTTCTATGCGGCGAATCGCCCGGCAGCCTTGATCGTGTTCTTGAGCAGCATCGCGATCGTCATCGGACCGACCCCTCCCGGCACGGGCGTGATCCACGAGGCCACCTCCCGCACCGCGTCGAAGTCCACGTCGCCTACGAGGCGATATCCCTTCTCGCGTGTCGGGTCATCCACCCGATTGACGCCGACATCGATAACCACGGCGCCCGGCTTCACCATGTCCGACGTCACGAAGTCGGCGCGGCCGATCGCCACGATCAAAATGTCTCCCAGACGCCCGATCTCACCCATGTCGTGGGTCCGGCTGTGAGCGAGAGTGACGGTCGCGTTCGCCCACGGCTGCTTCTGGGAGAGGATCTCCGCCACCGGGCGCCCGACGATGTTGGATCGTCCCATGACGACGACGTGCTTGCCCTGCGGATCGCAGTCGATCCGCTTCAGCAGCTCCTGGATCCCAGCCGGCGTCGCCGGACGAAACGCGTCCGGGTCGCCACTCACCATCCGTCCGACGTTAACGGGATGAAACCCATCCACGTCCTTCTCGGGCCTGACTCGCAGCATCACCTCGGCCTCGTCCAGGGGGTCGGGCAGTGGAAGTTGAACGAGGATTCCGTGAATCTTCGGGTCTTCGTTGAGCTGCTCCACCCTCTCCAGGAGCTCGCTCTGTGAAATGCCGGCGGGCAGATGCATATCGGGCGCGTAGATGCCCGCTTCCTCGCAGGCGCGCTTCTTCATGCGAACGTAGACCTGCGAGGCAGGGTCCTCGCCGACCAGAACGGCGGCCAAACCCGGGCGCGTGCCCCGCTCGGTCAGCTCGAGCGCGCTCTCCGCGACTTCAGCCCGGATCTCCGAGGCGATTTGCTTTCCATCTATCAGTTCGGCTGTCATGCGCAGGCCTCGTTTTGTGGGCGGCGGGCCGGACCGCAGGCTGGGTCAGCGAGCGAAGTCCACGGCCCTGGTCTCCCGGACCACCACCACCTTGATCTGGCCCGGGTATTGAAGCTCCTCTTCGATTCGCCGAGCCGTCTCTTCGCTCAGCTCCGCCATCTCCTTGTCGCCGACCCGGTCGGGCGTCACCATGACACGGATCTCACGGCCCGCCTGGATCGCGTAGACCTTCTCGACGCCTTCGAACGAGGACGCGATCTTCTCCAGCTTCTCCAGGCGCTTCACGTAGTGCTCAAACGACTCCCGTCGCGCCCCCGGTCTAGCCCCCGAAATCGCGTCCGCCGCCGTGACCAGGAAGGTTTCCGCGAACAGCGCCGGCTCCTCGTCGTGGTGGGCCCGGATCGCGTTGAGCACCGCCTCCTTCTCGCCGCAACGCTTGCAGAGCTCGTAGCCGAGCTCCACGTGGCTTCCTTCGTGCTCGTGCGTGAGCGCCTTGCCGATATCGTGCAGCAACCCCATCCGCTTGGTTATCTGGCCATCGAGGCCGAGTTCCGCGGCCATGCTGGACGCCAGCAGAGCTACCTCGCGCGCGTGCTGGAGCTGGTTCTGCCCGTAGCTGGTGCGGTAGCGTAGCACACCCAACCGTTCGACCAGCTCGGAGTGCAAATCGTGAATCCCGAGCTCGTAGATAACCTCTTCCGCGGCTTCCGTCATCGACGTCTGGACGTCCTCGCGAGCCTTCTCGACGACCTCCTCGATCCGGCCGGGGTGGATGCGCCCATCCGCCACCAGCCGTTCCATCGCCAGGCGCGCGATCTCGCGGCGTATCGGATCGAAGCTGGAGAGAATCACGGCCTCCGGCGTGTCGTCCACGACGACGTCCACGCCGGTAATGGCCTCGAAAGAGCGGATGTTTCGGCCCTCTCGGCCGATGATCCGCCCCTTCATGTCATCGCTGGGAAGTGCGACGACCGAGACCGTAGTCTCCGAGGAGTGATCGACGGCCAACTTCTCGATCGCCATCGAGATGATCTTCTTGGCCTCCCGCTCCGCCTCACGACGGGCGCGCTCCTTGAGGTCACGCACTCGGCGCGCCGTCTCGGCGCGCGCCTGATCCTCGAGGCGCCTGATCAGCTGCTTTCGCGCCTCGTCCCGGGTGATGCCGGACAGCTTCTCGAGCTCCCTGTCCAGCTCGCCCGCACGAAGATCGAGACGCTTGGAGGCCTCCTCCTGCTCGTGCGCCTGCGCCTTCATCTCGGCGCTGCGCGTCTCCTGACGCTCTTCCCGCTCGTCCAGCAGGGCCAGTTTTCGGTCCAGAAGCTCTTCGCGCTCCGCCAGACGTGTCTCTATCCGCTCGAGATCCGAGCGCCGCCCATCCGCCTCCTTCTCCCAATCTGCCTTGAGGCGGTAGGCTTCATCCTTCCCTGCAAGCTCGGCCGACTTGCGAATATTCGAGGCCTCGCGCTCCGCCTCCCTGACGACGCGCTCGCGCTCGCTGGCGAGATCCTCTCTCCCGCGCACCGCCCGGCGGCGCTCCAGCAGATGGCCCGCTCCGACTCCCAGCACGAGAGCGAGCGCAACGACGATGACGGTGATCTCGAGTCCCATCGGGCTCCGAATATCTATGTCGGCGGGGTTTCCTGGGACGCCCCGCAGAAGCAAAAAAAAAGGCCGAGCGCTGGTGCGCGCCGACCGTCAGCCGAGATGAGCAACCGGCGACGCATCGCGAAGCGACGCGCCGCATCTATGTACAAGATCGGGTGATCTCCAACGCCCGGCAGCACACACTGGCAAAATCAAGTTGGGCCGCCACCGATGGCGTCGCAAGCGGCCAGGGATCAGTCGCCCGCGTCCAGCACCGCCTCGATTCGCCCCCGCATCTCGGTAACCCGATCCCCCAGCTCACGCTGCAGGTCCTCCGCGTTCGCATACGCCCGGAAGAGTCGATCAGTGATCTGCATGGCCGCGAGTATCGCTGCCTTGTGTGGCTCGGCCACGTGGCCCCGCACGTGCGCTTCCTGGATCGCCGAGTCCACGTAGCGAGCGCAGCGCTCGGTGTACGCTTGACCCATCTCCGACCGGATGAGGTAGTCTTCGCCGAAAATGGTCACCCGAACGGCCTTGTGATCGCCACCGTTGCCGTCGTTCTCAGTCATCGGCCTGCTCATCCTCCATCAACATCAGGCGGCTCCGAATGCGGTCCGCTCGACCTCGTGCCTCGTTCACGGCTGCCCGGAGGCGCCCGTTCTCCTCGGCCAGCTCCTCGAGCCGGGTCTGCAGTTCTGTCGGAGCCATCTCCTCCAAATCGGTGTCTCTCAACGCCTCGGCCAGTTTCCGGTGGTTCTCCTCGGCGACGCTCGCCCGTTCCCTCATGGCCCCGAAGTTCCCGACGAGGGACTCCACTGCCGCCTCGAGGCTCGTGATCTCTTCATCGATGTCGGGAGCCTCGGCCAGGACCTCTTCCTTTGCTTGATCCCCTCCTTCGGAGTCAGGCCGTTCGGATGCGGGCATCGCTCTTATCCTCCAGGGCTAGAGTGACTGCTTTCATGGCGGCATCCACCTCCTCGTCGGTGAGTGTGCGATCGGCGGCCTGGAAGCGGAATCGCCAGGCGAGGCTCCGGCATCCCTCCGGAATCTCCTCGCCCTCGTAGACATCGAACAACCACACCGATTCGAGGAACGGCGGGCAAGCCCCCGTAATGACCTCCTCGAGCTCCGAGACCGTACGCTTCTCCGACACGATGATCGCGAGGTCCCTGCCGACGCGAGGGTACGGCGAGAGCGACGCAAAGGCGGCTTCCTCGTCGAGTTGAACGGCGGCGAGCCGAAACTCTCCGGCCCATACGGGAGCCGCCCAACGAGGGGCGTCCACGGCGGAGTCTTTGATCCGGCCGGCCAAACCGACGACGCTCCCCTGCCTTTCGAGCTCGAATGCCTCTCCGTTGAGCCACCGGGCTACCGACCCGAGGCCCGCCGCGCCGACTCCTTCATCGGCGTCAGGGCGAACCGGCGTGACGCCAGCATCGAGTAGATCCTCGGCGAGCTCTTCGGCCAGACCCTTGAGATCCCATAGGTCTACGTCAGCGGACTCGACTCCCCAGTGCTCGGGCTCACGACCTCCCGTCACCACGAAGGCAGCCCGCAGCTCCTCGAGAGGCAGGGCCGGAGGTTCCTGGTCGTCTCCGCTCGCCGCGAAGGCCGTCCCGATCTCGAACAGCCTCACATCCCTGCGGCCCCGAGCCAGGTTGTACTCCAACCGGTCGAGCAGCGACGCGATCAGGTCGGTGCGTAGCCGGGCCTCCTCGGCCGACAGCGGGTTGCGCAGCTCCACAGCGTCCGGACCGGCCCGCCGTCCCGTGGCGAAGCTCACGCTCCGAGCCTCCAGGTAGCCTCGGGCCACGAAGAGCCGGCGGACGCGCTCGGCCCGTTCCCACGCGGGATCGTCGGGCACCGAGCTCGGCCGAACCGCGAACGCGCCACCCTCGAAGCGGTTGTAGCCATGCCGGCGTGCCACCTCCTCCACGAGGTCGATCTCACGCGTCACATCGTTTCGCCAACCCGGCACGTAGAGGCGAAGCGGCGAATCATCCGCCTTCCCGGACCCGTCGGCGGGCTGAAAGCCGATCGGGGCGAGCATGTCGGTCAGCTCCTCCCGATCGAAGCTCCGGCCGAGCACTTGCCGCACTCGGGAGGGCCGAAGTTCCAGCACGGTCCGCTCTCCGGGTATAGATCCGACCCGAATCGCGTGCTCCTCGGCCCGACCGCCCGCCGTCGCGACGATCAGGCGTGCGCAGCGGGTGATCGCCCTCTCGACGTCCGTAAGATCCACTCCCCGCTCGAAGCGGTACGACGCATCGGTGGACAGGCCGGCCTGTCGTGCCGTTCGTCGCGTGCGCAGCGGGTCGAACACCGCGCACTCGAGGAAGAGGTCCGTGGTCCCCGAGCTCACCTCGGTCTCCTCTCCGCCCATGACTCCGGCGAGGCCGATGGCTCCATCGGCATCCGCGATGACGGACGAGACCTCGGCGAGAGTGTGCTCCTCGCCATCCAGCGTGCGCAGCCGTTCCCCTTCCCTCCCGGCTCGCACCCTGACCTCGGGGCCTCGCAACGTCGCCAGGTCGTACGCATGAAGGGGATGGTTGAGCTCGTGCATCGCGTAGTTCGTGGCATCCACTACGTTGTTGATCGGTCGACCGCCGAGCGCCCACAGCCGCGCCGCCAGCCATGCGGGAGAGGGACCGACGCGCACCCCTCGAATCACGATTCCGAGGAAGCGGCTGCACCGTTCCGGGTCCTCGATGATTACGCGCACCCCAGCCGCCGAGACCTCGCTTTCTCCGTCGATCCAGGTCGGCTTCCAGTCATCGGCGGCCGATCCGAACGACGGAAGCACGAGGCCGGCGTCGCCCTCCGGCGCCAGCTCCCGCGCCACCGCGAGATGCCCGGCCAGATCGGCCCGGTTCGGGGTGAGATCCAGCTCGAGCACATGATCCGGGAAGCCCAGCGCCTTGGCGAGCGGCTCGCCCGGCTTCAGGTCGGGTGGAAGCTCGAGGATGCCCGAGTGGTCCCAACCCAGCCCCAGCTCGCGTTCCGAGCACAGCATCCCGTGGCTCGTCTGGCCGCGGATTTTGCGGGCGGCGATCTTCAGGCCGTCGGGCAGCGTCGTGCCGGGCGGAGCATGCGGGTAGAGCGCTCCTGCCCGCACGGGCGCCCCGACCACGACGCCAATGGGCTCATCCATCCCCACCGTGATGGAAGCCAGGTTTAATCGGTCGGCGTCAGGGTGTGCCGTCGTCTCCTCCACCCGCGCCACCACGACACTCTCGATTCCGGTGCCGATGCGATGCACTTCGTCCACGGCGACTGCGGTCATGGAGAGATGATCGGCGAGATCCTCGGGCGATCCCACGATCCCGGGCGCCAGCTCTCGAAGCCAGTTGACTGAGACTTTCACCGAATCATGTCCCGCGGGACTCCATGGGGAGAATCCGCTCTCACTCGCAACACATATATTTTAGTTGACTTTAAAGCGTCGACCGCAGAAACGGCTTTAGGTAGTCAAACATACGCGGCGATTCGCGACGCCGCCACCGCGATCCGTCCGCGACGTCGGACTAACGAAACTGCGCCAGAAAACGGGCATCGCCCTCGTAGAAGAGCCGGATGTCCGGAATCCCGTACCTGAGCATGGCGATCCGGGCCGAGCCCATGCCAAACGCGTAGCCCGTGTACCGCTCCGGATCGTACCCTACCGCCTCGAACACCGCCGGGTGCACCATTCCGGAGCCCATGATCTCGATCCAGCCGGTTCCCTTGCAGGTAGAGCAGCCCGATCCCCCGCACATGTGACAGGAGACGTCGACCTCGGCGGAGGGCTCGGTGAAGGGGAAGTACGCCGGACGGAATCGAGCCGTCGTCTCCCGGCCGAAGAAGCGGTGGACGAAGTGCTCGATGGTGGAGCGGAACTCCACGAAGTCGATCCCCTCGTCCACGGCCAGTCCCTCGATTTGCTCGAAGGCCGGCGCGTGCGTCGGATCGAACGGATCACGCCGGTAGCACAGACCGGGAACCACGACCCTCACGGGCGGCTCGTGCGTCTCCATGATGCGGGCCTGCACCGGGGACGTATGGCTGCGCAGGACGACCCCGTCAGCCAGGTAGAAGGTGTCCCACATGTCGGCCGCCGGATGCTCGAGCGGGATGTTGAGGGCCTGGAAGTTGTACCAACCACTCCGTCTCCGCTTCTGGACCTCGCACCTTCGAGAAGCCGAGCTCCCGGAAGATCTCCAAGATCTCGTCGATGACCCGAGTAACCGGATGTACGCCCCCCTCCCAGGCGCGGCGACCAGGCATCGTGAGGTCCGCCTGCGCGACGCCCACCGACTCGGCTCTCTCCAGGGCCGTCTGTCGAGAGGCGTGCGCCTCTTGCAGCCGTCGCTTGGCGGTGTTTGCCGCCTGGCCGATCGCCCGGCGGTCCTCGGCAGGCGCCTGGCCGATGCGGCTCAGCATGCCGGCCAGATCGCCACTTCGACCCAGATATCGAACCCTGAGCGCTTCGAGCTCTTCGAGCGAGCCCGCTGCCTCGATCGAAGCGAGGCCTTCACCCTCGATCCGCTCCAGAGAGTCGACCAGTTGAACGGGCTCGGTCATGCCAGCCTCAGCGCATCTGGTCCTTGGCTACCTGCACCAGCTCGGCGAACGCCGCCGGCTCCCGGACGGCCAGATCCGCCAGCACCTTCCGGTTGAGGTCGACACCGGCGCCTCGCAGCCCGCTGATGAAACGCGAGTATGAAAGGCCGTTCTCCCTAGCCGCGGCGTTGATCCGGCTGATCCACAGCGCCCGGAAATCCCGCTTGCGACGGCGACGATCGCGATAGGCATACTCCCAACCACGCTCGACCGCGTCCTTGGCTGGCCGGTACAGCTTGGATCGCCCGCCGAAGTAGCCGCGGGCTTCCTTCATGAGCTTCTTCTTGCGCTTGTTTCGCGCGATGTTCGTCTTTACGCGAGGCATCGTCTCACCTCTTCATCTGTCGCTTCGAAAGTCTATGCTCGGCTTACTGTCCATTGTCCCGGTTACTGTCCCAGCATCCGCTTGACCCGTTTCGTGTCGGCCTTCGAGACGCTCGTCGGCTTGCGCAGACGGCGCTTCCTCTTGCGGCTCTTCTTGGTGAGGATGTGGCTGGAGAACGCCCTCCTCCTTCGCAAGCCTCCGGAGCCGCTCTTGCTGAACCGCTTCGCGACCGAGCGGCGCGTCTTCATCTTCGGCATCTGATCTAGCCTCCTTTCCGGCGCGTATGGCTCAGCCGGCGCGTATCACTCATTCCACCTCGATCCGGTGCGGCGCCATGACCATGGTCATCGTGCGCCCTTCGCGCGCGATCGCGGTCTCCACGGCGGCGACATCCTGCAGCTCTCCCTTCACCTGCTCCAGCAGCCGGATGCCGAGCTCCGGGTGGGTAACCTCTCGACCGCGGAACATCAGTGTGAACTTGACCTTGTCACCCTCTTCGAAGAATCGCCGCGCATGGCGCATCTTGAACTCCAGGTCGTGGGTCTCGATCCGGGGCCGCAGCTTGACTTCCTTCACATGTATGTTGTGCTGCTTCTTCTTCGCCTCGCGGAGCTTCCTCGCCAGCTCGTACTTGTGTTTCCCGTAGTCCATCAGCTTGCAGACCGGCGGGCGCGCGTTGGGCGCCACCTCCACGAGGTCCAGGCCGCGCTCCCGCGCCATGCGCCTCGCTTCGTCGGTCGGAACGATACCC
>JBDHIM010000119.1:0-13617 GCA_039587445.1 Gemmatimonadota bacterium
GTCTGGTTCGATCTGGCTACGAGCGACGTCGAGGCGGCGAAGCAGTTCTACGGTGAGCTGTTCGGATGGGTGTTCTCCGACCTGGCGGAGGGAGACGTACGCTACACCGTCGTAGAGAACCGAAGCCGGATGATCGGGGGGATCGTGGCCGACCCCGAGGCGAGCGGCGACGCATCGCTGTGGATCGGCTCGATTTCGGTCCCCGACGTCGACCGCGCCGCTCAGCAGACGAGCGATGCCGGAGGGATCGTTCACGACCCGCCGCAGGAGCTCCAGGATCGCGGGCGGACGGCCTTCGTCACCGATCCCCAGGGCGCAGGCGTGGCGTTCCTACGTGCGAGCGGCGGCGATCCTCCCGATCGAGAGCCGGCCGCGGGTGACTTTGGCTGGGTCGAGCTCTGGACCTCGGATCTCGCCGGCTCGCTCGCCTTCTACGTGTCGCTCGGTTACACGGCCGGCGGACTCCAGATTCGGGGCGACGAGCCATACCGCGTCCTCAAGGTGGCCGGTGAACCGCAGGCAGGCGTGGTCGAACTGGAGAGGGGCGACGCGGGATCGGGATGGCTGCCCTACGTGGCGGTCGATGATCTCTTCGCCACGCTGGAAAGAACCGTGGCGCTGGGAGGCCAGGTGGTCGTCGAGCCCGATCCCGAGTTCGCCGAGGGCCAGGCCGCCGTCATCGTCGACCCGACCGGCGCTGCCCTCGCCGTCTTCGTCCAGGAGTGAGAGAGGAAGCCAGAATGACAACCTTGCGGAACCTGCTCTTCGGTATCGTTGCTCTCGGATTCCTCGCCCCGGCCCTGACCGGGTGCTCCTCCAATCTACGGAGCACGCCAGTTCATTACTCGGTCGGAGTCGGCGTCGGCGGCCCCTGGTGGGGCTACGGCCCGCGCTACGGCTACGGGGGTCCCATCTACGTCGGCGGCGGTGGCGGCGGATATCCCGACGTGGACATTCCGGAAGCGGTACCTCTTCCGTCGGCCGGCTTCGAAGACATGGGCGGCTTCGACGACTTCGGCGGCTTCGACGATTTTTGAGGGCCCTTCCCCTCTGATCCGGCCTCTCGCCCTCTAGTCTGGCCTTACGGGCCGCGGCTGAGCAGCCGTGGGTCCGGCGGAGGCCGGACCGGCTTCGGCACCTGGTCCTCGCCGGTGATGAGCCTCACGCCGCGGCTGTAGGTGAGGTAGCTCCCCATCCACTCAAGCATCACCATCAGCCGGCGGCGAAACCCGATCAGGAAGAGCACGTGGATGAAGGCCCACGCCAGGAAGGCGAGGAAGCCGCCGAAGCGTAGCCCATGGATGTCCGCGATCGCGCGGTTCCGCCCGATCGTGGCCATCGATCCCTTGTCCCGGTAAACGAACACTCTCCGACCCGGGGTTGGTCTTCCGCGAGCAGACGCCCGCACCTCGGCCGCGATCGTCTCCCCCACGAAGCGGCCCATTTGGATCGCGCCCTGAGCGACGCCGGGCACGAGCTCCCGGGTGGTCGGATCGACCCGGTGAGCCAGATCTCCCACCACGAATACCTCGGGGCGGCCGGGAACGGTGAGGTCGTCTCCGACGATCACGCGACCGCCGCGGTCCAGCTCCACGCCCAGCGTCCCCCCCAACCGCACGCCGCGCACGCCAGCGGCCCAGAAGACGTTGGCCGCCTCGATCCGCTCCTCTCCCTCCGGCGTGTCCACGACCAGCAGCCCGGGCCGGACGTCGACGACCCTCGTACTCAGCACCACCTCGACGCCCAGCTGTTCGAGATCACGCTGCGCGCGATCGGAGAGCTCCGGCGTGAAGGTCGACAGCACCCGGTCCACGGCATCGATCAAGATGACCCGGACGGTGCTCGTGTCGATGTGCCTGAAGTCGGCCCGCAGCGTCTGGCGGCTGATCTCTGCCATCGCTCCCGCCAACTCCACGCCCGTCGGGCCGGCGCCGACGATCGCGAAGGTGAGCGCGGCCCGCCTTGCCTCCTCGTCCGTCTCGATCTCGGCCTGCTCGAACGCCAGGAGGAAGCGGCTCCGCACATCGATCGCCTCGGAGATGTTCTTCAGGCCCGGAGCCACCTCCGACCAGACGTCGTTGCCGAAGTAGTTGGTGCGGGCGCCGGCTGCGAGGACCAGGTAATCGTAGGCGTACCTCTGGTCCGTCACCGTGACCGTCCGGTTCTCGAGGTCCACCTCCGTGACCTCCTCACAGTTCTTCTGTTTCGCGAGGATCTTCCGGATCGGCGCAGCGATGTTCGCGGGTGAGAGTGCCGCCGTGGCGATCTGGTAGAGGAGGGGCTGGAAGAGGTGGTGGTTGTGCCGGTCGAACAGCACGACCTCGGCATCGGCTTTGGCCAGCGCTTTGGCCGCCTCCAGGCCGCCAAATCCGCCGCCCACGATCACGACGCGCGGGTTCTCGCGTCCGACCGTGTCGGGGCGTTCCGTCATCTCGCTAGCCGCCGGGAGGAGCGGCGCTGAGCCGGTCTGCGAACTGTTGCCGAAACTTCGCCACCTTCGGGTCGATGAGGAAAGTGCAGTACGGCTGCCTCGGGTTGTTGCGGTAGTACTCCTGGTGATACGCCTCTGCAGGATGGAACTCGATGAGCTCGGCCATCTCGGTCACGATCGCGCCGGGAAAGATGCCGCTCTTCTCCAGCTCCGCGATCAGATCCTGCGCCGTCTCCTTCTGAGCCTCCGAGTGATAGAAGATCGCCGAGCGGTATTGGGTCCCCACATCCGGCCCCTGCCGGTTCAGGGTTGTCGGGTCGTGGGTGGCGAAGAAGATCTCCAGGATCTCACGGTACCCGGTCACGGCGGGATCGAAGGTGACCTGCACCACTTCGGCATGCCCGGTCCTTCCCGCGCAGACTTCTTCGTAGGTCGGGCTGGGCTCACCGCCTCCCGCGTAGCCCGACTCCACGCGCTCGACCCCCTCCAGCAGCTCGAAGACGGCTTCCAGGCACCAGAAGCACCCGCCGCCCAGGGTTGCGGTCTCGGTACTCACGCGATGAAACCCTCCTCGTTAGACTATCGTAGAATAGTCCGGAACGGCAGACGCTGCCGTCCTCCCCACCATCCACAACCGTGACACTACGAGGATCCAAGATGCCTCCAGGCATGGTCGACGCAATCGCTCCGCTGATCGCGACGTTCATGATCGGAATCTTCATCCTGCTCTTTCCGCTGAGCCGCCGTCTCGGGCGAGTGCTCGAGGAGTGGATCAAACTCCGCCACGAGAGCTCCCCGGACCGTGACCGGCTCGAACGGCTGGAGTTGGGCGTACGAGAGATTCGTCAGCTCGTCGAGGGAATCGACCAGCGAATGGAGCTTCTGGGCGAGCGGCAGGATTTCATGGAGTCGCTGATCGAGGCCAGGAAACAGGAATCCCTTCCCTCGGAGGCGGGGCCCGCCAGCTCCTGACGCCGGCGGGCCTCGGCCGTCGATCAGCCAACGCGAATCCCGAATCCACCCCAAATCGGGAAGGACGACCAGGTCGAGCCACCGAAACGGGAGACGTCGGTGAACATGAGGTACCAGCGGCCGCGTATGAACACGCCTACCGTCTCTGAGACGAGATAACCGACCCCGAGGCCGACCGGGATCGTGAACCGGGTCTCCGAGTCCGGCCGGTCCAGCTCATCGCCTCTGAACTGTATCGTCGTGGCGCCCGCTCCCGCGTCGATCGCGACGATCCAGTTCGTCTGCCTCGGATCGGTCGCGTTGATCATGATCGAGGCATCGTAATGATACAGGTTGACGTCGCGGCCGAAGAAGGCCTGATCGATGTCGGGAAGCGGCGACACGACCGGATCCTGTCCCTTCAGCCACTCGCCCGCGAAGTCGGCGCGAATGCCCACCGCGCGATTGAAGACGTAGCCGAGACCCAGCCCGCCCGAGAAGCCCGCATTCGTCAAGTCGTTCAACCGGCCTGTCGGTAGAGCGACCCCCGCGTAAAGATCGAGAAGGAAGCCCTGGGCGTGGGCGGCCGAAGGCGCAACTCCGATGAAGCTGAATCCGGACGCCGCTATCAGCAGTCGCCTAGAGATCTGGGACATGGTCCCTCCGTTGTTTCTCAGCGTCCCTCCGCCCTCCGTCGATTCTCCTGATCCCCGTCAGCACAAACTCCGGACCGCCTGAACTCGCGACAATCGGGAAGAATCGGTGTCGCGATGTAGGGAGAATCCCGGCCACCATGACACGCAGGGAGCGATGGGGATAGGTTTGGGCGAGACCTGACGGATCGCCGTGACGCTGATATCTAACCGGAGAACCGCCATGCCAGTTCTTGAGATCGAAGCCTACCGCGTCGGCGTATCGCGCCGCTCTACCGACGACTTCAAGAGGTTCCTGTTCTTGGAGCCGGATCCCGCGTACAGAGGTCCCGGCGACAGCGGCGTGCGGATTTTCTTCGAGCCCGGCCCCACCGAGATCGGGCGCAGCGCCGCAGGTTTCCTCGTCGTGACGCTGGAGCAGGACTATTTCAGTGACATGTATCACCTGCTCCAGACCGAGAAGCCGGTGTACTTCTCCTGGGGATTCGACGAAGCCGGCGAGAAACTGACCTGGTGCGACTTGTCGACGACCGAAGAGCCGATCGGCGAGGGCTTCACGGACACGTCGGACATCTGACGCTCCCCGGTTCTTGGCGGCCCGGGCGTGCCCGGCGGGAGGCTCCGCGCACGCCCGCATCTCCGGTGGAGGGTTGGGCCGTGGAGGCTGAGCCGCGGGGCTCGCGGTCGCGTCCCTATTTGGCCCGGTTCATGTCGACGGTCAGGATCTCGTCGCGGTGCTTGCTCAGGTAGGGTGCGTAGTCTTCCTCGAAGGTGCGATCCGCCTCCGCTCTTTCGAACGTACCACGCGGGAAGTGCTCCTCGAACCAATCGGCTCCCCATTGCTGGCCCGCTTCGACCGCCGCCAGCGATGCGTACTCGTGGATGATCCAGACGTTGACCGCCGCGTCTCCCCACGAATGCGTGGCGTAGCGGTAGCCGAGGACGTGAGGGTTCTCTCTCGCGGCTGGGACGGAGTACCTGTCGAGGTATCCGAGCACCTTTCCCAGCTTCTCGCCTACTGGGACGTGAAAGGTCGTGACCGTGATCACGCGAGAATCGGTCTCCGCGTGTTGAGCCTGCAGGGGAACCGGCAGGAAGGAAACAACGGCTACTCCAAAGAAAAGTCTGAGCGGGAATCTGCGCACGGGACCTCGCCGAAGCATGACACCTCCATCAGTTGCGGGAGCGTATCCGGTTGCGCAAACACCACCCCAGGCAGGCTCGAGGCAGCTGCTGGCAACACGGATCGGCACGGAAAGCGGGACCTTAAAGAAGTACGCCCGGGAGGACTCGAACCCCCAGCCTTCGGATCCGAAGTCCTAGGGCAGCAATAGTCAGATACGACGAAATGCAACAATCACGCGGTGTTTCGGGCATCCTCCGTCGTATGTGATTCGGCCTAATGGGGTAGAAAATCGCACTTTCTTACCCCAATTCCTATCCCACCGGCCA
The DNA here is from genome assembly GCA_039587445.1 of Gemmatimonadota bacterium. GTDB lineage: Bacteria > Gemmatimonadota > Gemmatimonadetes > Palauibacterales > Palauibacteraceae. The sequence goes on from JBDHIM010000119.1 coordinate 5,488, forward strand.
GCTACGCGCAAAGCTTCAACATGGACTCGCACACCCCTCTCGCCGAAGGGGCCTCGCCCCATGGCGCCCCTTTTCCGTACGACTGTGAAGGCCACGCGAAGCAAGCCGTCCAATCATGGTAGGGGACGCCGCAGAGGGTGGGGCTTGCACAGATCCCTCTCGGATCTCCTAATGCGGGATGGCCCCTTTCGAGCGAATCGGCATGCTCACGCGCTACCTCCGCGGCCTCCCAAGCTACATCGGAGAGCGGCTCGACCCCGGCGCAGCTCCCGCTTGGGTCGCCCAGGCCATCCAGCAACGCTCGACCGAGTTCCTTCGGCTGCTCGACGATGGCGTGTTCCGGAATCCGCGCAGTCCCTATCGAGATCTATTTTCTTGGGCGGGTCTGGAGCCGGAGGATGTTCGGCGCTTCGTGCGAGCGGATGGGGTGGAGGGCGCACTGCGCAGGCTGTTCGAGGCCGGCGTCTACGTGACGCTCGAAGAGTTCAAGGGGCAGAGCTCGATCGAACGCGAAGGACGCGAGCGTGGCGTCGGGCCGGCGGACTTCGACAACCCGCTCACATCGAGGCACTTCGAGGGCTGGTCCGGTGGTTCGGGTGGTGCCCCCCGGCGCTCCGTATACGACCTCGATTTTCTATCCGAGGATGCCGTCGTGCGCGCCCTCTTCTCCGACGCCTTTGAGCTCGAGGATCGCACGATGGCGCTGTGGCGGCCCGCGCCCCCCGACAACTCGGCGCTGGCTAACCTCCTGTTGGACGCGAAGCTCGGGAGACCTTTCGATGCGTGGTTTGTCCAGAAGCGCCACGGCTTCGGCCCGTCGGGTCTCCAGCAGGCGGCCTTCACGGCAGCGACGCTATGGGCGGCGCGGCGCGGCGGCGTCCCGATCCCCAGGCCCCGGTACACGCCGATCCGCGACGCCCCTCGCGTCGCTGGTTGGCTGGCGGGCCAGAAGGCCGCAGGGCGGCGGCCCTATCTCGACTCGCTCGTGAGCTGCGCGGTCCGGGTCTGTCTCGCGGCCGAAGAACGAGGATTGGATATCGAGGGCACCTTCTTCCGGGTCGGGAGCGAGCCGTTCACGCCGGCCCGCGCGGAGACGATCGCCCGCGTAGGCGGACACGCGGCGCCCTACTACGCGATGATGGAGGTGGGGCTCATCGGGGTGGGGTGTGCCACACCGGAACCGGTCGACGATGTGCACCTCCTGACCCACAAGCTGGCGGCCGTGACCGTGAGCGAGGGAGAGACCGCCCCGGCCATCTACCTGACCACGCTACGCCGCACCGCGCCGAAGGTCATGATCAACGTGGAGAGCGGTGACGTGGGACAGATCGCGGAGCGCGCGTGTGGGTGCTCGATCGGAGCGAGCGGCCTTTCGACGCATGCGCAGGATGTGCGAAGCCACCGGAAATTCACGAGCGAGGGGATGAACTTCCTGGCGGCCGACCTCCAGGAGCTCGTGGACACCGTGCTGCCGAAGCGGTTCGGTGGGGCGCCGACGGACTATCAGTTCGCGGAGCGGGAGGTCGGGGGTCTGCCACGCGTGGAAGTGGTGGTGAGCCCGCGGGTGGGGCATGTCGAGAAGACCGAAGTGCGGGAGACCGTGCTCCGGCATCTCGCCAGTCTCGATCAAGGAGGACGCCTCATGGCCGGGTTGTGGGCCCAGGGCGAGACAGTGACGGTAGTGCGGCGGGAGCCGCACGCAACGGGAGTCGGGAAAATCCTGGCGCTCCACGTGGCCGAAGCCCGGGAGTCCACATGACTCGCGGCTTCTTCGGCCGCCTGCGTGCCCTCGGACCAGGCATCGTGTTCGCGCTCACGGTGCTGGGCGCCGGCTCCGTGGTCGCCAACGCCGCCGCGGGCGCGAGTAGCGGGTATGCGCTCCTGTGGGTCCTCGCTCTCGCGGTCTTCTTCCGCTACGTGTGGCTGGCGGTCTCGGCCCGGTACGTGCTCGTCACTGGCGAGCCCTTGATCGCAGGCTACGCGCGGCTGGGGAAGTGGTTCTTGTGGAGCTTGTGGCTCGCGCTCCTCGTGATGGCACACCTGTACACGCTGTACGCGATCGCCCTCATGGGCTTCACGTTCGACGTACTGCTACCCCTCCCGTGGGGCTGGAGCGCGGAAACGTGGGGGCTGTTCTTCACGCTCGCCGGGTTCGGAATGTGCTTCTGGGGCGGATACCCGGCCGTCGAGACGGCCTGCAAGGTCCTCCTAGCGGTGATGGGTGGCACGCTGGCAGCGGTCGCGATCCTCTCCGGACCTGATTTAGGCGGAATTGTACGGGGCACGCTGATCCCCACCGGGCCGGCAGGCGAGGCGTTCGGAGGCACCGTGCCGATCGTGGTCGCGCTGATCGGCACCGAGGCGGGCTCGATCACGAACCTCACCTACTCGTACTTCATGTACGAGAAAGGCTGGCGCGACGTAAGCCACCTCGGGCGCCAGAGGCGGGACCTGCTGTTCAGCGTCGTCGCCGTATTCCTGATGGCGGCGCTACTTCAGGTAGCGGCCGCCGGGACGCTGTTCCAGTCGGGAGTGGACGTCCAGAGCGCCGAGGACCTGGTGCGCATCTTCTCGGACCGCCTCGGCCAGGCCGGGCGGGTGATCTTCGCGCTGGGACTCTGGGCCGCGACGTTCACCACGTTCGTGGGCGCTAACACCGGGTACGCCGTCGTGTTCTCCGACATCACGAGGCGAATCATTCCGGGATTGAGGCCGGCATACGCCACCTCGACGGAACGGATCAGCGTCGGACGCGACCGAATCTACCAGGCGGCACTGGCGTTCTGGGCATTCTCACCGCTCTACGTGCTCGTGGCGGATTGGGATGCCGCCTTCCTCGCATTGCTCGTAAGCGCGATCGTCGTGTTTCTGATCCCGCTGCTCGGGTTCGGGTTGCTGTGGCTGAGTGCATCGGGCGAGCGGATGGGCGAATACCGAAACCGGCCGCTCACCAATGCGTTGCTCGTCGTGCTGATCCTGGTATCGATCTACTTCACGGTGTACACCGTGTGGGGCTGGATCCGCTGACGGGAGACCGAGCGACCTGGGGGGGGCGAGGCCGAACGGCCCGCCCCCCAGTTGCACGCCAGCCCGCTCCCAGACGCCTTCGACACGGGCGAAGTCCTCAGTGCCTTCTCTGCATGTAGTGACTCAAGATCAACGGAGGAGAGTACCTTACTACTCGCATCACGACCCGGACCGCACCGGCCCCCACCTGCGCCTGCAGAGCTGCGGGCACAGCGATCGCGACGACGAGCAGAATGAGCGCGGGAACGAGCCACGCGCATGGGGCTCATGCTCCCTCCGCCACCGGTTCGGGCGGCACGGTCGGCCGGTGCAGCTCCCACCATGACCGCGCCTCTTCACCGTTCCACGGATCATCGGGCGCGCATCCGGTCTCCTCTCCGGCTCCTTCTCCAGGCACGCCAGGACCAGCTCGTCCAGGACCGCCGGGATCGGCACCTCGGACCGAGCCGACGGAGGCTCGGGCACCTCCCGCGCGTGCTTGACCACGGCGTCCAGCGGGGTGGCTCCAGTAAACACGCAGCTACCCGTCAACAACCAGAAGGCTAGACAGCCCATCGCGTAGATGTCCGTCCGGTCGTCCACCGTCTGGCCGAGGATCTGCTCAGGAGCCATGAAGGCCGGGGTCCCTCCGGCAGAATCCCCCATGGTGAGCCGGGTATCCGCGGCGATTCCCGGACGACGCCCGACCAGCCCGAAATCCAGCACCTTTACGAAATCGACTTCCATCCCGTATTGGCACACGTAGACATTGGCCGGCTTGATGTCCCGATGTACGAGCCCGTTCTCGTGCGCCTCGAAGAGCGAATCGCACACCTGCGCCAGCAGGTACACGGCGCGCCCCGGCTGCAGAGGACCGTAGCGCTCCACCAGCGCTTGCATGTCCAGCCCGTCGAGCAGCTCCATGACGTAGTAGAGCGAGCCCTCCGGAGTGACCCCGAAGTCGTACAGCTCAATCGTGTGGGGGGATCTGAGCAGGGCTGTGGCCTGCGCCTCGCGCTCGAAGCGGCGGACGAGCGTCTCGCGGTCCTCGCCCACGCCCATCAACATGTCCGGCCGAATCAGCTTGACCGCCGCCGGGCGGGCGAGCATCCGGTGATCCGCCCGCCACACCTCGCCCATACCTCCCCGGCTGAGTTGTTCGACCAGTCGGTAGCTACCCAGCTCCCGCGCCTCGCTCACGTCACGTGCCAGCCCGGTGAGCACGTGGGCGGTGACCAGCGCGATACCGGCCGCCAGATAGTTCGCGTAGTAGGCGCCCACCATCTGCACGAAGGTGGGCATCTCCCCTCCCTTGAGCCCGTAGACCACATCCCCGACCGGGTCCATCGTCGCGGCCACCAGCGCGTACAGCAGCACCTTGCCGGGGGTGTTGGGGACGAGGATCGCGAACACGAGGATGAGAACGGCGACCTCCGAGATCCCCCAGACGGGCATGCGAAGCTCGGCAGCGAAGTACTGGATGGCCACCGCGCCCACGAAGGCGAGGAAGACCTGGTACCACAGGCCGACATCGAGCATGCGCTCGGGCTTCAAGGCCTGCGAGCGGCCCAGGAAGTACACCCCGATCGAGACGAGCAGCATGGCGAGGACGATCAGGCGGGTGGGGCCCGGCTGGGCGAGTGAGGGGTCGGCCAGCACCGGCGCCGAGTTGGAGATGATCACGTACCCGGTCAACGAGATCGCCATGATCGCCGCCACCATCTGGAGCCGGTCCGCCGCCCGGCGCAGCAGATCGAGCGGGACCTGGTGCGCGGTCAGCGATCGCGGTCTGGACCAGCCTTCTCGGGTCGGAGCTTTTGTCTCGAGGATGCGGGCGGCCGGCACTCTCGGCTCACCCTTCAGATCGGCCGTCGACAGGGATCGGAGCCGTTCGGCCCTCTCCGCCGAGGGGGAGGAGCCAGGCTCCGCCAGGAGAGACCCGATCTTCTCGCGAAGGTCAGAGGACATGACGACCTTCCCGCGTGGCTAGTACAGTGGGGCATACCTCACCAATTTGGCATTATCACCGCGCGGCGTCGGCCGCTCCAGTCGCAAAACTCTGGACACAGGGTGTGGGGAATCGCCCTTACTGTCCGAGGCCGGCGTTTATCGGTAGAAGAAACGCGTATACCCACGGTAGAGCACCTGCCCAACACGGGCTAGTCGGGAAATCCTCGGCTGAGCGAAGAAAGAGGGCGAACTTAGGTGGTGAGACCAGCGAATCTGCTCTACGAGGACGAGATCAGGAGCGTCGCTGTCGGCTACGGCGAGGTTTTATGTGTCTTCTAGGTTCAGCTCAAACTCGATCTCGTCTTCGATAGGGGTGCCATCCTCGCCGAACTCGGGAATCTCTGGCTTGAGCCGACGTGCCTCCCGAATGGCACCTCGATGGACGGCGACCTGCGTCCAGCCGACAGCGCGATAGAAGGCGAGCCCAGTTCGATTGTCGTTGGTGGTGATGAGCCACAGCCGCCTACATCCGGCTCTGCGTGCAATTGGCTCAATCGCGCCGAGAAGAGCATGACCGATTCCTTCCCGACGGACACTAGCAATGAGAACGACGACCTCACACTCGTCCCGCTCGATGCGATACAGAAGCAAGCCGACCGGCACACCATCGCGGTCAGCCACAAGGCCGGGGAGCGACAGCGCATCTTGAAGGACGCCACGCGACACGACTCGCGAGGAGCCGAAGTGTTCGCTCACCAGCGATTCGAGCCAGGAGCGATCATTGGCGCGCCACGCTCGAATTCTCATAGGATCTGTGAAGCCATGCCAAGGTCACCCGCGCCAAATGCGCGAAGGGGCCGATCCCCCAAGGGCGGGTGCATTCAGAGAGGGGTGCACGGTTGCTATTCTTGCCGCCTGGCTGAAGAGAAGCCCTGCCTTATTCTGGCTCCGACGTAGCCGGTGAACAGGGCGAGAGCGGCTGGAAGGACTAGCACCGCAAGGCCATAGAGGCGCCGCTCCACAGCGAGTAAGAGCAGGCCCACTAGGATTGCATACCAGGCCATCAACCCGGCAATGAGCCACCGTCTGCCTGTGTAGTGCGTGAAGCCGAGCACGAGCCCCGACAGAGAATAGAGAAGTCCTTCCCTCACAATAAGGTCTCGGGTGCTCCAACCTGGGGCGGGTGCATAGAAGGCTATGCCGCCAAGCCCCGCTATGTACGTGAGGAGCACCACCGTCACGAGGATTACGATGATCTCGCTAGCGGCTGGGCGATTGGCCATGGGCTGCCTCGGCCCTCAGTCTATGTCGCAGCGTGCATTACTGCTCTCCCTCAAAGGCGACGTTCCCTCGCCTCGTATTACGAGGATAAGCAGGACAGCCAGCGGCTTGTACCTTCGTGGCCGTATGGATGCGGCTACAAGGACGAGATCAGGAGCGTGGAGGGGCCGTGGCCGCGTTCGCAAGATCTGGCGGTGGGAGAGCCCTAGCGCCGGCCGAAGGTCCCGAAACAGGGCGTAACATGCTAACGTGCGGCTCGATGTTCCGTTCGAGGCGGGCCGATAAAGGAGGGACTTTCATGGTGGGAATAGACTGGGTGGCGCTCGCGGGCGTAATAATGGGAACCCTGATCATCCTTATCCCGGTAGCCGGCCTTACCGCCCGCTTCGCCCTAAAGCCGATTGTCGAGGCGGTGGCGCGGATGCGCCAGACGCAGGGCGCGCCCGAGCTCCTGGCCCTTATCGAGCAGCGGATGGCGCTGATGGAGCAGCAGCTTGCCAACACGGAGTCGGATGTGAGCCGGCTGCTGGAGGTTCAGGAGTTCCAGGAGAAGCTCCTCACGAACCAAGAGGAGGTCTCGTAGGTGGCTGGCGCATGACCGTGTCTTCTACGAGGACGAGATCAGGAGCGTCGCCGTCGCCCGAGATTCGGCGAAGGTGGGTCTGGCAGCGGTTTAGAATCGCTTTCGCCAGAAAGCGAGAGGGCGGCTCGCGAAGGAACCGCCCCGCAAGCCTACGGACACTCGTCGTTGAAGTGGTCGATCCAATCGGGGCCGGCGAACACGGTAATGGGACGCGCGGGATCGCCGTGTTGAAAGAAGACCCGACCTTCAAACCTGTACAACGACCCTAGCGCTTCGGGCGGCAGGATGAGGGATCTCATGTCCTTCTTTTGCGTTCCCGCCCTCAGCCGCCATTCGCTCCAGCCGCCCGTTCGAGAACGCAGCGAGTCGATTTGTTCCCACAGCCTGTCGGTGATGGCAACGATTTCATCCTCGGACAACAACGAGGCCGCAGTATCACGAAAGGCCCTCAGCCAGATCGAGTCCACTTGAACCGAGACGCTCCCCGTGTTCGTGATCCGTACACCGTAATCCAACCGCTTGCGGCCAGCCGAACCCGCGCTGCTCGGAACAGCCTTCACCTCAACACATGGCTCGACCCAGGGCAAGGGCCGCAGAGACGCATTGGCCGCCTTGAGCATCACATAAAGCGGGCCACCGATCACGATGGCGAACGCCAGCGTTGCGGAAAGGTAACGAACAGCCGCTGACTTACCCGCGCTCGGCCGTCTCCAGAGCCAGATGCCCACGGCCAAGACGGCCACACCGAGAAACACCCCGGCTGTCTGCTGGACACCGAACCCTGCATCCCCTCCGATTCCGAGGCTTCTTGCAAGAGGAAACTTCCCGATCAGGTTTGCCAGCAGAGAAACCGCGAGAATCAGCCCGCCACCAGCGGTGAGAAAGGGGCCGATCAACCTTTGAAACATGTGTGCTACCGCTCCTTCCCAGAGGCTTAGGCTCTCACGATTCGCGGCATGATCTCTCTGCTTCACGCGTCGCGTCGCCTTATGACCTCGTTAACCCTGTTGCGGCTGACTCAGATGCACAAGTCGGAAAACCGTGGATTCTTTTACCGGGCCTCTACGAGGACGAGATCAGCAACGTGGAGCGCGGCTACGGCGAAGTGGGTCTAGCGATGAGCTAGTGAGTCGCTTTCGTCAGAAAGCGAGAAGGGGCGGCTCGCGAAGGAACCGCCCCTGCCGCGCTCTTGCTGTCCGAGTTGATCGGCTCTTTATGAGCCAATTCTTGAATAGTAGTACACGTTATAGAACGTACCTTCCTTATAGACCTCGTCTCGCAGTATGCCTTCTAGCTCAAATCCACACTTT
>JBDHIM010000013.1:0-45108 GCA_039587445.1 Gemmatimonadota bacterium
TATGACTGGACCGTCGTCCAAGATGGTCCGCTGGAACGCGGAAACCGCCATCGACATCACTGGCGGCCGGCAACCAGCCTTAGAGCCACGCTTCGTCCTGTCGCGTAGGCATGCCGCAGGCGCGGCTCGAGGTCGAATCCCTCCCGCGAAACTCCGCAGGTTGGCGATGAACGCGGCACGTTTTTCAGGTCGGCCGCTGCTCTCACCTACCCTAAGAAACCCCGTAACTACCGCTGTGATATATCGTTTCCCTCTTCCGTAGAGAGTGGCACTGTCCTTGAGATGGTGTTTGTCGGACAGGTCAACCAGGAGGAGGGCACATTGAAACCAGGACTGCTGCTGGCAGCGGTGCTCGCGGTAGGATGCAGCAGCGCCCCGGTGGGTGTCGACGACACCGTCGCATCAGAACCCAGCGCGGTGTTCGCGAAGCAAAGCGGCAAGAAGCCGGGTAAGCGACCTCAGGAGCCGCCCGACTCGGAAGTCTGCTCCGTGAGCGTCGAGTCGACCAGCGTCGAGTGCTCCGTACGCCGCTCCGACCCGTTCATCCTTCCGGTAGGCGGGACCGAAGCCCCGTAGGGTCTGCTGGACTGGCGGAGGTCTCGCAGGAAAAATAAGAACTAAGAGCAGTCGCGCGTTTCCGCTTCTTCGGCGAAGTCGACGTGCTTCGCGGGACGGGGCACCGAGACCGCGGTCGCCGGCGCGGAAAACGACTGGGTCGTGAGGCAGGTCGGACCTGGCGCAGTCTCCACGACGACCACGCGTAAGTCGTCGCCAACACGCGTGATCTCTTCGATCCTGATGGCGTAGCCGCCGGTCGCTCTCTGTCCCATAGCCGCGGCGACGACCACCCGGTTCTCGAAGTCCACGATCGGAGGGGGCGGCTCTGGCGAGATGTTGGCGTGTAGGCGGGCCCAGAAGGTGGCCCAGGATTCCACGTCGTCGATGACCAGACGCTGGCGCTCCGAAATCCCACTCATTGACGAAGCTGCGCCCTCGATCTCTTCGAATGAAACCTCCGGCGCCTCGGATCGCAGCTGCGACGGATCGAGCAGCTGTTCGGCCCTGGGGTTCGCGCAGCCGCTTCCCCCGATACATCCCATCAATATGCAGATGACCAGGCAGCGCGTCATTGCTCTTCGATCTCCTGCAAGCATCTCAAAGCTCGGAATGCCATCCCGTTTCGGCCTCACGATTCAAGCATATTCACTTTCGTCGAACGACGAAGGGGCGGCCACTGGCCGCCCCTTCGTGCTCCTGGCCACTCCGCGTGCGGCGGGTGGTTGGCGTCAAGTGCGGTCGCGTGTGCGATCAGCGCCTATTGCGTCGCCGCAAGCGCGTTCACCCGACCCTTGCCAAAGTAGGGATCCGTGCCCGGTTGCCCCAGGTCGTCCGCCGTCTGTAGAAGGCGAGCCTTGACCTGGGCCGGACGCCCACTTCCGATCTCGTCCACGATGAGCGCCGCCACGCCCGATGCGTGGGGTGCAGCCTGGCTCGTCCCCGCCACGCCGAGAACAAAAACACCCGTCTGGCAGATTGGGATCACCAGGCTCGTCGTCGAGCAGATGGAGTACACCCAGCCGTCACCACCGGGAACGACGTCGCCTCCCGGTGCCGCGACGTTGATCGCGGACCGCCCGAAGTTCGTGTAGCTCGCTGGCGTGTCCACGTTCTCGAAGACCGGAAAGCCCGCGTAGGTGGGTGCGGTCGCCGAGACGCACACCACGCTTGGAGCATTGCAGTAGGCCTCGAAGGAGTTCCCGTCGTGGTCGAGGTCGGCGGCGGCGTTTCCGGCGGAGACGACGATAAGCGAACCCTGGCTCCGTGCATAGTTGGTGACCCGGTTGATCAGGCTCACGAAGCCGGGGAACATGCTCTTCGAGAAGCTCCCGCCGAGGCTCATGTTGATCACATCCGCCCCGTTGTCGGCCGCGTAGATAATTCCCCCCAGCACGGCGCTAGTCGGACAAGAGCCCTCCCAGTCGCAGACCTTCACACCGATGAGAGTGGTCTTCGATGTGACGCCGGCGAAGCCCCAGGCATTCGAGGCAGCGACCGATCCGACATTGGTGCCGTGAAAGTTCAGATCGGTGATGTGGTTGGTGCCAGGAAACATCGCGTCCACGAGAGCGTCGTCGGAGGGGATGAGGGACACGGAGCGTGAGAGGTCGACGCGGCCGCTCAAGTCGGGATTCTGGTAGTCCAGTCCGGTGTCAAGGATCGCCACGGTGACATCGCCCGATCCCAGCTTGCCCGCGGCCCACGCGTCGTGCGCGAAGATCGCTCGCAGGTTCCACTGCAAGCCGAAGAGCAGCGCGGTCGTTGGATCGTCGATGCTCGTGATCCCGGCGTCATCCAACGCGACCGGCTCCATCGTTCCCGGAACGTCCAGCTGAAGGAGCTGATCCGCTTCCACGTACGCCACATCCTTGCGGGCCAGGAGGGCGGCCACGCCCGAGTCATCCAGCCCCGCCACGGTGGCGTAGCCGAACTTCGAGTATGCGGTTTCGACCGATCCACCCGCGGCGTTCACGGCCCGAGACAAGTCCGCGGGTACGCGGTTGCCGCTCTTGAAGACGACGAGATGCAGGCCCGTCGAGGCATCCGAGGCATCGACGCCTGGCGATAGGGCGGTGCCATTTCCGCTCGACTTCTTGGCGAACGATGGAGTCGAGTCGTCTGCCGGGCCCGTCGGGCCACTGTCCGGTTGACACGCAGTCGCCACGAGCCCGGCGGCGAGTCCCAGGCAGATGGAAGTGATTCGCAGGTTCATGCTTACCTCTTTGCGTCTACATGGTGGGTGGGGCCCCGAGCGTCCCAAAACTTGACGACACGCTTAATCGTAGCTCCCCGAAGCGCAAGGATGGCGTGGCTACGACAGTGTGGATCTGGCGCACCTACACAGAGATGGCCAGGCCACGCCGCGGATCGCGTTGCTTCCGACTCTAGAGAGTTGGATCGCTTGGATGCTTGCATGGCCGCAGCGCGAGATAGAGCGAGGAGTCTGACAGACACGACGGCTGCCGAAGGTGGGCGGGCGCGAAGGGGGCAGCTGCGGTTGAGGGGAGATTCCGGACAGGGTGTCACGAAAAGTTCCGGGCAGATCATCGCACCGCCTCGTCCTTAGCTTAGAAGGGCTGATTGTCTGGAAAGCGCTCGACCGGCCGCCGATCAAGGTAGGGCGAGCGTAACCACGGAGCTTGCGTGAGCTGAAATGAGGATCGCCCGCCGTTCCACGATAGAGGACCTTCTGACGGCGCCTCCCGAGGAGGGCACGTCCGGACTCTCCCTCGAGGATGGCGCCATGATCGCCGTGGTTGGCGGCGGACCGGCCGGGTCGTTCTTCAGCTATTTTCTCCTCGGCATGGCCGAGGCCGTGGATCTGCGGGTTACGGTCGACATCTACGAGCCCCGTCACTTCACCCATTCCGGGCCGGCGGGGTGCAACCACTGCGGCGGGATCATCTCCGAGTCGCTCGTGCAGATACTAGCGACCGAGGGGATCAGCCTGCCGCCCAGCGTTGTTCAGCGTGGCATCGAGTCCTACGTCGTGCACATGGACGAGGGCAGCGTCCGGATCGAGAGCCCGGTGCTCGAGCAGCGGATCGCGTCTGTCTTCCGTGGCAACGGCCCTCGTGGAGGAGGCGACATGCCGTGGGACAGCTTCGACGGATATCTCTTGGAGATGGCCGTCGACCGCGGTGCGCGTCTCGAGCGAAAGCTCGTCAGCGGGGTCGAATGGGTGGATGGCCTCCCGCAGCTCCGGCACCCGGGCGAAGAGGGCTCCCGGTACGACCTGGTCGCACTAGCGGTGGGGGTAAACAGCAACCTCTCGCACCTGGTGCGAGGTTCCGAGCCTGGATCGGCGACACGGACGACGAGAACCTACATCTGCGAGTTCCAGGCCGATCAACGGACGATCCAGGAAACACTCGGCAGCTCGATGCATGTCTTCCTCTCCGATATGCCGAGGCTGGAGTTCGCGGCGCTCATACCCAAGGGCGAGTACGTGACCCTTGTGGTCCTGGGCGATGATATCGACCAGCCGTTGATTTCGGAGTTCCTCGCCTCGCCCGGGGTACGTCGCTGCACGCCGGAGCATGCCATCCCGACCGTCTGCAACTGCGCTCCGCTCATCAACATCAGGGGCCCCCGGAGACCATACGCCGATCGGCTCGTGCTCGTCGGCGATTGCGGCGTCACCCGTTTGTACAAGGATGGGATCGGGGCGGCGTACAGAACGGCGAAGGCGGCCGCCGAGACAGTCGTCTTCCACGGCGTCACCGCCGAGGCGTTCGAGCGGAACTACTGGCCCGCCTGCAAGGCGATCGAGAAGGACAATGCGATCGGCAAGTTCATGTTCGGCTTCACGCGCACCTTCAAGGTGTTGGGTTTCTGGCGGCGTGGGGTCCTTCGCATGACCATCAGAGAGCAGCGGAAGGAGGGATCCAGACGCATGAGCGCCGTGCTGTGGAACCTCTTCACGGGTAGCGCTAGCTATCGTGAGATCCTGATGAACACGCTTCATCCCGCCTTCGTTGCGGGCATGCTCTGGAACCTGGTTCTCGGCATCCGGTCGAGAGGAAGTGGTCACAGGAAGACTGGAGGAGTGAATGCGCAGGGCCGCGCTGGGCAAATCGTGGGCTGACGGCGAGGCGATCGTGCGCCAGGGCGAGGTCGGCAACTCCATGTACGTCGTCCAGGCCGGAGAGGTCGAGGTGTTGCGAGAGACGGAAGGCGAAGAGGTGCATTTGGCGGTCCTGGGTGCAGGAGACTTCTTCGGCGAGATGTCGATCTTCGAGCGCGAGGTTCGATCCGCGACCGTGCGAGCCCGCGGAGAGGCTCGGATCCTGACCGTGGACAAGCGGACGCTCCTCAAGAGGATCAAAGAGGACCCGTTCCTGGCCGTGGGCATCCTGCAGACCATGTCCAATCGCATTCGAGAGATCAATGCCGAGCTGGTGCGCGCCCGGGCAGCCGCTGCGGCATCTACAACCACAGAGAATCCGGAGCTCGAGACCCGATGAAGAAGGTCCTGGAGTACTCGCGCGTACAGAGAGCGCACTGCCCCCCGCCGCAGGCGTTCCGGCCGATTCAGCGCATCGGCGGACACACCGGCTGGTACTTCGCCAACTGGCTCTGGAGAACCCGCTTCTTCATGGATCGATGCATTGGGGGCGTGGGTTTCCGTCGTGATCAGCGGGGTCCGGAGCAGCTGCAGCCGGGCGACATCGTGGATTTCTGGCGCGTGGAGGCGTTCGAGCAGGATCGTCTCCTCCGTCTGGTGGCCGAGGCGAGAATGCCGGGAAGGGGTTGGCTGCAATTCGAGGTCGAGGGGGAAGGTTCCGGATCGCTGGTGCGGCTCCTCGCGCTCTTCGAGCCGGCCGGGCTGCTGGGCTACGCGTACTGGTACGCGCTCTTTCCGGTTCACTGGGTGATGTTTCGCGGCATACTCCGGGCGCTCGTTCGCGAGATGGGTACGTGCGGCGACGCGGCATCGGCCGCCGTCGCCTCGGCGGGTGAACTGAAACGGGACTCCGTGGTGGCCTCCTGAGGAGACGGGCATGAGCGAGAACCCGGAATCGGTCTTCAGGCCGAGACAGCGGGAAAAGCCTGCACCGTGCCAGGCCAGCTGCCCGAACTGCGGCGACATTCGCGGATGGATCGGCGTGATCGCCCAACGCTCAAAGACCGGCGTCGGCCGTGAGGATGCTTACGCCCGTGCCTGGCGAATGATCACCGACGTCAACCCGTTCCCTGCCGTGCTGGGGCGCATCTGCCCGCATCCCTGCGAGAGTGGCTGCAACCGCTCCGAGAAGGACGACGCCGTGTCGATCAACGCGCTCGAGCGCTTCTTGGGGGACTGGGCGATCGCCGCGAAACTGCCGCTGGAAGAGCTCGAGGGCGATCCGAAGCAAGAAAGCATCGGTGTGATCGGCGCTGGCCCGTCCGGCCTCTCCTTCGCCTATCAGATGGCTCGCCGTGGATACCCGGTGACGGTATACGACGAGCATGAGGTAGCAGGCGGCATGCTGCGCCACGGCATCCCCGACTACAGACTCCCGCCCCAGGTCCTGGATGGGGAGATACAGCGAATCCTCGACCTCGGTGTCGCGCTGGAGCTGAACACTCGAGTCGGTCGCGACGTGACGATCGCTCAGCTCCGCGAGCGCCACGACGTTCTCTTCCTCGGCGTCGGTGCCCAGAAGAGCCTACCTCTGGCCATCCCCGGGGCCCAGGGTCCCGGCGCATGGACCGGCGTGGAGTATCTGGCCCGAGTCAACCGGGGCGAATCCGTCGACCTCGGACGGCGCGTCGTCGTGGTCGGAGGTGGAGACACCGCCGTTGACGCGGCCAGAACCGCACGCCGGGCCGGCTCCGACGTCACGATCCTCTACCGGCGCTCCCAAGAGGAGATGCCCGCCGATGCCGGCGAAGTCGAGGAGGCTCTCGGGGAGGGGATCCGGATCAGATTCCTGACCTCACCAGCGGAGATCAAACGCCAGGATGGGAGGGTCGTCGGGCTCGTGGCTCTGCGCAACGAGCTGGGAGCCGCCGACGGCTCGGGCCGCCGTCGCCCGGTCCCGGTCGCGGGCTCCGAGCACGACGTGCCGACGGATGCCTTCATAGCGGCCGTGTCCCAGGAGCCCGACTGGCGAGGCCTGGAGTCGTTTCACGGCGAAGGCCGGTGGCTGGTGTCGAACGACGTCGGCCGGATAGACGACGGCGTGTGGGCCGGTGGAGACGTGCTCGGCCTCGGGATCGCGGGCATGGCCATCTTTCACGGCCGAAGAGCTGCGGAGAGGGTACACGCGGATCTTCGCGGTCCGCTCTCGGAGGCCGGGGCTCGCAGCGATTCGGGAGGCATGGCCCGGGGCGTCGCGGCCATCGACGGTGAGCGAGATGCGGCCGATTCAGGCCTGCCGGTCCCGATCGGAGCGGACCGGCTCCGATTGGACCTCTATAATCCCCGTCCGCCCGCCAAACCGGAACATCTCCCGGTGGAGGCGGCGCTCGCCGATGCGAAGGCGGAGGTCAGCCTCCGCCTCACCGAGGAGCAGTTTCTGGCGGAGGTCGAACGCTGCCTCTCCTGCGGAAAGTGCTTCGGGTGCGAGCACTGCTTCATGTACTGCACGCCGCTCTGCTTCAGCCGCGTGGAAGAGGCGGAGCCGGGATCCTACTTCGCTCTGGCGCTGGACCGATGCGAGGAGTGCGGGAAGTGCGTCGAGATCTGCCCGTGCGGCTTCCTGGAGCTCATTTGATGCCGATCACGTGACGAGCACGGCGAGGCCGATCAGCACCAGACCATGAGCGAGTTGGTCCAGCCCCAGGGCCGACCAGAAGGAGTTGTTGGTCGGGTCTCCCAGCGGTGGGAAGCGCCGCATGAGGCGGCCGCGGCCGAGGTCGATCGCGAAATGGCTGACCAGTTCCAGCGCGGCGGCGAGGGCGACGAGGCCGAGCTCCGGGCTGGAGACGAGGGCAACGGCGACGGCGACCAGTCCTGAATGCACGGCCGCGTGCGCCCCGATCGGGCCGAGCGGCGCCCCCGCGGCCTTCGCGCGCAGCATGCTCGCCGTGGAGAGCGGCGTGAAGTCTCCCAGAAAGTGGCCGATCAGCAGGAAGACGAGCAGCCAGGCCGCTTCGACCGTCAACCCGGCCTCACGTCGTCAGCTCCAGCTCGAGGATCGCCGGATTCGGATGCACGTCCTCGAGGAAGCGTTGCCGCACCTCGGGATCCTCAATCCTGTCCGCCTTCGCTCTGATCGTCTCCTGCGCTTCCTCGAAGATGGCTGAGGCCTCCCGGTTCCGCCCGGCGGTCGCCAACACCCGTCCTCGAGCATAAAGCACGACCTCTTCCGGGCCCTGGATGCTGCCGTGCTTGTAGAGCTTCGCCAGTGCCTCGGCGGACATCCGGTCCGCTGAGCTCGAATCTCCATCATCCAGCGCTATCTCCGCCAGACGCGCCAGGGCCAGGATGTCCACGTGGACGAGGCCCGTTCGAGCTGCCAGCTCTCGCGCGCGCTGGGCGCAGTCAGCCGCTTCCTCTCCCTCGGAGATCTCCGCCAGCGACAGCCAGATCCTTGCCTCCAGCGCGACTCTACCGATCTCAGTCGCCTTCTCGAGAGCACTCATCAGGTATCGTATCGCCTCGGTGAGCCGGCCCATGGCGGCCAACACGACACCCAGCGTCATCTCGGCCGTGGAGAGCGACGCGCGGGATCCTCCGTCGTGCGCCAACTCCAGTCCCCGTCGTGCCGTTTCCTCCGCCTCCTCGTAGCAACCCAGCCACCTGAGCGCGGTGGCCCTGTGCGCCAACAAACGGACCTCCATGTGGCGGTGGTCCAATTGCGTGCAGAGATCCGCCACCTGGTCGAAGTACCCGAGAGCCCGGCAGAAATCGTCGAGATCCACCTCGACGAGGCCCAGGCGGTCCAGAATCTCGGCCTCGCCGACCAGGTCTCCGACTTCCCGCTGGAGCGGGAGCGACGCCTCGTAGTGCTCCCTTGCCCGTGCGTGATCCCCCCACAGGTGAGCGACGCGGCCCAGGAGCGAATAGCTGTCAGCCTCCCGCGATCGCGCGTCCAGCTCTCTGAACCGGTCTAACGCCTCCTCGCCTGCCAGCTTCGCCTCCGCCAGCTGTCCTGCCGATAGAAGGTACGCCGCGCGTCGGTACTCCACTTCGGCTTCCAACTTCTCGTCCGCGCTGGCACGAGCCACCTTCTCGAGCTCCCTTATGGCGGCCAACCGTGCCTTCGGGTCTCCCATCTCCGCGGCGAGTCCTTCGGCCAGGCAGAGCAACTCCGTGCGCTCGTCGTCCCTCGTCGCCACTCTCAGCGACCGATCCACCATCTCGCGGGCGTCCAGCAACGCACCTCGGCCCCTTGCCTCCTCGGCTCCTCTCTTGAGATACGGGATGGCCCGCTCCGGGGTCGTCGAGCGCTCGAAATGGGATGCGACGAGACCTCCCGCGTCGAAGTCGGTGTCGGAGAGGTGCTGCTCGAGCCAGCTTGCAACGGATCCGTGCAACTCGGCGCGAAGGCCTCTCAGCAAGCCGTCGTACGCCACCTGTTGCAGCAGGCGGTGCTCGAAGGCGTACTCGCGATCGCCGGCCACGAGGGAATGCGGCAGAGCCCTGACCATGGCGCTCTCGACCAACTCGTGGAGCTCGCCATCGACCGAGTCCAGGACGAGCGCATCCTGGAGCACGCCGGACCAGAACCGTCGGCCCACGATGGCAGCGTACTGGAGCACCCGTCGCGTGGATGTCCCCAATCCGTCGATACGCGTGCTGAGAAGGCTTTCCACGGTGTCCGGCACGGGGACGTCGCGGAGGTCCGCGGCCGCGTGCCACCTCCCCTCCTCCTCCGAGATGACGCCCCTCGCGGCCATGGATTTGAGCATCTCCTCGATGAAGAGAGGGTTGCCCTCGGTGCGATCCACGATGAGGCGGGTGAAGGGCTCGGGAAGGTCGTGCACTCCGAGCACGGCGTCGACGAGAGCCAGCGACTCCGACGGGTTGAAGCTCGCCAAAGAGATCTTGTCGGCGATCGCCTCGAACAGCCGCCCGAGGAGTCTCTCCTCCGGGAGAGGGAGTCGCGCGACGAGCACGATCAGGGCTGGACCATCCAGCTGCAGTGAGGGAAGCCTCGTCAGGAAGTCCAGCGTCGCATGGTCCGCCCACTGAAGGTCTTCGAGAACCAGTACCGTGGGATCGTTCGTGCCGGCGCGCAGGGCGCTCTCGACGGACTCCGAGATCCGGACTTCAAGCTCTCTTCCGTCGTAACCTTCCAGCTCCGGCAGCTCGGAGGCAGGATTGCCGAGCGCCACGGCCAGGGCGGCTACTCTCTCGCGTGGCCACCCTGCTCCGGTAGCCTCCGAGATCGCGGCGGCGGCCTCTAGCGGCTCGAGCTCCGGCGAAACGTCGTACAGGTCCCGCAGCAGCTCCGCCAGCGGCTCCCACGGCGCGCTTCGAGCGTACGGGTAGCTGCGACCGCGCGCGAACTCCTTCGGACTCAGCTCCGCGGTAGCCCGGAACTCCTCGATCAACCGGGTTTTTCCTATGCCCGGCGCGCCCGAAACGAGGCAGCAGGCGAATTCGCCGGCTTTGGCACGTGACCAGTTCGCCCGCAGGCTCTCGAGTTGGGTCTCGCGCCCGATGAAACCCGTGACGCGTCCGCGGAAGCCTCGAGATCTGCCCCGCTCGGTGCGGAGGCCGATCACGCTCCGCGCCCGGACGGGCTCCTGCTTTCCCTTCACTACCAGCGAGCGTTCGTCCCCGAACTCGAACAGATGGCCAGTCGCCCCGTAGGTGGATGCGCCGATGACGATCTCGCCCGGCTCGCAGGCGCTCTGAAGCCGGGCCGCGACGTTCACCGCGTCACCGACGGCGGTGTAGTTGTGGGCACCGCCTCCGACGAAAACGCCGGTGACGACCGAGCCCGTGTTGACGCCGACCTTCAGCTGCAGCGGCGATTTCGAGCCCCGAAACAAGAGACGATCGTCGGCCGCCCCCAGGCTCTCCCAGATGGCGGCGGCCGAGTCGCTCGCCGCCCACCGCCGCAGAGCTTCGCGCATATCGAGCGCGGCCCGGACTGCGCGCTCCTCTTCGTTCTCGTAGGCGACCGGGGCGCCGAAGAGCGCCATCACGCAGTCCCCCATGAACTTGTCGACGAAGCCGCCCCACTGGGTGACGCAATCGCAGAGAGGGTTCAGGCAACCGGCGATCAGCGACCGGACCTGCTCCGGATCCAGCTGTTCGGTAAGCGCGGTGAAGCCGGAAAGATCGGCGAAGAGGACCGTGATGATGCGGCGCTCAGCGTCCGTCGTCGCCCCGATCCTGTTTCCGCATTCGGCGCAGAACTTGGCACCGGCGGGCGCTTCGGTGGCGCAACGCGCGCAGGAGACCGATCGGGAATGCTGCCTCTCCACGTTCTCGCTCCACTCCGGGCGAAGCCGTCACGGCGCCTCGGACGACTCTATTCCGGGGCGGTATGAGGCGATTCTGGAAAAAAGCTAGCGTTTCGTTCCCGGAGTGTCGTGCGGGGAAAGACCCGTATCGACGTGTAGGGAGAACTCTCCGGCGGATGGCGCCGGGATCGGAACCGGCGGCTTCTTCGGCGCCAGCCTCCGCAATGCCATGAGTGGCGGCGTCCACCGCTTCGCGGTACCCACGTTTCCGTGGGGCACGCTCGCCGTAAACGCGGAGGCGTGACTCTCATGCATGGGTCGTAGCGCACCGCCCGAGTGCCGACAGGAATCCCGCTATGTGTTGGTGTAAGATGTTGTTATAACTGTAGTTATATGCTTGATCCCGGAGGGCCCCGGTTCGGTACGGAGCCTTATGAAAGCTAGGCCCCTTCCGCGGCATCATAACAAAGCGTCCCAGTTCCACTCAGCGACACGGCCGCACGGGTTGATGCTCCAACGGAATAGTCAGCTAAGGGACCGAGCATTGAGAGCTAGACGGTTAACGTACAAGACGAGACGCCGGGCTCGGCTCGGGCGCCGTGGCGGGTACAGTAACTCGAGAGGCTCCGTAGCCGTCGAGTTCCTGTTTGCTCTTCCCATCGTCCTGTTTCTCTTCTTCGGTATCTTCGAGCTCAGCCGGCATTACTACACACGTCTCACGCTCCGGCATGCCGTTGCGGAGGCCGCGAGGTTCGCCGTCACGGGCCAGACGCTCGACGATCCCAGCACGGGCAACCCGCTGACGCGTGCCGAGTCGATCCAGCTCGTCATCCAGCGAAGCGCTCTGGACCTCGGCGTCGACGTCGCCCAGATCGTGATCATCCCGGCCGACGGCGGGGCGCCGGAAGAAGTCGTGCAGGTGGGCGTGCAGTACGAGTACGACTTCTGGTTCCAGCCCATGGGCGACCTCCTCTCCCCACTAGAGGACATAGTCGTCACCACCGCGATGAGAAATGAACCAGCCTTCTAGCCAGCGGACTCGCAGCCCTCGACGGAACCCGAGCGCGCATGCCACTCCACGCCGCCGGCTCCTCCAACTGGCGCGTGAGATCGGGGTGCGCGACGAAGGCGCCGAGCTCGTCGAGCTCGTGATCGTTCTGCCTTTCCTCCTGATCATGAGCTTCGGGATCCTGGAGCTGGGAAACGCTCTCGACAAGGCTCATGGGATGTCGACGCTGAGCCGGGAGGGAGCCAACATCGCCGTCCGGGGGACCGCGCTGGACACCGTGGCCGCGGTCACGATGTCGAATGGCGTGTCGATCGGGCTGGATGTGCGCGGCGGCACCATCGTGTCGAGGATCTTGATGGAGGGAGGGGTCCCCACCCTGAAGGAGCAGGTCGCCAGTTCCGGATACGGCGGGCTGAGCCGCGTCGGCCAGGTGGATTCGACCGTTTCCGAGTACGCTGGGGCCGGGCTCGTCGACGGCCAGCAGCTATTCGCCGTCGAGATATTCTACGATCACCAGAAAGTGACTCCCCTGGCGCGGATACTCGGACCCGTCATTCCGGACACGATGTATGATGTATCAGTTTTCTGAGCAGACTCGCGCGAACAGCCGCTCCAAGTAGTTCGACTCCCACTCAAGCCCGGTTAGGCGCGACAACCGTCCGGGCTGTCGCGTCGGCTGTAAGGCCGGCCGCCGGCCTGTCACTTCCTGCAATCGTTCTGAAAAAAATGACGATCGGCGGAGACCGGTCGCCGGTCGAGGCTCGGACGACGATCCTGAGTCGGAGTGCTCCTCATGGATTCGGAAGGGGTCAGTCGCAGCCCAGGGCGTTGGTGCGCCTGACGAAGCTCACGGGCTTACCGCTGAGCGGGATCGAGATCGCCGACACCGGAGCCGTGAACGCCTGGGTCGTCAGACAGCCCGAGGCCGGCGATGTTTCGCTGACGACCGCGTAAAGGCGCTCCCGGTCCTCGAACACCGACCCGATCCGGACGGAGAAGCCGCCCGTAGCACGCCTGCCCATGGCTGCGACCAGGACCATCCTCCGGCCGAAATCCACCACCGGAACGTCCTCGGTGGGCTGAACGCCCTCCGTTGCCGAAGCCCATAGATCTGCCCATTCGGCGCGGGTTCTCACGACCATGCGTGCCTCGTCCTCCAAGTTGCTGTACTGCATTTGAACCAGTGATGCGAAGGGCACCGAAATCGCGGTGGGAGGGATCTCCGGATCCGGTGCCTCTTGACGGACTCCACAGCCGGTCGTGATCACCAGCGCCGCCGACAGGACGCCGAAGGTAGAGTGGGATCGTCGTCCGAAACCGCGGGAGGGCGAGGGAGGGTGGAGGGGATGCTCTTGGCTGACGTCAGATGAGGAAAGATGCCGAGAGATCTGACCGGCCGCGAGGGCCGGATGGATCGCGGTTCGCTTGTTCATCTGCACCGAGCCATGACACCGAGATCGCCTGCCCGACCCGCTCCGGCATGGAGATAGCATAGGGGTGGGAACATCTGCAAGCCCGCCCGACGCCGCTGGATTTCCGGGGAGGAGTGCGGCAACGTCGTCGGCGAAGGAGCTGTAAGATGTTGAGTAAGCGGGCATTTCTGCTCTCTGCCGGGGTCTTCGCCGGTTTCCTGACCGGTTGCTCGGGGGATGGCTCACCCACCGGCCCAGAGGTTCCGCCGTCGACTGCGGCGGAGGGTCCCGATGCATCCCGCTTGTCGGACGTCGCTCCCGACGAAACCTCGGGGGATTCTGCGGGGTCGTCCGAGACCGACACTGGGGCCGAGAGTGCCGCCGGCCGCGCGACCGTTCCCGGACAGGCCCGCAAGGATTCGGTGGTCCCCGACCAGTACATCGTCATCCTCAAACCTCACGTCTCGGACGCGGTGGGGGCGGCTCATCAGCTCGTCGGGGAGTACGGCCTCACCATGCGACGGAGCTACCGTCGTGTGCGGGGATTCTCGGCGGTCGTTCCCGAGAGCCGATTGAAGGCTTTGCAGAAGCACCCGCTGGTCGAGATGGTCGTCCCGAATACCGTTCTTCATGAAGGTGGTCTCCTGAGCGATCGCGGTCTTCTGACGGTCGCCGGCACGATTCTCGTTCCCCCGCCGGAGGAGGTACCGGAGGCTGGGTTGAAGTTGCGGTTGGTGGCGGACGAGCTGTTGGCGACGGTGGTGGATGGGGGTGAGGTGTCGGTATGTATGGCCGAACCTGGGGGCCGAGGCAGACGCGTCGCAGGCTGATGCATCGAAGCGTCCGACGCTGCATGCGGGCGGCTCAGGACAGTTCGGTGGGCACGCACACGTGGGCTTCAACGAGAGCACGGACAACGACGAGGTGCTGGAAGTGTCGGGCGTGGTATCCCACGGCTCGGCAACGGTGATCGCGGTCTTCGCGCAGGACGATGCGAACCGGCATCACTACGGGCTGGCGGGCTTCTACGGCAACGCGACCGACCGGGTGTCGATCGTGACGCGTCGATACCGGGCGGGGCCGGACCGGCTGTCGTACTGGGACCGGACGAGCGGTTGGAAGGAATCGGGCTTCGTGGTGGGTGCGGGCACTCCGCACATCGGGGTGTGGCGAGTCGAAGGCTCGGCGCAGGTGGATTTCCAGGTGGACGGGGACCCCGAGGGCTCGGTCTCGCTGAGCTCGGATATCCACGGGGCCTGGGACCGATATCTCGTGGGCGCGCCGCAGCCTGCGACCGACGAGCGGTTCGACGGGCAGGTGGCGGAGCTGCTGGTGTGGGACCGGGCGCTCTCGGACTGCGAGCGGGACGACGTGGTGTCGAAGCTGGGGGCGAGGTACGGGATCTCGGTGCCGGTCACCTTTGCCGGGATCGACCTGAGCTGGCTGGACGGCTCGGCCAACGAGCAGGGCTTCGTGGTCGAGCGGCGGCTCGGGACGGAAGGGAACGAGGCCTTCGCACAGATCTCGCAGGTGGGGGCTGACGTGGAGAGCTACGCCGACGGCGGGCTCGCCCCTGACACGGAGTACTGCTACCGCGTGGCCGCCTTCAACGCCAACGGCACCTCCAACTACTCCAACACCTCACCTCCAACTACTCCAACACCTCTTGCGATACGACGGAACCGCCGCCTCCGCCGGGCGTCTGCTTCGATACGGGGAACCATGACACCGACGATGGCACGTACGACCTCTGGCATGTAGAGAAGGTAAAGGCGGATCTGAACCCGAACTGGCAGGCCACCCAGGTGCCGGGCTGCGAGCCCGAGCCCTGGCTGTTCAGCCTCGACTCTGGTGTGGACAGCGACCACCCCGACCTCAACGTGGCCGAGATCCGGAACTTCGTGTCGGCGGAAGCGGGCCACAGTGGTGAGGACGGCCGCGGGCACGGGTCGCATACCGCGGGCATCGCGGCGGCCAGGGATGGCAACGGCGGCACGGTCGGGATCGCGCCGGGCGCTCCGATCTACGGCTTCCGGGTTCTGAACGACGATGGAGCGGGCACGACCGAGGACGCGATCGCCGCGATCGACGAGGTTATCGTTCGCAAGCTGGCCAGTCCGGGTCAGCCGATGGTGGCGAACATGAGCCTGGGCGGGGGCGTGAACGCCGCGCTTGACGCCGCCGTACGCGAGGCCGTGAACGCGGGTATCGTCTTCACGATCTCGGCAGGGAACGGGATCCTCGGAGCGTGCCTACTGCCCGGCGACGCGCAGGACGTCTCTCCCGCCAGGGCCGGTGACGACAAGATCACGGGTAACGGCGGAAGCTCCGGGGACACGAAGCGGGTGAACGGGGCCATCACCGTCACCGCCAGCAACCAGGCCGATAGCGACATCAACTGCAACTACGGGAACCCGGTGAGCGTCGCCGCCCCCGGCGAGGCGATCGCGTCGACATGGCTGAACGGGGGATACGCTACGCAGAGCGGCACCTCGATGGCGGCGCCGGTCGTCGCCGGAGCCGCGATCCTATACCTCATGGATCATCCGAGCGCGAGTCCCGCCGAGGTTGAAGGGGCGATCGTCGACTTGCTCGAGAATTGGACGACGAACGAGCAACCGAACGCCGACGGCCGCTTGAACGTCGATGGGCTGTAACAGTATGGGTTGCCCAAACGTTGAGTATACGGACGTGGTCGGCGGGTTAGGGACGCCTCCGGTCACGGCCATCCCACCAAAAGCCGAGCTGAGCAACCAAAAGGGGAGGTTAACGCCGCACCACCTCAAAAGGGACGGTAAAGCGGTTGGTGTCCCACGAGAGCGCCAGGACGCCGCCTCCCCGCTCGCTCGGCTCCACTTCGATCGTGAACTGCTCCACCGATTCGTCCAGCGCATCGCTCTGCATCGGAATCCGGATCACGTCGGACTCGGGGTCGTACTGCGTTCCCCACACTTCGGTCAGGCCTGAGATAATCAGCTCGCCCCCCTCCGGCGTATACGTCGTCCACAGCGTATAGGTACCCGCCGGCAGCGTGCGTCCGTCGATCAGGAGATTCCGGTCCGACGTGAAGTGTGTGGCCGCGTTCGCGCCGGTCCGCCAGACCTGGTTCCACGGCACGAGCCCACCGAGGATCTCGCGTCCCCGCTTGGAGGGGCGTCCATAGTCGACCGTCAGCGTGGCGTCTTCCACCGTGGCCTCGACGCTGCCGCGGGGAGATGCCTGCCCGAAGCCCTCGCCTCGAGCGTCTCGAGCGGCGTACTCCGCGGCCATGCTCTCGATGTCGATCGCCGCCGGATCCACCCGCTCGACCTCTATCTTCAGAGTCGTCTCCCGCCCGGTGATGCCGAGAATTCGCCCATCCCCGTCCACCGCCGCGATCATAGGGTTACCGAAGAAGTCGATCGCGAGGGAGTCGGCGGTCCGCGTCGTGATCGCATTGGGCGCCGTACGCCGCCTCGAGCTCGTTCGAAGAACCGTGAGGTCGTAGCGTTCGCCGCCCGCGGTTCTCGCCAGGCGGGCCGCTTGCTCGAAGAGCGCGGCGGAAAGCTGCACCCTGCCGATCACCGGAAGGGTGCGCTCGGGAACCTCGATTCGTTCCGTTTCCAACTCATCGAGGATCTCACCGGCGCCGATGGTGGCGGTGTCGCCCTCGATCTCGACGATGTGATATCGGGTGGGAGGGCCCTCCGGGTTCGCGTCCGGCGTCGTCCAGGCCGTCTCGAGCCGGCGCACCGAGCCATCGGGATTCAACAGAGCGGAGTAGCGGATCACCTGCGTGACCGGGCTTCGGATCACGAGCGTGCCGTCGATCCGGTCCTCGGCTCTCGTGAACACCTCCAGCGCCGTGGTGTCCCGACCGAGGCGCTCCACGTACGCTCGCGTGTCCGATGCCGATCCTCCCTCTCCGCACGCCGCGAGCGGGAGCAGCATCAGGAAACCGACCGCATACCGCGCAGGCGCGCTCATGGACGGGCCGGCAGGTCGAGCGCGGGATTCCGATCGAAGAAGTCGTACGGCCGCAGCTCGAAGGATTTTCGGGCCGTCGGCATCACCGGCCAGTCCTCCGCGCGAGGTACGTGGTGGAAACCGACCGTGTACCACACGACGATGTCGGTGTCCGCGATCGGTCGATTCGCTCCCGTCCATGCCGGCAGGCCCTGTCCGGGCTCGCTCAACGTCGGATAGAGTCCGGCCGCGTACCGCTCGTTCGGGCTGTAGGGGGTCACCCACAAGTGGTGGTCGATGAAGCCGGCCCTCAGCTGCGGATAGTCGTCCGGATCCATGAGCGACACGGCATTGGATCCGGGCACGACCTGGTAGCTCACCGGATAGCCCAGGTAGTTGTCGACCGCCGGGTTGATCACTCGCCAGAGCGCAGGCCGCTCGAAGTCGATGCGGAGCTTGGCATCGGCCTCTGAGCGCGCCACTGTGGGCTCCACGACCCAGAGGCTCTTTCGCGGGTGGTCCTCCGGCAGGCGCTGTTTCACGAGCCGGTCGATCTCCAGGCTGTTGGCGGCGCCGTCCACGTCCAGATCGAGGCGGAAGCTGAAGAAGTGGTCGTGGTTGATGCCGACCAGGTTCTCGGCGATGTAACGACCGTACGCGTCAGGTCGATCGGCAGACCAGCCCTCCTCGTCCCCACTCTCCGATCCCGAGCTGCCGGCCGAGCCGGTGGCTGCCGCCGGATCGGCGCTCGCCAGGACGGCCGCTCCACGAGGCACGTCCGCGTTCGCGACGCGCTGCGCCACCGGCTTGGTGGCATCGATCCCCGTGGCGCCGGCGACGACTTCGATGGATCCGTCCTGCCGGAAGACCCAATCGAAGACGTAGTCGTAGTTGCCGAGCACCGCCATGAAGCGAAGCACGAGATCACGCCTCGGGCGGCTCTCCATGAGGTTGTCGGAGCGCTTCCGCCAGGCGACATCCCCCGCATACCTCTCGAACAGACAGGAGACGTTGCGCTTCACCCCGGGCTTTCCGTCGTCGCCTGCCACGATCATGTCGAAGTAGACGGAGTTGTCGGGACAATCGAGTCCGGGCTCCATCGGGGCGGCGAGTCCGCCCGCGCTGTATTCGCCGGCGTCGAGGAAGTTGTACGCGTAGAAGGGTGCGGCCGGATCCATGTACGGGACGAAGATCTCCGAGAGGTGTCCCTGGTAGAGCACGGACCGGGCGCGGTCCCCCTCGTCGTAGCGCACGCTCGACACGACGGTGCCGACACGCGGGTCCATGCGATGGTGGAAGGTCCACTTCTGCCATCGTACCGTGTGGCCGTCCATCTCGAAGCCCGGACCCAAAGGCTGCTCCATGGAGATCGGAGCGCCCGTCTCGCGGGTGCTGCCGATGGAGGCCGCGTCGAAATCGGCGTCCGCCGTGGCCACGGGGACGATCTCGCCCTCCTTGACCTCGATCACTTCGCCGGAGTCCATGTCCACCAGCGCCTCGAGGCCGCCGATCAGCCGGGGAAAGGTGTTGCGAGCCCGCCAGGTGTCGACGCACTCGACGGTGGCCAGCCGCCGTCCCCGCTCCCGCGGGGTGCCGAAGTAGCCGAGCGGCAAGCCGAAGCACTCGATCCGCGAGACGTCCGAATAGCCGCGCCGGACCAACGCCTCACGGAACTCCTCGTTCTCCAGCGCGATCCCGGCGGAGACCCCGAACTCCTCCTCCAGCCAAGTCGCCTGCACGCCCTCGACCTGTGTCCAGCTGGCAACGGCTTCGGCGTCGAGATCGATCACCGCCTCGAACGTCTTTGTGCCCTCCTTGACGATGGCGAAGGCCTCCCTCCCGAACGGCTTGCCCGGCGACCACGCTGCCACGGTCCCCTTGTCCGGTTCCTTCAGGGTGACCAGGGCATAGCGAGTGGAGTCCGTGCCATGACCCGCGGACCGGATCGCATCCAGCACGATCCAATGCTCCTCCCACCCGAGAGGGTCGAGGGGGTGCTCCGCCGTCTGCGTGAGCCCCGTCTCCGTCGCAGAAAACAGGGATATCAGCATCAGCGACACGCCCAACGCGCGGCGGGCGAAGTGTCCCGGATGATCGGCTCGCATCGTATTCGCCTCCTTGCAGGACTTGATTTCGGCTCGCACGCTGGCCGGCGCTACAGTCCCAGGTTCGCGACGGCTTTCTCACGCATCTTGAACTTCTGCACCTTGCCGGTCACGGTCTGGGGAAACTCCTCCACGAACATCACGTGTCGGGGCACCTTGTAGTGCGCCAGGTGCGCTCGGCAGAACTCGCGGATCTCCTCTTCGTCGATGTTCGATCCCTGCTGCAGCTTGACCCAGGCGCATACTTCCTCGCCCATACGAGGGTCCGGCACGCCGACCACCTGAACATCGACGACATCCGGGTGCGCGTGGAGGAGCTCCTCGATCTCCCGCGGATAGACGTTCTCTCCGCCGCGGATGATCATGTCTTTTATCCGCCCCGTGATGCGGTAGCGGCCGTTCTCATCCCGCAAGGCGACGTCGCCGGTGTGCAGCCAGCCGTCCGGGTCAATGGCTTCCGCCGTGGCCTCTGGCATCTTGTAGTAGCCCAGCATGACGTTGTGGCCCCGCACGCAGAGCTCGCCCTGCTCGCCGTCGGGAAGCTCGCGGCCCTCCCCATCCATGATCCTGATGTCCACGCCCTGGAACGGTGTGCCCACCGTCTCCACTCTCCACGCGACGGGGTCATCCAATCCGGTCATCGTCACTCCGGGCGATGCCTCGGTCAGGCCGTATCCGATCGCGATGCCTCCGACGCCCATGTCGTCGATCACGCGGTTCATCACCTCGACCGGGCAGGGGCTTCCGGCCATGAGTCCGGTCCGAAGGGAGGAGAGATCTCGTTCCGAGAACGTCTCATCCTCCAGCTCGCCGATGAACATGGTGGGGACGCCGTAGATCACGGTGGCGCGCTCGCGCTCGATGCAATCCAGTGCCGCCGTGGGCGCGAAATACTCGTTCGGAACGAGCATCGTGGCTCGCGCGATGAGCGACACGAGCGTGCCGATGACGCAACCGAAGCAATGATAAAACTGAACGGGCACACAAACGCGGTCCTGCTCCGTGATTCGGAGGCCTTCCGCGAAGTAATAGGCGTTCAGGAGCATGTTGCGGTGCGACAGGAGCGCACCCTTGGGGAAACCGGTCGTGCCGGAGGTGAACTGCAGGTTGATCGGGTCGTCGGGCGACAGCTCCGGGGCGAGCGCGGTCAACGCCCCGGGCTCGAGGTCATCTCCGCGGCGCAGCATCTCCTCCCAGGTGATCATGCCTGCGGCGCCATGCTCCGGCAGCGAGATGATCCAGCGAAGCTCGGGAAACTGGTCCGAGTCGAGCTCGCCGGGCGTCGCGTCCGCCAGTTCGGGGAGGGCTTCGCCGAGCATGGCGAAGTAGTCCGACGTCTTGAACCTGTCGATCGTGAACAGCATCCGGACGTCCGCCTGCTCGAGCACGTAGGCCAACTCCTCCGGACGGTAGGCCGGATTGATCGTTACGAGCACCGCCCCGACCCGTGCGCTGGCCAGCTGCAGGATCGGCCACTGCGGCCAGTTGGTGGCCCAGATCGCGACATGATCGCCCGGTCTCGTGCCGAGGGCGACAAGCCCGGCCGCTGCCCTGTTGACCAGATCCTCGTACTCTGCGTATGTGCAGCGGAACGCGGCTTGGGGAAAGACGAGGGCCTCGCCGTCAGGAACCCGGGCTGCCGCCTCCGACAGCACCTGGCCGATCGTCATGCCGTCCACCCATGGTCGCTCGGTATCGCTCATACCACTCCTCTGATCGAATCGACGTTCGTCGCCCGGCTGCGAGTTCGGGGAATCTGGCGTGGCCTGGCGCCGGCAAAAAGGGGCCTCGTAGCTTCGGACGAAACCCATGCTGAGTCCATCCATGCCGTCGCGCCGTTGTCACCGATGACGAGAACCAGACCCGGCTCCATCCCGCTGCTCCTCGCAGCCTGCACGGTTGCCGTGCTGTGGGGCGCTCAACCGGTCATCGGGCAACCCACGATCCACCTCTCCGCCGACGAAGTGCTGATCGACGACGAGGTGATGATCTCGGTTTCCGGCCTGGATCCTGGCCAGAGGACGATCCTCCGTATGGTCGCCTCTTCGCAGCTCGGCACGTGGGTATCCAGCGCCGAGTTCGCGGCCCGGAGGAACGGCCGGATCGATCTTGCCGTCGACGCGCCGTTGACGGGCTCCTACGAAGGCCTCGATGCGATGGGGCTCTTCTGGTCGGCCGTGAGGGACACCGCCGCCCCAGCGGTCACGACGGAACTGCCGAACGCCCAGCTGGTCCATCTGCAGGCGGAGGCGGACGGGGCGGTCGTAGCCGAAACGGAGCTCGTCAGGCACATCGTGAGACCTGGTGTTCAGGTCGTCCCGGTGCGGACCGACGCCCTCATCGGGACGTTCTTCCTTCCTTCGCCGTCGTCCGGCATCGGACCGTACCCTGGTCTGCTTGTCCTGGGTGGCTCGGAGTGCGGCCTCCAGAGTGCCGAGGCGAAGGCGGCTGCGCTCGCGTCGCACGGCTTCGCTGCGCTCGCTCTCGCCTACTGCTCCTGGCCCGACGCCGCGGGGAATCCTGTTCCCGGCATGGAGGAGCTGCCGCAAGGACTCTGGCTGGTGCCTCTCGAGAGCGTCGAGCGGGGGGTCCGGTGGCTGGAGGGAAGGTCCGAGGTGGACGGGTCGAGGATCGGGGTCTGGGGCGCCTCGAAGGGCGCGGAGCTGGCCTTGCTGATCGCCACCGAGAATCCGGTCGTGCATGCGGTCGTAGCATACGTCCCCAGCCACGTCGTCTGGCAGGGCCTGGACTTCAGCGGGGCGCGGAGGTCGTCATGGTCGCGGAACGGACGTCCGGTGGATTTCGTGCCCTTCACCTCCGACGAGGACAGAGTCCGCGAGCTTACAAGTGGCGGGACCCGCTACATCGTCCATCTCTACCGGGCCAGCCTCGATGCCAAGAGCGCCGTGGAGAGAGCCGGGATCCCGGTGGAGAGAATCAACGGACCCGTACTGCTCGTGTCCGGCGGCAACGACCTTCTCTGGCCGTCCACGCACATGGCCGAGAAAATCATCGATCGACTGGACGCCAATGGGCATCGTTACCCGGCGATCCATCTGTACTACAAAGGCGCGGGCCATGCGATCGGCCGACCTTTCCGCCCGACCACCGGGCTCTCGGCGACGCCGAACTTCGCGTTGGGAGGAAGTGCCGCCGCCTACGCAGCGGCTGAGCGTGACTCCTGGCCGCGGGTCCTCCGCTTTCTCCGAGAAAGCCTCGCCGAGCGTGTCGAGACGGGTTCCTAGAGCGAGTCGCAAGCCTCCCGCAGCAGCAGCTCGGCTTCCTCCGCAACCGGGAGGATCTCATCGATCGCGGCGAGATCCAGCATCGACCTCGGGCTGGCGAAGGATACCTCCACGCCAACGTCTGTCTCCGTCACGACGACGTTGCAGGGCAGCAGCAGGCCGATGCTGTCGTCCGCGCCGAGGGCGCGATGTGCGAGCCCCGGATTGCACGCCCCCAGGATGACGTACGGCTTGAACTCGACGCCGATCTTTTCCTTGAGCGTCGCCCTCACGTCTATACGGGTCAGAATGCCGAAACCCTTCTGCTGCAGAGCTTTCTCGACTCGGGAGATCGCCTCCTCATAGGTGGCTCCGGGCAGAGTCTTGCCGAAAGCGTAGCTGACGTCCTGCATCTCTCCTCCTGCACTCCAGGCTTCTATCGATTCGCTTCTTGAGCGGGTCCACGAGAGGTCACACCCTTCCTTGCATAGGAGCCACGGCGCCCGAATCAGGTTCCCAGCCCTTCGCCCCGATGGACTTCGGTGACGGTCGCGGCTGTCGAGTCCAGAGAGGGTCCCCATCGGCGCGAGGTCGGAACACGCGCGCCCATGTTCGGTTTCTTTAGGGTGAGACGTTGATCAGTGCGGGCCAAAGCCGTAACCTCGGCATCGGGCCGCTCGATGTAACGTGCGGCGCATAGGTCCAGTCAATAGGAGTATAGACGAAGCCGACTCGTGATCCAGCTGTTGCTCGACCGGCGCGAGTTTCGCCTGCCGCCGGCATGGTATATGGAGGTCTGATGCGGTTTACACCTCGCGCACTCCTTCTCTGGAGCGCCGTGACATTCGTGGCTCTGGGACCGGCCGCCTCCAGCGCGAGCGCGCAGTACTTCGGGCGCAACAAGGTCCAGTACGACGCGTTCGACTGGGAGATTATCCGTACCGAGCACTTCGACGTCTACTTCTACGGGGAGGAGCGGCAGGCCGCCCTGATGGCCGGCCGCATGGCGGAGCGCTGGTACTCCAGGCTCTCGAGGATCATGAACCACGAGATCCGCGCGCGGCAGCCTCTCGTTCTCTATGCCTCGCATCCGCACTTCGAGCAGACCAACACGACGCCGCAGCAGGTGGGCGAGTCGACCGGTGGTTTCACCGAGATCCTCAAGCGCCGGGTCGTCCTTCCACTTCAGAACACGATGCCGGAGAGCGACCACGTCCTCGGCCACGAGCTCGTGCACGCCTTCCAGTTCGATGTCACCGGGCAGGGTCCGGGTGCGGCCGGGGTAGACATCCCCGGTGCGATCCGGCTGCCGCTGTGGTTCATCGAGGGGATGGCCGAGTATCTATCGGTCGGACCGATCGATCCGAAC
Source organism: Gemmatimonadota bacterium (assembly GCA_039587445.1). Classification (GTDB taxonomy): domain Bacteria; phylum Gemmatimonadota; class Gemmatimonadetes; order Palauibacterales; family Palauibacteraceae. The sequence goes on from JBDHIM010000013.1 coordinate 23,970, forward strand.
ACCGCGATGTGGCTTCGCGACGGCGTCGAGTGCGACTGCCTTCCGTCGATCAGCCAGCTCAACGATCCCCGCTTCTTCCCGTACCGGTACGGACAGGCTCTCTGGTCCTACGTCGCCGGAACATACGGGGATGAGATCGTCGGCCGGATCCTCAAGGTCGCCGGCCGGACCGGAAGCGCGATCGGGGCGTTCCAGGCGGTACTCGGAATGACCGTGGACTCGCTCTCGGCCAACTGGCACGAAGCGACGTGGGAGGCCTACGAGCCGATCATCGAGCGGACCGATCCCCCCGAGGTATACGGGAAGCTGATTATCGGGGGAGAGGACGGGCCCGGTGGCCGGCAGAACGTCGCGCCCTCGATCAGCCCGGACGGGCAGGAGATCCTCTACCTCTCCGAGGCGGGCTTGTTCTCGATCGACCTCTTTCTCGCGGACGCGAACACCGGCGAGACGATCGACAAGGTCACGAACGCGGCCGTCGACCCTCACTTCGAAGCGCTTCAGTTCATCCTCTCCTCGGGGGCCTGGCATCCGGATAGCAACCGGTTTGCCCTGGCGGGAGTCAACAAGGGCAGCCCGGTGATCTCCATCATCGACGTCGACAGGAGGAAGAGGGTCGACGAGTACAAGTTCAACGAGCTGGATGAGATCACGAACCCGACCTGGTCGGAGGACGAGCGGATCGCGTTCTCGGCCATGCAGAGCGGATTCTCCGACCTGTGGCTGTACGACATCGAGACCCAGGAGACGGTTCGTTTGACCGACGATCCGTTCGCGGACCTCGAGCCCGAGTTCTCGCCGGACGGGACAAAGATCGTCTTCGTCACCGACCGTTTCGACAGCGACCTGGGCCGGCTGGACTTCGGAAACTACCAGCTTGGCCTCTACGACCTGACGACCGGTGAGATCGAGCAGCTCCCGAATCTGGAGGGCAAGAACATCAACCCCTCCTTCACGCCCGATGGGCGGTTCGTGCTCTTCCTCTCCGACGAAACGGGGATCCCGAATATCTATCGGCTGGAGCTCGAGACCGGCCAGATCGACCAGTTGACCAACGTCCAGACGGGGGTGGCCGGAATCACGGCCCTCAGCCCGGCGCTCTCGGTGGCGAGCGGAACGGGCAAGATAGCCTACAGCGTGTACTGGCACGGCCCGTTCCGCTGGAACATCTACACGGCGGAATCCCACGAGGCGCTGGCGGATGCCTACGCGGAAGCTACGAAGGCCCGCGAGGAGGATCTGGCCGCGGCTGATGGCCAGGATGCGGGCGTCTATCCGGCGATTCTCCCACCGGAGGAGCGGGCCACCGACCTTCTGGCGCTCATCGAGAACCCGCGGATCGGGCTGGCCGATGCCCTGACCTTCGACTTCGGCGACTACAACCCCGGGCTCTCGCTGGACTTCGTGTCACAGCCATCGCTCGCCGTCGGCGCCGATCAGTTCGGCTTCTTCGTCGGCGCCGGGGCCCAGCTCTTCTTCAGCGACATGCTTGGAAACCGCAACCTGGCGGCGGCCATCCAGGTGAACACCTCCGCGGGCAGTATTGACCGTTCGACGCTGCTCTCGGTCGTGTACGAGAACCGACGCGGACGCTGGAACGTGGGCGGTCAGCTCTCGCAGATACCGCTGGTGAGCCAGAGGGCGGGCTTCGGGGTCACCGAGATCGATGGGGTGCCGGTCCAGGTGTTCACCACCGAGCGCTTCTACCAGATTAACCGGCAGGTGCTCGGTTTCGTGGCTTACCCGCTCAACCGCGCACAGCGGCTGGAGTTCAGCGGCGGACTGCAGAGCATCGACTTCGCGCGGGACCTGAAGACGGAGATCTTCACGCTCGGCGGCCAGAAGATCTTCGACGAGAAGGAGGACATCCCGGCGCCATCGACCCTGAACCTCGGGCGGGCCGGCGTGGCGCTCATTTACGACAGCTCGATCTTCGGCGGGAATGGTCCGGTGCTCGGCCAGCGCTACCGCTTGGATGTGTCGCCGGCGATCGGGTCGATCCAGATCTACAACTTCACGTTCGACTACCGGAAGTACTTCATGCCGTTCTTCCCGTTCACGGTCGCCTTCCGGGGCCTGACGACCGGCCGCTACGGCAAGGACGCGGATGACCCGAGGCTCTCTCAGATCTACGTGGGGTGGTCGTCGCTCGTTCGCGGCTACGATAGCAACAGCTTCTCCGTCAACGAGTGCACCTTCCCGGACTTCGAGCCCGGGGAGATCAACGCATGCTCGGAGATCGACGATTTGCTCGGAAGCAAAGTGGCGGTGTTCAACATCGAGCCGCGGCTGCCCCTGCTCGGGCCGCTGGGCGTTATCGGCCGAGGCGCCTTCCCGCCGCTGGACTTCATCGCCTTCTTCGATGCGGGCATGGCGTGGACCAACGACCTGCAGCCGAGCATCTTCGGCTGCGACACCGTGCTGGACGATCTCGGCCGCGTCGAGTCGGCCTGCGTTCGGAAGTTCAACACGAGCGTCGGCTTCGGCCTCCGGCTCAACCTGTTCGGCCTGATGCTTCTCGAGGGAGATATCGTCAATCCGTTACAGCGACCGGACAAGAGTTGGTTCTTCCAGTTCGTGTTCAACGGCGGCTTCTGAGTCCCGACAACCAAGGCGGCGTCCGGATCCTCCGGGCGGTCGGCGCAGGAATGAAAGGCCCGGCGAAGACGGCCGGGCCTTTCACGTATCAGCTACGTCCTCACCTTCCTCGGCCGAGAGGCGTGCGAGCACTCTCTCGTGCGCTTCGAGCGCGGCTCTTCCGAAGAGGGCGAACCGCACACGTCGGACGCGCCTGAGGCCGGGAGCCGTGTCGGCGATCGTCTCGAGAGCCACCCGGGCTGCCTCTCGCAGCGGGTAGCCGAAGGCGCCCGTGGAGATCGCCGGAAAGACGAGGGACGCGATTCCGTTCTCCTCCGCCAGCTCGAGCGCGTTCCGATAGCAGGCGGCCAGCAGCTCGGCGGAGGGTTCGTCCCTGCCATAGACGGGGCCCAGGCAGTGGATGACGTGGCGATTGGGCAGGTCGTGCGCGGTCGTGAGCACGGCCTCTCCGGGGGAGATCGGTCCCAGGGGAGCCGCCTCGCCGGCAAGGCCCGGACCGGCCGCTCGGTGGATGGCTCCGGCCACACCGCCCCCGGGAAGGAGTCGCGCATTGGCGGCGTTGACGATCGCGTCGAATTCCGGCTGTCGGGTGATGTCGCCGCGCACACAGTCGACGACGATGGCTTCGATCCTTCGTTTCATGCGCCTCCTCGCGCGTCTCTCGCTCGATTGCCTATTCACCGCGTGCCCGGCAATGTTGCGCTGGAATGACTTGTGAGGGAACGGCGTCGAGCGCAGCTTCGGGAGGTGACGATCGTGACGCTCCTCGGACGGTGGTTCGTGATGGCCGGCATCGTGGCCATCGCCGCCTGGATCGCGCCGGGATTCGAGCGAGGCGAGGTGACCACGCTTGGACTCACCGCGCTCGGAATCGCCGTGGTGAACGTGAGCGTTCACCCCATCGTTGCTTCGCTGCCGATTCCCGTACCGATGATCGCGCTCGCCGTCCTGTACTTCCTTGTCGACGTGCTGCTCCTCAAGCTCGCCGCGACCCTCGTACCGGGTTTCGGGTTCATGGGCTGGGGAGGGCTCGCCGTCGCCGCCCTGCTGACAGCGATCGCAACCGTCGCGGTGCTCGCGGTTTCTGGCCGCCGGCGAACTGGAGAGGTTTGAGTTGGATTACTTCGTAAAACAGAACTTCCGAGAGCTTCTGAGGAGCGATGGAGTCCCGTCCGTGTCGATCTACCTCCGGACGGAACGCGCGAGCACCGGGTGGGAAGCCAACCGTCTCCGCTTCCGTGCGGCGCTCGGGCAGGCTCGGAAGCTCCTCGAGGCTGACTATCCACCCGAAGTGTGCGGACCGTTGATCGAAACCCTCACACCGCTTTTGGACGACCAGGATTTCTGGCTGTACCAGGCCGATGGGCTCGCGCTCTTCGCCTCGCCCAGCCTCGAGCGACGGTACCGCCTTCCGGTGCCGTTCGAGGAGATCGTCGTGGTCGGGCCGTCTTTCCACACCAGCCCGCTGCTCGAGCTCCTTCAGGTGCCCGAGCACTACTGGGTGCTCTCGGTCAGTCAGAAGGAGGTCCGTCTCAAGCAGGGGACGGCAAGGGGCCTGACGCCGATCGACCTCTCCGGCGTCCCGGAGAGCCTGCGAGATGCGCTCGGCGGCCAGGTCGAGCGTGACACGCTGAGCCACCACGGCACCGGTGCCCGCTCCGGCCCGATCTTCCACGGCTACGGCGTGGGCAAGGACGACTCGAAAGCGGAGCTGGAGCGGTTCTTCCGCAAGATCGACGCGGGGCTCCGCGACCTCCTGGGGGATGATCTGGCTCCGCTCATCCTGGCTGCGGTGGACTACTATCACCCGATCTACCACTCGATCAGCCGGCTGGACAACCTGACGAACGAAGGCATCCAGGGGAACGTCGTCACCTGGAGCGATGAGCGGTTGCACGAAGCCGCGTGGCCCATCGTGGAGAGCGACGTGATGCGGAAGGTGCGGCTCGCGGGCGAGCTCTGGGAGGCAGCCTTCAAGCAGGACAAGACCGAGTCCGACCTGTCGGCTGCGGGGCGGCTCGCCGTCGGCGGAAGGATTCGTCTTCTCATGGCCGAGCGGGGGCGGCGGCTATGGGGCCGACTGGACCGTGAGACGGGAGTCATCGAGTTCGTTCAGGAGGCTGGCAACGATCCGGGCAAGAACGCCGTGGAGCTGCTCGACGAACTGGCGGAAGTGGTGATCTTGAGGGGAGGAAACGCGTTGGTGCTCTCGGCCGAACGGATGCCGACGGACACGGGCATCGCCGCGGTCCTCAGGTGACCGTTCGCAGCATTACGCCGCCGGAGAAGGCGTTTCGCCCGGCAGCCGATCCGACGAGGATGCGTAGAGGCTGGCCCATCCTACGCTGGTCAGGGTACTTACGAGTAAGGGGAGTAGCGGAACGAGGGTTGAGAGCGGGATGTGATCCGGAAGGAGGGTTCGCGTGATTCTACCGAACGTGCGGATGTCCTTTGGACGGAACGAGGCCCGCTGGCTCGTGCTTCTGCTGGGAGAAGGGGATGCGCGCGGGCAGCGGCATTGGGAAGAGGTCCTAGCGGACGAGGGAATCGACGCGCTGCTCGATGATCCTCGTGCGGCGGATGTCGTGCTCCGGCACCGAGGTCTCCTTCTCGCGCCCCCGCAAATGGTGCTGTATGTCTTGATTCGGCGAGCCTTCCTGGAGCGAGGCCTCGAGAGCCGCATGCTCGCGGATTACACGACCGCTCTCGTGTTCGAGTTCGGTAAGCGGGATCGTTCCTACCGGATCGCCGATCATGACGAAAAGGAATATCGCTATCTGGTGGACGTGCTCGCCGACCTGGCCGACGCCAACGGACGCCGGGCGTTTCTCCTCCGTGCCCACCTCGGCAACTTCGCCCTCTGGCTGTCGGGTCTCTTTCCCGACCACATCGTGGCCAGGGTCCACCGCATGGGAGGTCCCGGTCTCGACTACTACGAGGAGATGGGCCGGACCGGCTTCCGCCTCGCGGCCGGCGATCCACACGCGGACCACCGATCGCTGGGCGAGCTGTACGAAAATGCCGCCGAGGCGTTTCCGTCGGTGCGGCGAGCCCTCAACCTGTTCTCCGACCGGAACCTGTTTCCGATTCCGAGCTCCCCAGTCGACCGCTTTCTGCGGCAAACGGCCGACGGCTTCGATCTCGCGCACCTGGAATGAACCGAGACGATTGAAGCGTCGCTCGGTCCGGTCTATCTTGTTCTCACCATGGTGAGAATGAGGGCCATGATCGGATGAGAGCCGTCGAGACCAGGCCGCCCCTGGGATGCGCCGCCGTGATGATGGGTGTGTTCCGCGCCGCTCTGCAGGAGCTCCATCTGCCGGTGACGCAGCAACGCGAGGCGATCGCCCAGGTTCTCTTCGAGTCGGGCCGCAGCCACCTCTCGGCCGAGGATATCGTCGAGAAGCTCAGGGAAGGCGGTGAGAGTGTCGGCAAAGCGACGGTCTACCGGACCCTGAACCTGCTCGTCAAGGTCGGACTCGCGGTCGAGCACGACTTCGACGAAGGCTTCAAGCGCTACGAGATGAGCGCCGGACCGTCGCGTCACGATCATCTCATCTGTACATCGTGTGGCATGGTGGTCGAGTTCCAGAGCACCGATCTCGACGACCTCCAGGCTGAGGTAGCCGGCTCTCACGGTTTCCACATCCTGACGCGGCAGGTGAAGCTCTACGGTCTCTGCCCGGCCTGCGAGGAGTCGGCCGATGCGGACCTTCTTCGGGCCGGCTGAGGCGGAATCCACGAGTGACCGCCCGCGAGCGGCTCCGCGACCTTCTGGCCGAGCGATCTTTCCGCACCGGCTCATTCACGCTCGCTTCGGGAGCAACCAGCGACTACTACATCGACTGCAGGGCCACGACCATGCACGCGGAGGGTCTCGCCCTCGTCGGCGAGGCGGGTCTCGAGGCGCTGGCGGAGTTGGGCTGGGCGCCCGACCTGGTCGGCGGTCTCACGATGGGTGCGGATCCAATCGCATACTCGATGGCCGCGGAGAGCTGGCGGCGGGGGAAGCCGATACATGCCTTCTCGGTTCGGAAGCGGCCGAAACGGCACGGCACCGGGCAGCGGATCGAAGGTTGCTTCGAGCCCGGAGCGCGGGTCGTCGTGGTGGAGGACGTGATCACCAGCGGCGGGTCCGCCCTGCAGGTCTGTCAGGTCGTGGCGCAGGCCGGGGGCGAGGTGGTGGGGGTTCTGGCCTTGGTGGATCGGTGTGAAGGAGGCTTCCGGGCGATCGAGGATTCGGGCTTCGACCTGAAGGCCCTGTACACGCCCGACGACCTCCGCGCGGCCTCGTCTTCGTGATCCGCAGGACGCTTCTCTTTCTCAGCGGGCAGGATCACTTCAAGCACATCCTCTTCCGACTTCCCGGCTCGCGGGGCGTCTCGCTTCGATTCGTAGCCGGGGACACGCTCGAGGACGCCATACGCACGGCGGCGAAGCTCAACGAGGCGGGCCTGCGCGTCACCCTCGACTTCCTGGGCGAGAGCGTATCGGATCACGATGAAGCACGGACCGCCGCCGGAGCCTACGGAGAGAGCCTTGAAGCGATCGACGACAGCGTGGCCGAGTCCACGATTTCGCTCAAGCTTACCCAGCTGGGCCTGGATATCGATGAAGCGTTCTGCGAGAGCAACCTGCGCTCGATCGTCGAACGGTCGGAACGTTTGGGGAACTTCGTCCGCATCGACATGGAGAGCTCGGCCCACACGGAACGCACGTTGCGGGTATTCCGGAGGGTCTTCGCCGACCACCGGAACGTGGGCATCGTCATTCAGTCGTATCTCAGGCGCAGCGAGCAGGACGTTCGAGAGCTGGTAGCGTTGGGAGCTCCCGTCAGGCTGTGCAAGGGTGCTTACCAGGAGCCCCCATCGGTGGCGTTCCAGAGTCGCGAGGAGGTCGACGGCAGCTTCGTGTCGCTGATGCGGCTGTTGCTCGATGGAGGTGTCCCCGCGGCGATCGCCACGCACGATGACCGGATGATCCAGGCCACCATCGAGCATCTTTCGAGAGCCGGACTCGGCGCGGATTCCTTCGAGTTCCAGATGCTGTTCGGGGTTCGCCGTGACTACCAGCGTCAGCTCGTGGAGGATGGCTACGGGATGCGGATCTACGTCCCCTACGGTTCGCAGTGGTACTCCTACCTGATGCGGCGGATGGCGGAGCGCCCGCAGAACCTGCTTTTCGGCATGCGCGCCGTGCTGGGGCGTTGACCCTCTCCAACCCGCTCGCTAAAGAGATTGGTAGGAAATAGCGAGGGCGGCCGGGGTATTCTGACGGACGAACCTAGACGTCCGCGTGGATGCGGCCATGCGGAGCCCCGCTGGCTGTCCGCGAGCACCACAACCCCCTCGACGGAGGATAGGTGAGCAGGATCGACAGGAAACGATGGCGATGGGTGTGCGCCGGGCTCGTGCTGGCGATCATCGCCGGAGGCGGACCGGCGTGCGGTGAGACGGGAGATGCGGAACCGGCCCGGGACGCCGACTCGCGGCCATCGGTGACAGCCGGTGAGGGGGGCGACGACCAGGAGACCGGCCTGAGGGTCGACGCCCAGAGGGGAACCGTAACCCGAGAAGCCGAGATTCGGGTGGGGGGCAGCACCGTGACCGTTGAGATCGCGGACGATCCGGACCTCCGCAGCCGTGGTCTGATGAACCGCGACTCCCTTCCCGAAGACACCGGCATGCTCTTCGTGTATCCGGAGGAGCAGATCCTGTCATTCTGGATGCGAAACACGCGTATCCCGCTGGATATAGCGTTCATCGACCGCAACGGCTTCATCCTGGAGATCCAGCAGATGGAGCCTCACGACGACGCGTCGCACGCTTCCACGCAGCCGGCCATGTACGCCTTGGAGCTGAGAAAGGGCTGGTTCGAAGATCATGCCGTGGAGCCGGGCGAGCGAGTGGAGTTCTAGACCGATGACTACGAAGATGGAGGACTCGCCTTCGGTGCAGACCGCGGCCGTCGAGCGAGTCGAGAAGGATTCGATGGGTGAAGTGCGCATACCGGCGGGGATGCTGTACGGCGCCCAGACCGAGCGGGCTCGCCGGAACTTCCCCATCAGCGGCGTCCGGTTCGGGCGTCGGTTCATTCAAGCCCTCGGAGCGATCAAGAAGGCGGCCGCCGAGGTGAACTCGGAGCTCGGCCTTCTGGATGAAGAGCGATCGGAAGCGATCCGGAGCGCGGCCACCGAGGTGATGGAGGGCGTGCTGGACGAGCACTTCGTGCTGGACATCTTCCAGACGGGCTCGGGCACCTCCACGAACATGAACGCCAACGAGGTCATAGCGAACCGCGCGATTCAGCACTTGGGAGGCGAGGTTGGCTCCAAGGATCCCGTCCACCCGAACGACCACGTCAACCTGGGGCAGTCTTCCAATGACGTGATTCCGACCGCCACCCACGTGGCGGCCGTCGTCGCCATCGGAGAGGAGCTGCTGCCTGGCCTACGGCGCCTCGCTGAGGCACTGGAGGCGAAGGCGAAGGAGTTCGACGACGTGGCAAAGGCCGGGCGGACACATCTTCAGGACGCCACGCCCGTGCGCCTCGGGCAGGAGTTCGCGGGATACGCGAGCCAGCTCGAGCACGGCATCCGACGGGCCGAAGCCGCGTCCCGGTCGTTGGAGGAGCTGGCGATCGGAGGCACCGCCGTCGGGACCGGCATCAACACGCACGCCGAGTTTGCTCCGCGCATGGTCGAGAGCCTGTCCCGCGAGTTCGATGCGGAGTTCTACGAAGCCGAGAACCACTTCGAGGCGCAGGGCTCGCGCGACGCCGTCGTCGAGGCCAGCGGGATGCTCAAGACCATCGCCTCGAGCCTGACCAAGATCGCCGGCGACCTTCGCCTCCTAGCCACCGGCCCACGTACCGGCTTCGGCGAGATCAACCTCCCCGCCGTGCAACCGGGATCCTCGATCATGCCGGGCAAGGTGAACCCGGTGATGGTCGAGTCGGTGTGCCAGGTTGCCGCCCAGGTAACCGGAAACGACACGGCGATCACGCTCGGAGGACAGCACGGCCACCTGGAGCTGAACGTCATGCAACCGCTCATGACACACAACCTCCTCGAGTCGATTCACATACTCGGGTCGGTGAGCCGGGAGTTTGCCGACCGCTGCGTGGAGGGGATCACCGTGAATCGCGAGCGATGCCAACGCTTCGCCGAGTCCACCGCCGCCCTTGCCACGGCGCTGGCTCCGTCGATCGGCTACGACAAGGCGGCCGAGGTGGCCAAGAAGTCCCTGAAGGAGGACAAGACGTTGCGCGAGGTGGTCCTGGAGGAGGGACTTCTTTCCGAGGAGGAGCTCGATCGGCTTCTCGATTTTCGGGCGATGACCGAGCCGGGGATCCGCTAGAAAGGACGCCCAAGAATGCGATTGATCGCCGGGACCAAGAAGGGAGTCCAGGTGCTGCGCTGGCTCAAGGGCGAGCGTGCGGCGAGCCTTCTGACACGAGCTCTCGAGGCCGAGCGAGTCCAGGCCGCCGCCGTCCACCGGTCGGCTGTATACGTGGGTACCGGCAACGGGAAGGTGTTCGTCTCGAAGGACCGGGGTTCCTCGTGGGAGCCGATGCAGGACGGCCTGGAGTGCGATGCCGTGTGCAGCCTGGCCGCCGGAACTGGCTCCGGCTCGCGACTGTACGCCGGAACGGAGCCGGCCGCGATGTTCGTCTTCGACGATGCGGCGGGTGCCTGGCGTGAGCTGGAGTCCTTTCGCGCGATGGGGCCGACCGAGGAGTGGCGAGGCTACGCCGACCGTCTTGCCCACGTTCAGACGATACAGGTCGATCCTCACGCGGACCGGCGACTATACACGGGCGTTGAGGTGGGGGGCGCGTACGCGAGCGAGGATCGGGGGCGCAGCTGGCAGGTCATCGGCGACGGCCTGTACGAGGACATCCACGTCCTCGCCGTGGACCCCCGGGCTGGCTCCCGGATGTATGCGGCCACCGGCGGCGGCCTGTATTCGAGCGGGGACCGCGGCCTGTCCTGGCAGCAGCACCCGGACGAGATCGGTTCGTTGTTCAGCACGGCGCTACTCGCCCGATCGGATCGGACCGGAAGGACCGTACTCTATCTGGCGACTGCAGACGGAACCCCGGCTACCTGGACCCGGCACGGCGCAAAGGCGCGGCTGCACGTGAGCCGTGACGCCGGAGGCTCATGGAAGGAGGCTTCGGTCGGTGCGCTTCGCTATCGCAGGAACGCGTACTCGGTGGTTGCGGCCGATCCCGAGGATCCCGAGGGAGCCTTCGTGGCGACGGGAGGGGGCAGTGTATACCACGGCTCGCGGTGCGGCGATTACTGGGTGAGGATTCACCGCGGCGAGACGATTCGGACGCTACTGGCGATCTGACCGGTTCGAAAAACGAGTTCGAGGAGGATTTCGTGATAGAACGGAAGCGATTCGAGGTGGCTCTGCTGCGGTGCGGGTTGGCGCTGGGTCTTCTCTTCGCGCCCGTTCAACGAATCGGCGATTTCGAGGTCGCTCTGGCCCAGGAGAGCTCCCCGCCGGCCGCCGATCGATCCGGGTCCGACCGGGCACGCGACGCGGTTCTACGTCTCACCGTGGAGTCGATCTTCGGGTCGGCCGATTTCGCTCCGACGACCTACGCTGCCTCGTGGCGCGATAAAGGCTCCCGTTGGACCGCCGTGCGACCGGACGCCGAGGGGCGAGCGGAGCTCTGGCTTGTCGACGCCGCCAGCGGCCGAGAGGAGCTGCTGGTCACCGCGGACGATTTGATTCCCGCCGGGAGGACGGAGCCGATCTCGATCGACGGCCATCAGTTCTCGCCCGACGGCTCGAAGATCCTGATCCTCTCCGACGCCGAGCCGATCTGGAGACGGAGCGAGCGAGGCTACTACTGGGTGTTCGACACCGAAACCCGGGAGCTCAGGCCCGTGAGCCGCCAGGAAGGCTTCCAGATGCTCGGAAAGTTCTCTCCGGACGGCCGCTACGTTTCGTTCGTGCGGGACCAGGACCTCCACCTCGTCCACCTGGAGAGCGGGGACGAACGGCCGCTGACGACCGACGGCGGCGGCGACATTATCAACGGCACGACGGACTGGGTCTATGAGGAGGAGCTCTCCTTCTTCGATGGCTACAGGTGGAGCCCGGACGGCCGTCGCATCGCCTATTGGAGGTTCGACCAGAGCCCGATTCGGCCGTTCTACATGATCGATGATCTGGAGCTCTATTCCGAGCCCGTGCCGGTTCGCTATCCGAAGGCGGGTACGCCCAACTCGATCGTGAGGGTGGGCTCGCTGAGCCTCGAGACGGGAGAAACGACCTGGTTCGACACGGGCTCGGACCCGGAGGCCTACATCGCGCGGATGGAGTGGGCGGCTTCCTCCGAAGAGGTCGCGATCCAGGTCCTCAACCGACACCAGAACCGGCTCGAGCTCCGTCTCGGCGCTGCCGGTTCCGGCGAGACGCGCGTCATCCTCTCGGAAGCGGACGCGGCGTGGGTCGACGTTCAGGACTACCTGACGTGGTTGGAAGGGGGGCGTCGCTTCATCTGGGCCAGCGAACGCGACGGATATAGACACCTCTACCTCTTCGTGCGGGATGGAACGCTTGTCCGACAGCTGACGACGGGTGAGTGGGAAGTCACGTCGCTGGACGCAGTGGATGAGGGCGCCGGGAAGGTCTTCTTCACGGCGGCCTCGCCGAGCCCACGGATGCGATCGGTTTACGGGGTGTCGCTGGGTGGAGGCGAGCCGCGCCTGATCGTCGGAGACGGAGGGGTGCACGCGGCCGAGTTCAGCCGGGACGCCGCGTTCTTCATCGATCGCCATTCGACGATGTCCACGCCGACCACCACGAAGCTCAGGAACTCGGACGGTTCTCTGGTTCGAGAGCTGGAGCTGAACGCCCCCCTCGCGGCACTGCTCGACTCTGCATCTCTGGCCGAGCCGGAGTTTTTCGAGCTCGAGGCGGCGGATGGATCGTCGCTCCATGCCTACATGATCAAGCCGTCCGACTTCGACCCGGCCCGTACCTATCCGCTTCTGCTCTACGTATACGGCGGGCCCGGGTCGCAGACGGTCATCGATCGGTGGGGAGGAACCCGCCACCTGTGGCACCAACTGCTCGCGCAGAGGGGTTTCATCGTGGCGAGTGTGGACAACCGCGGCACTGGCGGCCGCGGTCGTGATTTCACCAAACAGGTCTACATGCGGCTGGGTAGGATGGAGACCGAGGACCAGCTGGCGGCCGCAAGTCAGCTGGGTGCGCTTCCCTACGTGGATGCTGCGCGAATCGGCATATGGGGGTGGAGCTACGGTGGGTACATGACCCTCCTGAGCTCCTTCCAGAGTCAGGGCCAGATCTCCATGGGGATCTCGGTGGCCCCCGTCACGGGTTGGCAGCTCTACGACACGATCTACACAGAGCGCTTCATGCGCACGCCCGAGGAGAACCCCGAGGGTTACCACGAAGGCTCCCCGATCACGCATGCCGCCAAGCTGGAAGTCCCGCTTCTCGTGGTTCATGGCACCGGAGATGACAACGTGCACTTCCAGAACACGGTGCAGCTTTCGCAGGCGCTCGAGGAGGCCAACCGCCAGTTCTCGCTGCGAATCTACCCGAACAAGGCTCACGCCATCGCGGGCGCCGAGGCTCGCGTCAACCTCTTCGGCCTGCTGACCGACTTCGTTTCGAGGCACCTGGGGGCTGGGGGAGGCCGTCCGACGTCGTGAGAGTCACGGAGATCTTCCACTCGATTCAGGGCGAGTCCAGCTACGCCGGCCGACCGTGCGTTTTCGTTCGAACTACGGGGTGCAACCTCAGGTGCGTCTGGTGCGATACCGAGTACGCCTTTTACGGCGGACTCGACATGAGCGTGGACGAGATCCTCTCCGAGGTCGGGCGGATCGGCGGCGACTGCCGGCTGGTTGAGCTCACGGGCGGCGAGCCGCTCCTCCAGCACGACATCGGCGATCTGGCCCAACGGCTTCTGGAATCGGGCTACACGGTGCTCTGCGAGACCAGCGGCAGCCTTCCGGTGGACCGCGTGCCTCCCGACGTGGTCAAGATCGTGGATCTCAAGCCTCCGGGTAGCGGTGAGGAATCGTCCAACGACTGGGGAAACCTGGCCATGCTGAATCCGCATCGCGACGAGCTCAAGTTCGTCATCGCCCACCGCGAGGACTACGAGTGGGCGGCACGGCAGGTTCGAGAGCGTGACCTGGCCCGGTTCGTCGTGCACCTCTCCCCGGAATTCGAGTCCCAGGATCCGCGAGAGTTGGCCGAGTGGGTTCTCGCCGATGGCCTGCCGGTTCGTGTCCAGCTCCAGGTACACAAGTTCATCTGGGAGCCAAGCGCGCGCGGGGTCTGATGACGCTTACCTCCCGACTCCCCCGTACGCCGCGGAAGTGCGCCGCCGCTACGCTGACCGCGGCCCTGCTCGCGGCCGTGTCCTGTGCTCCCCCGAAGCCCCCGGACGAGCGGCAAGCCGGACAGGCGCCGGAGTTCAGCGGACTGATCGTCATGCTGGTCATCGATCAGCTGCCCCAGTTTCTGCTCGACCGCTACGACACGCTCTTCGTCGGCGGGTTCCGGAGGCTTCTGGACGAGGGGCGCGCCTACTCGCGGACCTATCACGACCACGCCAGGACCAGCACGGCGCCCGGTCACACGACCCTAGCAGCCGGTGTCTACCCCTATCGTCACGGAATCGTCGGCAACAGTTGGCGCGAGCCCGAGGGCGAGGAGTGGGTAGCCGTCGACAACTTCCTCGACGACACCGAGGACTTGGTCGGCTTGCCGGAGGGCCGCGGCTTTTCGCCTCGCGTTCTCGAGACGACCACGCTGGCCGACTGGCTTCTCGAAGCGGATCCCGACACTCGAGTGTTGGCGATCTCCGGAAAGGTCCGTGGCGCCGTGCCGATGGCCGGTCACGGCAAGAACCACGTGTACGTGCTCAACGACGACTTCGGCCCAGCCTTCGTGACGTCGACCTACTACCGCGAGGCGGTGCCCGATTGGGTCCGCCGCTTCAACGAGGGACCGCTTGCGGCGCTGCTGGCCGACTCGGTCTGGGAGAGCACGGTGCCGGCCGCCGCCGCCGGCGCATCTCGGCCCGACACATCGGCATACGAGCGGCGTGGAGCCTACATGACCTTCCCACATGGCTTCGCGGTCGAGGAGGAGGTGTGGGCGCAGCGGTCGAGCGGCTTTACGGGCTGGTTCTGGCGCACCCCCATGCTGGACGACGCCTCGATCGCCTTCGCCATCGCAGGGGTGGAGGCTCTCGGACTGGGCCGGCGCGAGGGCGTCGACCTGCTCTCGCTCGGGCTCTCGGCGACCGACCCGATAGGGCATACGTACGGTCCATATAGCCGAGAACAGCTTGACAACCTTCTCCGTCTGGATCGCGAGCTTGGAGAGCTGTTCGAGTTTCTGGATGGTGCCGTCGGTCGTGACCGTTACATCGTCGCGCTCTCCGCGGATCACGGTGTGCTTGCCGCGCCCGAGTACCGGCGCCAACTGGGGGAGGTCGCCGCGCGCATCCCGCCCTCGGAGGTGCGCGAGGCACTGCGGGCCGCGGACGAGGTCTCCGCGGCGTCCGATGAGGAGCTTCATGCTCGCAGAGCGGCGATCCTGGAGGAGCTCGACTTCGTCGCCGATGCGATGACCCGGGAGGAGCTGCTGGCGGTCGATCCCTCGACTCCGCTCGCAGCCAGCGCCGATAGCTTCGTCGTTCTCTACCGGCGCTCCTTTCGCTCGGATCGCGCGATCAGCCCGGGCGAGCGAGGGGTGCTCGTGCGTCTCCGCGAGGGACACATGGTTGACGAGGCGATCGCCACGCACGGCTCGCCATACACGTACGATCGCCACGTGCCGCTGCTCCTGATGGGACCCGGCATCGAGCCCGGCCGACTCGATGAGGTCGCGGCGACGGTCGACGTAGCACCCACCCTGGCTCGGTTGGCTCGGATCCCGTATCCCCCGGATCTCGACGGCAGGGTGCTGATCGCCCCCTAGTGTACCGTCTCAGCCTACCGAACTTCTGAGACGGTACACAGGCTCACCAGCTCTCGGCTCTGCCGAGGGCCGTGAAGAACAGGATGCGCTCTCTGACCGGGTCTCCCGTCAGTGCGGCCCAGCAATCCGCGTAGATGTCCACCTGCCGCCTGTAGGCACGTGTCCGCCGCTCGAATTCGGGGTCGTCTCCCCGGTCGGTCTTGTAGTCGGCGATGACCCAGCCATCCAGTTCACGAAAAGCGAGATCGACGACTCCTTCCACGGTCACCGGAACGTCCGCGGGCGCCTCGTGACCTCCGTACGGAGCAGCGAAGGGCAACTCCACGTGGCGCTCCTCCGCGGCCGCCGCCCTCTGCCAAAGCTCCGAGGCCTGCACCTGGCTGACGAGGTCGAGCAGATCTTCGAGGTTTCTGGGCTCGCCCGTCTCGTCGACCGGAAGCTCGAACTCCACCAGCAGGCTCCGGCAGAACAAACGGAACGGCTCGCCTTCCATCCCCCGAGCGGCGGCAGCGAGAGCGGCATGGACGGCCGAGCCCCACTCGTAGCCACGCGGACCGCCGGGCGCCGTGCCTGGCTTCGCGGACGAGAGCTCTGCTGGAGTCTTGCCCTCGGCTCCGCCCGTCGCGAACTCCTCGTTCCCCTCTTTGGCCAGCGCCGTGACGGATTCCATCAGGTAGGTGGGGTAGCCAAGGGCCAGCCTCGCCTCTCGCGTCACCGCGATCGATCGCTCGATCTCGGCCGGGCTCACGTCGATCTCCGCCTTCTCCGAGGGCCTTCCAGGCCTGAGATCCAGAATCTCCGCCATCTCCGACAGAGCTCCGTGGTAGCCCCTCCACGGAGACTTTTCCCTGCCCGGAATCCGCCCGATCACGAGTTCGTCCTGGGCGCGCGTCCCCGCCACGTACAGCAGCCGATCCCGCTCCGCCTCGTCAAACGCTCGCTCCTCCACCTGACGCTGCGCCCAGTCCAGCGGCCGAGCGAGGTCGACCCAATGATGCGGACCTTCCCTCTCCTGCAGCACCATATAGGCGACGGGGTCCCCCGTTGCCGGGCGCTCCACATGCAGCTTGACCGGGTGGAAGGACTCGAGCTCCGCCCCCGTCAGGACGACGACGGGAGCTTCCAGCCCCTTGGCTCGGTGGACGTTCATCACTCTCACCAGATCCTGTCGGCCGGGCTCGAAAGGCGTCTCGGCGTCCTCCCAGGCCAGTGCGGTCGCGAGAGCCTCGGTCGCACCGACAAGCGATGCGTCTCCCGCCAGCGCACGGGCGCGCACGGCGTCGAGACCGTAGCCGATCGTCCCGGCGCGTACGCCACCAAGAGACCCGGTGGCGGCGTAGGGGAGCAGCCCGAGCTCGGCGCAGAGCTCCCCGAGCAAGACGTCGGCCGGGACTTCGTTGCTTCTTAGCCACCAGGCGCGAAGTCGTGCCAGTGCCGCCCGCACCTCGTCGGTGCCTCCCGGTCGTCCCGTCGGGTCGTCCGTCACGCGGAACTGGCCTTCGCACAGCTGGTGCTCGGTCAGCCTCTCCAGATCGAGCCCGAAGAACAGGCCGGTCAGCACGGCCACCGTTTTGACCTTGTCCTCCGGATCGGCCAGCGCTGCGAGGAGCGTCATCAGCTCAGACAGCTCCGTCTCGATTCCCACTCGCGCGCCGGAGACGTTCACGGGGACGTCTCTCTCTTCGAGGGCCCGTGCATACAGGTCGAGGTGCTTGCGGTTGCGGGTCAGGATCAGGAAGTCTCCGGGCTTTCGGCCGTCCCCGGCCTCGAGCCGTTTGGCCACCCATACGGCCAGGAGCTGGGCGTCGGCGTCGGCTCGGCTTCTGTTGCTGCCCGAGACCACCAGGTCGTAGCAGAACACCCCCTCGCACGGAGCCGGATCATCCTTCACCCGGACCACGAGGGGTGAAAACGCTGCCTGATGGGGCGTGGCGTGCTCCGGGAAGAGTCCGCCGTCGCCGAAGGTCGCGTTCACGAGGTCGGCGATGCCCTGCCGCGACCGGAAATTCGTGACGAGCTTGAGCACCTCGCCGAACTCCTCGAAGCGGCGCCGGACGAAGTCGTACACGACGATGTCGGCGCGCCGGAAGCGGTAGATGCTTTGCTTGGGGTCGCCGACCACGAACAACGCGCCATCCCGCGGGACGGCCGTTCGCCAGTCACTGCCGGATGTTTCCGGCTCCGACGCCAGCAGAAGGAGAACCTCGGCTTGCAGCGGGTCCGTGTCCTGGAACTCGTCGACCAGAATACGCCGGTAGCGAAGGCCCAGGTCCCTCCGCGCGCCCGGGTTCTCGCGCAGGAGACCAGCGGCCAAGAGGAGAAGGTCCTGGAAGTCCAGACGTCCTTCCCGGCGCCGGCCTGCCGCTAGCTCGCCGGCCGCACGCGTGACGAGCCGGATGGAGATGGCATAGCGGTGGGCCAGCCACCGGTCGTGAAGCTCACGGGCCGCTCCCTGGCCGACGAACGCGTTGAGCTCTTCCTGGAAGCCCTTTGCGGCGGCTTTCCCGGCGCTCGAGTCGGACCACCGGTTCTGCGTGACGCGGTACGCCGCCTTGCCCAGGAGTAGCGAGAGGGAGTCGAAGAATCGGCGGCGGTCGGACCAGCCCTGAACGTCTCTTCGATAGGCCAGCTGTCGCAGCCGCCTCTGGACATCGTCCCATCCTCCCATCGGCTCGGTGGCGGGCATGAGCTCGATGCCGCGATCCACCAGCCGCTCCAAGTCGCTTCGAATGGCGACGATGGCATCGGCAGCCGGCGTCGTCGCCTCCTGCGCTGCGAACGGGACGTCCAGGTTGTCGGAGACCGTGTCGAAGGCGGCTTCGAGCATGTCGGGGCGGAGCCCGACATCGGCGAGCTCCTCGAGAACCGGATCCTCCTCGGCGACGAGGCGCTCGAGAAAGGAGTGCCAGTAGCTCTTCCGCAGCCGCAGCATGTCTGCCTCGGGAGTCTCTTCGAAGGCGGGGTCGATGCCCGCCTCGAGCGGACGCTCGCGAAGGAGCCTGGCGCAAAAGGCGTGGATGGTGCCGAGAAAGGCCCGGTCGATGCCGCGGAGCGCCTGATTCAGGAGGTCGCCCTGGGCGCCCTCCGGCGGGCACTCTTCGAGCTTCACCTCCAGGGCGCCCTGAAAACGCTCCCGCAGCTCGGCGGCCGCCTTTCGCGTAAAGGTGACCGCGGCGATCTCGTCGATTTTCGCCGCGCCGCTCTGGATCAGCGCGACCATCCGGTCCGTCAACGCCGTGGTCTTTCCGGAGCCGGCGCCGGCTTCGACCAGGAGGTTCCTGTCCAGATCCGTCTCGATCTGATCGCGTGCCGCCTGATCGGTGAGCGGAGGCCGGGATCCGAGTGCGGGATGCTCTCGGCTCAACGGGAGCCTTCCCATCCACGGGCCGTCCTCAGCGCCTCGTATTCCCCGCCGGACGCCCACCGGCCGTCGGCCCACTCGAGGAGTGGCGAATCGTCCTTTCCCGCCGGGCCCACGGTCACCCGACAGATCGCCCGGTAGTCGCAGAATCGGCAGTCGCCCGGGTTCTCGGTCGGTGGGAAATGGCCGGCGGCCACCCCATCCAGCAGGCGGGCGATGAGCTCCGCGCCCGAGGCGTACGCGGAGCGCTCGTAACGACGGACCGTGTTCTGTCCCCGCCTGGAGGGAAAGTGATACTCGAACGCCTGTACGCCGCGTCCCAACAGCTCTTCCACGACGCTCGCGTACACGATGTGCTGGAGCCTTCGGCCGCCGTTGAACGTGCCCGAACTGCGATCGTAGCCGAAAAAGCTTCCGGTCTTGTAGTCCACGATCGTCAGCTCGGGATCTCCGGCATCCACTCGATCCGCCGCTCCTCGCAGGAGGATCGTGCCGCCCGGGACCTTCATTGGGAACGGAGCGTCGCCGCCGAGGCCGAACTTGAACTCGAGGGCGAGGGGCGGAGGAAGCGATCGGGTCATGTTGTGGAAGGACCTCACGTCCTCGGCCAGGCCCTCCAGCTCGCGTCGAAAGACCGCCTGGCTCGGCGTCGGCATCTCGCCGAGCTTGACCTCGGCTTCTTCCGCCAGGATCTCGATGGCTCGGGCCTCTCGCGTCGCCTCGTGATCGGGTTCTTCCGTCCGCTCTCGAAGGACGCGCTCGAACACGGTGTGGAGCAAGCTGCCGCGCTCCCTCGCGTCGAGCCACTGATCGGGGTCCCAGACCGGGTCGTCCGGCGGGTCAAGCCATAGGATTCTCTTGAAGAGGTACATTCGCGGGCAGGCACCCAAGCTCTCCAGCGCGCTCGCCGACAAGGTCCGGCCGGCGTTCAGCCGCGGATCCAGCTCCGCCGCGCGCGGCTGGATGACGCCATGGAAGGCGTTGCCCTCCTCGCTCCGGATCGCTTCACGGGCCCCGATCCCGGCGTCGAGGCTGGGAAACAGGGCACGGACGGCAAAACGGGCTTCCAGCAGGCGGCCTCCTTTCTCGAGGTTCCCGAGCCAAACGTCCTGCTGGTCCAATCGGCCGTGCCCGCGCGGAACGGGACCGGCCAGGGGCCTGAGCTCACCATGAAGCTCCTCGAAGGTCGCCGACGGGCGACGGCGGCTGAGCCGGAAGGCATCGAGGAGTGCGGCCGCTGGTGCGATCTCGCGGGCCTCGCAGGGACTCCAGGCCGAGTAACTCAGCGTGATGCTCCCGCGGAGCCGTGCGAGCAGGGCGGCAAGCTGGAACTGACGTTCGGCGAGCCGGTCGGTCGACGTCGGCAGGTCTTTGCCCGCCAATGCCCGCCGGTCGGCGTCGAGAAGCAGCGGATCCAGAAGCCGGCCTCCGGGGAAACGGTCCGAGTCGAGGCCGACCACGAAGGTGAAGGGTCGTCCCGTCACGCCGCCGTGCTCCAGGTCCGTCAGATACAGATGCCCGCCCGCCGAGCTCCAGGGTGCTCTGCCCTCCGCCCGGGGAGCGGGTACGCGGATCTGCAGGTGTGCGCGGACGATGGTGGCTGCCGCACCGTACTCTGTCGGACGCGACAGAGTCGTCGCGATTCGGAGGAGGATGCGGTCGATTCGTTCCTTCGCCGTAAGGTCGACCGGGTCCTCCGCGGGAACGAAACGGAGGAAGGCGGAGAGACCACGAGCCACGTCGCCCGGCGACACCGCTTCGGGCTCGTCCTCCGGTCCCTCAGGAGTCAGCGGCGCGCTCTCGATAATCGGAGAGAGTATCGAATACAGCGCCTCCAACTCGCGACGGCGCCGCTTCACGCGCCACCCTGGATTCTCGCCCGCGTCACGGAGTCTCTGCTCGGTAGCTCTAACCGCTGCCAACTGATCTTCCATCACGGTCAAATAGCGCGAGCGTCCCCACCCGATACGTAGCGATCGCAGCCGGCGGGCGAGGGACACTCCATGCGGCCCGTGCCGGCCTTCCGGCCGCAGGTCTCCGGATTCCAGCAGTCGGCGGATCACGTCAGCCCCGAAGCCACCGTCCAGCCAGCGGAAGTAAGCGGTGAAGGCCCGCCCCGGACGCGTTCTCTCGACGGGCAATCCGACCGCGAGCGTCACAGGTACGTCAAGCTGTTGCGTGAGCGCGTGTA
>JBDHIM010000120.1:0-6775 GCA_039587445.1 Gemmatimonadota bacterium
GATAGCCAAGGCGACCTGGTCGATCGGGTAGCGTTCGCTCACGAACAGCGCGAGCGCCACCGCGATAACGACGAAAACGAAGGCGATTTCCCAGGTCATACACGAGCCCATCGGAGGTGAGGCGCTGCCCGCTGCACGTTGGCGAGGGCTTACGCTAAGGCCCGAAGATACGGAGGAAGGCTGGAGTCGTGCCAACCGCACGGCAGGTCGGTATACTGAATCGAGAGGCTTGCGTGCTCAGCAGGAGTCGACTCGCCGTTGCGGCGTATACACAAGGATTGGGCTACCGCAAGACTCGTGACGGGCGGAGTCGTGCGATGTCTCCGCCCGCTTTACATCCCGTCCGGAGCATCAGCCCCGGGGACGGTCTCCCGCGTCGTTGCCGGGGTGTTCGTCGCCCAACGCCAGCGTCTGCCCCGGCGCTTGTCCGGGCGGCGCTCGCACCCGGAGTCGGTGGAGGTGCCCTTTGCGCTGCTTCGACCAGTGGTCCGATATCGCGGCGCCGACGCGCTCCGGGCCTCGAAGCACGGATGCGACGATTCGCCGGCTCGCGTCCAGCTGCCTGAGAGCAAGGCGCCTCGGGCCCGACAGGGGTCGGGGGAGGTCAACGGACGCCAAAGCCGCCTCGCTCACGTCAAACATGGCGTTTGCCGCGTGCGCCGGCCCGGGCGCTCCAGTGAGATGGGCGGCCACCGACCAGCCCGTCATCGCCAGACCCCAGACCACCGCCAGCAGCGTCGACAACCATAAGACCTTTTTCACCACGGCCTCCGAGGTGTATCGTCGACGATAGTAGTCCCGACGAGAGTCGGCTCGAGGATGTTTCAATCGCAGACAAGCCCCTGGAGTGAACGTGGACGACGACACGGACCGAGTCGAACGACCAGAGAGCGAGTGGCAGGAGCGGCTTACGCCGTCGCAATACTACGTGACCCGCGAGAAGGGAACCGAACCGCCGTTCAGCGGCAGGTACGTGGCTGAGAAGAGTGCGGGCACATACAGGTGCGTCTGCTGCGGAAGCGAGCTGTTCGGCTCCGACGCCAAGTACGAATCGGGCACCGGATGGCCGAGCTACTTTCAGCCGATCGATCCCGATCGCGTGGTGATGGCGCCTGACGACAGCCTCGCGGTTCCCAGGACCGAGGTGCTCTGCGCCCGCTGCGATGCGCACCTGGGCCACGTGTTCGAGGATGGACCCGAGCCGACCGGGATGCGATACTGCATAAACTCGGAAGCTCTGGATTTCGAGCCGGGCGAGGAATGACGCTCATGCCTGCCGGGAAATCGCGGGACTTGCCGCCCGTACTCATCTCCGAGGAGGAGATAATCCGGCGCGTCGATGAGCTGGCGGCGCAGATCTCGCTCGACTACGCCGATGCCGGCGAGATCATACTCATAGGTGTTCTGAAGGGCGCGTTCATCTTCCTGGCGGATCTCGCCCGGCGGCTTACGATCGAACGCCGAATAGAGTTCATCGCGCTCTCGAGCTACCCGTACGGTGCTGAGTCGGGGGCCGTGCGGTTGTTGATGGACGTCCGAA
This sequence comes from Gemmatimonadota bacterium, assembly GCA_039587445.1. Classification (GTDB taxonomy): domain Bacteria; phylum Gemmatimonadota; class Gemmatimonadetes; order Palauibacterales; family Palauibacteraceae. Next base: position 1,541 of record JBDHIM010000120.1, read on the forward strand.
CCGACGTGCGCGGCCGCCATGTGTTGATCGTCGAAGACATCGTGGACACGGCCAACACCCTTCACTACCTGATTGACATGCTGAGGGCGAGGGAGCCGGCGTCGCTCCGTTGCTGCGCGCTGGTACGGAAGAAGGAGCGCATCCAGAGCGAGGTCGACGTCGACTACCTGGGCTTCGACATCCCGGACCGCTGGGTGGTGGGCTACGGCCTCGACCTGCGTGAGCAGTACCGGACCCTTCCGTACATCGGCATCGTGGATCCCTGAGTCTAGAGCCGATCCGCGATCGAGCAGCGGGGCGCCTGGATTACTCCGTCTTCAATCCCTCGAGGATCTCGTCGAGCTCGGCCCGGGGCACCCAGCGACCGCGGGTCATGACGCCGCTCAGAAGCCCGACATTGCCGACGTCCTCGAGCGGGTTTGCATCGAGCAGGAGGAGATCGGCCACCTTTCCCGCCTCGAGCGTGCCCCACTCGCTCAGCTCGTCGAAGTAGGCGGCGACGTTTCGCGTACCCGTGGTCAAAGCCTCGTAGGGCGTCAGTCCGGCGGCCACGAGAGAGGCGAGCTCCGCCCTCATCGACCAGCCAGGCACCTGGAAGACCTGCGGCGCGTCGGAGCCGAGCAAAAGGCCGGCCCCGGCGTCGTTTAGCGCCTTGATCAGCTTGCGTCGGATCTCCACGAAGCGGCGGGCGAGGTCGGGCGAGTAGTCCTCGTTGTCGAGGAAGCCCTGCTTGGCCTCCACCCAGTTCGCGACGACCTCGGGCGGCATATACGCCATCTCGGGCCGTGCCGCCATCTCCAGCGGGTCCTCCGGAAGAGCGATGCTCTCGATGAGGCTTTGCGTCGGGACGTTCCACACGCCCGCCTCGCGGGTCGCGGCCGCGACCCGCGCCAGCTTCGACTCGTCCATGAAGCCGACCAGGTTCGCGCCGAAGAAGGAGGGGGGCGTCTCGGAGACGTCCATGCCGTCGCGCACGAGTGCCTCGGAGTACCCGTCCAGGTGGTCGATCGACAGGTAACCGGCCTCGAGGGCACGCTCCAATCCGACATCGGCTGGCACGTGGCCGGCGAACCCGATTCCCGCGCTGTCGGCGACCTCGTCCAGCGTCTCGAAGGCCTCCCTGGAGAGCCCCGGATGGATCTTCAGGAAGTCGTAGCCGGCCAGCTTCTGATGCCGAACAGCGCGGCGGGCGGAATCGGCGCTGGGGATGCTGTTCCCGTTGATGGAGGGCCCGGAGGTATAGACTCGAGGTGAGAGAATCTCGCCGCGGTTCGCCTGGGCGCGCAGCTCCAGATGCACGGGAGCGCCCAGCATGCCACGGATAGTCGTAATCCCGTTGGCCACGTACAGCAGCAGTACCCGTTCCGTGAAGTCGGGCCCGCCCGCCTGACCGCTCGGCACGTGCGCATGCATCTCGGCGAGCCCCGGCATCAGGTACTGGCCCTGAGCGTCGATCCGCTCGGCGCCCTCCGGCACGTTTACCTCGTCCGCGTTGCCGATCGCCACGATACGGTCGCCGAGTACGAGGACGGTCTGGTTGGGGACGATCCGCTCCTCGTCCATCGGAACGACGCTCACGCCCACGAAGGCGTAGTCCGCGGAATCGGCCGCAACCGCCGCCGCGCCAGATTCCTCCGCGTCCGAGGCTCCGGAGCAGGCGGCTCCCACCGCGACGACGACAGCGAGACCGAGAAGGGAGGCGAGACGTGTAGTGACGCTATCGGCGTTGGGCATCGAGGCTGCTCCATTTCGTTCTTCGAGGCGCGGCACGGCGCCGCGTTGGCGCAGCTACTCTCTTAGCATCTGGGCAGGGTCGATGCCAGTCGGCTGCGAGGATCTTATCCTCGCTCTTCCCGGGTATCGCGATCATCTGTCTGACCGAGAGCCGCGTACGCTTGACGAACTCCCGTGGAATATACTATACTGGGGTAGAGTATCAGCTTTCGGAGACCATGACCACAAAAGCCCCAAGCAGACCGGCCCACGCGATGGGTATCGGCGAGTCAACGAAACAGGATCTCCTGAATCGACTCGCGCGGGCTCGCGGCCAGATCGACGGCATCCGCCGCATGGTGGAGGATGAGCGATACTGTCCCGAGATCATGCAGCAGTTCGCTGCGGTCCATTCCGCGTTGCGCTCGGCCGAGAAGCTGCTGCTGGCGAACCACCTCGAGCACTGCGCCACACATGCCATCGCCGGTGGCGGCGAGCCCGCCGAGCAGGTTCGGTCCGAACTCGTCGACCTCTTCCATCGGTATTTGAGATGAGAGTCGCTCGTCGCCGGCTGGCATCGAGCTTGATGCTCCTTCTGCTGTTCGTTCAAGCCGGGACGGCCAGCCCTCTGGGGAGCTGCACGTCTGCCGTTGACGGCCAGGGCATGCACGATCACGACCCGGTAGTCTCCGCCGAACATGGCGGCGCGACTGCCACGGATCGGGAGCCGGTCCCGCACACCTCGCCCGTGCCGGAAACGTGCGCCGCTGCCGCACACTGCGCGCTCAACCTTCCTGCCGTCGTCTCGACGGCTCCCGAGATCCCGCCAAATGTGCAGGCTGACGAGCAGCCTGCTCCATCGTGGTTCATTCACCCGGCTTCCCTTACCCACGGAACGCCCCCTCCCAGAGTCTGATCCCCGGGTCGATAGCCAAGACCCATGGCGGCCGAGAACGGCCGCCGCCCTTTCACAGACCCCGGACATAGACACCCAAAGAGAACTCGGTGCATCGCACCCTGAGGAGCATCGCGACTGATGAAACCGATGCGGATTTTACGAGCCTTGCTGGCAGTGGCCGTGATGACGGTGGCTGACTCCGGTGTGGCGATGTCGCAAGCCACAGCCGAGCCTCTCTCGATTGACGAGGCCCTCTCGCTGGCGAGAACGTCGAACCCGGCGCTCAGAGCCGCGAGACTGAGGGCGGACGTGGCGGCCGAGCGCGTGCCGCAGGCAGGCGCACTGCCGAATCCGATGCTTGGCTTCGGGCTGATGAACCGGCAGATCGCCGATTTCGGCTCGACCGCGGAACCGATGCTGCAGAACCGCATCGAGTTCTCGCAGCGCCTTCCGTGGCCCGGAAAGCTGGGGTTCTCAGAGGACCGCTGGGAGTTGCTGGCGAGCGCCGGGGCGCTCGATGCGGAGGAGACCGAGCTGGCTCTGCTCGCTCGGGTAAAGGCGGTCTACTACCAGCTCGCCTTCATGGATCGGGCGCTCATCATCATGCAGAACACGCGCGAGCTGCTGCGCGAATTCCTGGACGTTTCCTCAACGCTCTATGCCGTGGGCGAGGGCCTGCAACAGGATGTTCTTCAGGCCCAGGTCGCCGTCGCCTCAATGACGGAGGACATCACGGTGGTAGAGCAGGATCGCCTCGCCACTGCCGCCCGCCTGAACGCCCTGCTTGGCCGAGCGGCCACAGTGGGGATCGACGAGTTGGGTCTGCCGCCCCCGGGCGAGGAGCTCCCCTCCGTCGAGGCACTGATGATTCTGGCGGATGCGCAGCGGCCGGGGTTGCAGGCAGCGCGCGAGCGCGCTCGCGCCGCCGAGGCGGGCTATCGGGCTGCACGTCGCGCCATCTACCCCGATTTCACGGTCGGGATGGCCTACTCACAGAGGCCCCAGTTCAACGACTGGCTCTCGTTCATGGTGGGGATCAGCCTGCCGCTGTGGGCGGGAAAGAGCCACACGCCGCTTCGCCGAGAGATGGCGGCGATGCAAGCGGAAGAGGAGGCCAGGGCCATCGATCTCTACAACGAGACGTTTGCGCGCCTCGCCGAGCGACGCGCCGAGGCTGAAAGGGCTCGGAAGCTGGTGGCGCTTTACTCGACCTCCGTGCTTCCGCAGGCGCGGGCGGCCGTCGAATCGGCGCTATCCGCGTATCGCGTGGGAAAGGTGGATTTCATGACCCTCATGCAAAACGAGCTCACGGTGAACCGCTTCGAGATAGAGAGCGTGCGCCTGGCGGCCGAGTACCAGCGGGCCGTCGGTGAGCTCCAAGCGCTCGTCGCGTCCGATCTGGAAGGTGCGCTATGAGACGCTTCCTCAACCACCTGCTGCCGTTCCAGGCCGGCCTCATCCTGGCATCCGCGCTGCTCGTGGCTTGCGGCGACGGTGACGGATCGCGAGCCGGGGAAGCTGCCGGCGCGGCGGACCACTCAGCGACCGGAGCAGGCGAGGGCTCGAGTGAGGCCGAAGCCCTCGAGCGGCAGGCCGTCCACCTCTCCGCTGAACAGGAACGCGCCTTGGGCGTGGTCTACGTCACCGTGACGCGAGAGACGCTGACCCGATCCATCCGCACCGTCGGGCGTATCGCGGCGGCCGAACCGAACGTCGCCGACGTCACGCCGAAGATCGAGGGCTTCATCGAGCAGCTGTTCGTGGCCTCGACCGGTGAGACCGTCCGCAGGGGCCAGCGGCTGCTCACTCTCTACAGCCCCGAGCTCGTGGCGGCGCAGGAGGAGCTCCTCACCGCTCGGCGCCTCGTCGCAGGGATCGACTCGACGGCGAGGGAAGCCCGGCGGAGCGCCGGAGCCATGCTCGAGGCCTCGCGCCGCCGGCTCGCCTATTGGGACATCACGCCGGAGCAGATAGCTCGACTCGAAAGCACGGGCGAGGTAACGAAGACGCTCACCCTGGTGGCGCCGGTCAGCGGGATCGTGCTGGAGAAGGATGTCTTCGAGGGGCAGCGCGTGATGCCGGGGATGCGCCTCTACCGCATCGCTGATCTCACCGAGGTGTGGGTCGAAGGCGAGGTGTTCGAGCAGGACATCAAGTTCGTCGAGGAGGGCGCGCAGGCGCATATGGAGGTCGCCGCCTATCCCGGTGAGCACGTGATGGGCGTGGTGAGGTTCGTTTACCCGACGGTCGACGTGCAAAGCCGTACGAACCGGGTGCGCGTGACCGTGCCGAACCGCGATCTCCGGCTGAAGCCGGGAATGTTTGCCACGATCTTCTTCGACGTCCAGGTCGCGGATGAGGCGCTGACCGTGCCGATGGAGGCCGTGATCGTGACCGGCGAGCGGAACCTCGTCTTCTCGCGTGACGAGGACGGCATGCTGGAGGCGCGCGAGGTGGTGCTCGGCGCCCGGGCGGGCGAACGAATCGCCATTCTCGCCGGCCTCTCCGAGGGCGAACGGATCGTGGGCTCGGCCAACTTCCTCGTCGACGCGGAATCGCGCCTCGGAGGGGCCAAGGGCATGCCCGGCACACAGCACGCGGGCCACGGCTCCGTGCTGGAGCCC
>JBDHIM010000014.1:0-30664 GCA_039587445.1 Gemmatimonadota bacterium
GGTCTCGATCGGGCTTCCCGCCACGACACCCGGGATGCTGCCACCGAGCGACTTCACGATCGACCGGAAGGCGTACCGCCGGCCGTCGGCGCCCTCGAAAAAGAGCGTGCGACTCTGACCCGGCCCTCCCTTCCCCGCGGGCATCAGGCCGCCAGCGAAGCTCCCCAGATCCAGCACCGGGACCCGGACCCCGGTGTTCCATTCCTTTCGGTAGTCGGTCCCCCAGAAGAACCGAAAGAACCCGCCCCGCTTGAACTGCGGACCGGGGACGACGGTGACGAAGCTGTCGGCTGCCACGCTTCCCGACGCCGCCTCGGACGTCTGGTTGACGGGAGCTTGGGCAAGACCGATCGCTGCAGAGAGAAGCACCGAAGCCGCGAGAAGCGGAATGACCGCCAGCGAACGGGCGCTCCTTCCCAGGACGGCCGCACGGCGGCCGCGGACCTCTTTGCTCAATCGGAACCTTCCGTGGCTGGCTGGTAAGACGGCGAGAGCCAGAACAACCTGAGCAGGCCAGATAGCACTTGAAAGTTCAACGAACGATCATAATTAGCCATATCCGACGTCCTCTGCCACTGAACCGGCGACACCGCTTCGGCTTGTTGTCGCTCGGGGTCGCGGCCGCGTTCGCTCTGAGCGGCTGCGCGTCCGCGAGCTTTGCCCCCGTCCCACCACCACCCGCACGGCACGCCGGTGACGCGCCTGAGGCCGTCCTGTATCTGATCGGCGACGCCGGGGACCCGGAGTCGGGAGGCCCGATCCTCTCCTTCCTCCACGAAGACGCGGCCGCGCAATCCGGCGCCTCGAAGGTCGCGATCGCCTTCATGGGCGACAACATCTATGACCGTGGACTTCACGAGGCCGGTCACCCGGAACGGGAGCAGAATCTTCTGGCCATCGAGACCCAACTCGACGCGGTGCGAGGCACGGGCGCACGGGGGCTCTTCGTCTCGGGCAACCACGACTGGGGGCCCGGTGGCGAGCGCGGACTCGAGCAGATTCGCCGGCAGGCCGCCTACATCAACGCCGCCGCGGGAGAGGATCTGAACGTCGCGTTCCTGCCCTTCGAAGGCGGCTGTCCGGGTCCCGTAGCGGAGACGCTGGGCGAGACCGCTCTCCTCGTGGCCATCGACACGGAGTGGCTCCTGCGCTACGAGAAGGAGCCGCCCGCCGGCTCCGAGTGCGAGCCCGCGACCGCCGCGGAGGCGTACAGCCGACTGCGGGAGATCCTGGCCGAGCCCGCGGCGACGGACCGCCAAGTCGTCGTGTTCGCTCACCACACGCTCAAGACGAACGGACAGCACGGGGGTTACTTCGGCGTGAAGAACCAGCTGTTCCCGCTCACGAACGTCTGGGGCCCGCTCTACATCCCGATCCCCTTCCTTTATCCGATCGGAAGGAACTCAGGGGTCTCGTCGCAGGACATGTCCAATCCGAAAAACCGGCGGATGGTGGACAGTCTCGCAACCGCCGTGTCGAGCGCCCCGAGCCGGCCCGTGGCCTTCGCATCCGGCCACGAGCACACGCTTCAGGTGTTTCGCGGCGACGGCTTCGGTGCGGATTGGCTGCTGGTGAGCGGAGCCGGCAGCCGGCTCACAGCCGTCGAGCAGGCCGATGCCCTGTTCGCGGCTGGACGCCAGCATGGGGAGCGTGGTTACATGCGCGTGGAGTTCTACCGCGACGGAGCGGTCCTGCTCACCGTCGTGACCGATGGGAGCGGCGCCTGCCGCGACGGAAGGGGCGAAAGCGGAGGCGGCGAAGCCTGCCGGCCGGAGCCGACCGTGCGCTACTGGAGCTGGCTGAGAGCGTCGGGAAGCTGAACGTCCCCTTGCGCCTGCACGGACGCCTGGATATCGATATTTTAGAAAACTGAATTGGTGGAGGCGCCGCCTCGAAGTCCCGCTTCCCCGGTCTCCCAACCACCCATCGTCACAGCGGAGACTCCGAGACGGCGTTCTCTTCCGGCTTCAGCCGGCCGGCCGCGCCTACCGTCGCGCCGCCTTCCTCCTCCTCAGTGCTTTTTCCGATGCTTGGCTGGGTGTCCGCGCGTGCTGCGCCCGTAGCACCTCACAGATAAGGACGAGGGGGATCGGCAAAAGGTTGCACGACCCCTGCTCAGCTCCTCGCCTCGCATCCACCCATCCTGCCGGGCCCTCTCGGGACGAACGACCGCGGCGCCTCTACATGTACGGGTATACAGGTAGAGAACGTGGGGCAGTGATGGTGGTTCCGTGATCCCGCAGGTTGTGCTCGGCCCTCCGATAGGCCCGAACGAAAGGGCCCGGGTCAGCTTCCGCCGCTCGCGGCCTCGCGAAGCAGGTTGCGGGCGATCACGAGCCGCTGGATCTGGTTCGTGCCTTCGTAGATCTGCGTGATCTTGGCGTCACGCATGTACTTCTCGATCGGGTAGTCCTTGCAATAGCCGTAGCCGCCGAACAGCTGCACGCAGTCGGTCGTCACCTTCATGGCGACGTCCGTGGCCATCAGCTTCGACATGGCCGACACCTTGGTGATGTTCTTCGCCCCCGAATCGATCGTCCGGGCAGCCGTATGCACCAGCTGACGGGCAGCCTCGACCTGCGTGGCCATGTCGGCGAACATCCACTGGACGCCCTGGAAGGAGCTCACGGGCTGCCCGAACTGATTTCGGCCGTGCGTGTACTCGATCGCCAGATCGAGGGCACCCTGGGCGAGGCCCACGGCCTGCGCTGCGACACCCGGCCGCGCGCGGTCCAGGGTGATCATGGCGTGCTTGAAGCCGCGCCCCTCCGAGCCGCCAAGCAGGTTCTCCGCCGGCACCCGGCAGTCCTCGAAGTGGACTTCGACCACGGGCACGCAGCGGATTCCCAGCTTGTCCTCGTGCTTGCCTATGCGGTAGCCGGGCGTCCCCTCCTCGACCACCAGCCCGGAGACGCCGCGCGCCCCACGGTCGGGCCGCGTGACGGCGAAGACCGTGTTGAGCGCGGCCACAGCTCCGTTGGTGTTCCACTTCTTCTCGCCGTTGAGAACGTAGAAGTCGCCGTCGCGCTCGGCACGGGTCTTCATCGAACCCGCGTCCGACCCGGCCTCTTTCTCCGACAGACCGAAGGCGATGAGCTTCTCGCCGGCCGCGATCGGAGGCAGCCAGCGCTCTTTCTGCTCGTCGGTGCCTCCGATCAAGATCGGGAACGAGCCGAGGGCGTTCACGGCGAAGCCGACGCCCATCCCGCCGCAGGCCCGCGAGAACTCCTCGACCACGATGCATAGGTCGAGCACGCCGCCGCCTAGCCCGCCGTATTCCTCCGGGATCCAGACGCCGGAGAGCCCCGCCTCCTTGATCGCCTCCTGGACCTCCCAGGGGTAGGCCTGCTCGAGGTCGTACTTGGCCGCGACCGGCCGCATCGCCGTCTCGGCCAGCTCCCGCGCTCGTTCCCAAAGTTCGATCTGCTGAGGCGTGTAAAGTTCTTTTATCATGGGTTTTACCTGTTCTGTTCTCACAGACGTTTGAAGGGCGAGCGGAGAAGCCGCGCCCCGGTTCCCGCCACGCACGGTCGGTTGCAGGGAATCGAGCAGGGGCAAGCCGCATCAGCCACCCCGAAACGAGACTACGGCATCGAACGGCGGAGGTCGAGGTCTGCCGGTTACGCGGTCGCGCGCCGGCCGGCTACATCATGCTTTCGGAGAGCTGCCGTCGAAGACCCTTCGTGATCGAGCGAAGCTTGCGCTTGCTGCTCCGGCTGCGGTTCGAGGTCGCTTGGCAGAAAGAGGGTCAGGCATTCTTCATCGGGCGGCGAGGTAAGCGGCCTCTGGTTTCGGATTCGGATCTACCAGAACTGGGGTCAGCGATAGCCGAGGCTCACGCCTCTCTGGCCAGCGCCGCCGCCTGCCGCATCTCCTTCTTCCGCCCGGTCGGGCTGAGCTGTCGCTTGCGGAGCCGGATCGCGTCGGGAGTGACCTCGATGAGCTCGTCGTCGTTGATGAACTCGAGCGCCAATTCGAGCGTGATCTCGCGCGGCGGCTCGAGTCGGATGCTCTCGTCCGCTGCCGCTGCGCGAATGTTGGTAAGCTTCTTCTCTTTACAGATGTTGATCTCCATGTCGCCCGGGCGGCTGCTCTCGCCGACGATCATCCCCGAGTAGACGGCCTCCCCCGGCTCCACGAACATCACGCCGCGCGCCTGGAGGTTGAAGATCGCGAACGCCACGGCCGCGCCCTCGCGATCGGCTACCAGGGCACCTCGTGACCGGTTCTGCAGAGAGCCCGCCCTCGGGCCGTACTCCAGGAAGCCGTGATGCAGCTGGCCCTCTCCACGGGTGTCGGTCAGGAACTCCGATCGATACCCGAACAAGCCTCGAGCCGGAATCCGGAAGTCGAGGCGCACCGGGCCCGCGTCGGTCGGCCGCATGTCCAGAACCTCGGCGCGGCGGCTTCCCATCTTCTCCATCACGACGCCTACCATCTCCTGCGGAACCTCGATGACCGCCTTCTCGTACGGCTCCAGCACCTCTCCGTCCGGTCGCTCCTTGAGGATCACTCGAGGCCGTGAGACGGTGAACTCGTAACCCTCGCGCCGCATCGTCTCCATGAGGATCGTGAGGTGAAGCTCGCCCCGCCCGGACACGGCGAACGTGTCGGGCTGCTCCGTGTCCTCTACGCCGAGCGAGACGTTGCTCTGGATTTCCCGGTACAGTCGCTCCCGGAGCTGACGGGTCGTCACGTACTTGCCGGCCTTGCCGGCGAACGGGCCGTCGTTGACCCTGAAGTCGACCGACAGGGTGGGCTCCTCGACAGCGATGCCGAGCAACCGCTCCCGGAGGTCCGGATCGGTCAGGGTTTGTCCGATCTCGACTCCCTCCAGGCCAGCCACGGCGACGATGTCGCCGGCGCTCGCCTCCTCGATCTCGACCCGGGAGAGGCCGTCGAAGCCGTACAGCTTGGTGACGCGGCCCTCGATCCCCTCAACGCCTGCACCGTCTTCCACCAGGCCCGGCTCACCGAGGGGGAGGAGGGCCACCCGCTGCCCTTCCCTCACCTGGCCGCGCTCGATCCGGCCGATCGCAATGCGCCCCACGTAGCTCGAGTAGTCAAGCGTGGAAGCCAGCATCTGGAACGGGCCATCGGGGTCGGCCGTGGGCGCCGGCACGGAAGCGAGGATCATCTCGAACAGCGGCCCGAGATCGCCGCTCCGCGCTTCGGGCTCCAGGCTCGCCCAGCCGTCCCGGCCGCTGGCGTAGAGAAACGCCGCGTCGAGCTGATCGTCCGTCGCCTCGAGCTCGATGAACAGGTCGAGCACCTCGTCGTGTACCTCCAGGGGACGGGCGTCGGGACGGTCCACCTTGTTGATCACCACGACCGGAACGAGGCCGAGCTCGAGCGCCTTCCGCGTCACGAACCGGGTCTGGGGCATCGGACCCTCGGCTGCGTCCACCAGGATGAGCACGCCGTCCACCATCCGGAGGATCCGCTCGACCTCGCCGCCGAAGTCACGGTGCCCGGGCGTGTCCACGATGTTGACCTTGGCATCGCCCCAACGGACGGCCGTGTTCTTGGAGAGGATGGTGATGCCCCGCTCGCGCTCGAGCGGGTTCGAGTCCATGACGCGGTCCCGCACCACCTCGTTGGCCCGGAAGACCCCGGCCTGACGGAGCATCTGGTCGACCAGCGTGGTCTTGCCGTGATCGACGTGAGCGATGATGGCGACGTTGCGCAGCTTCATGTGACTCGTGCTTCGAGAGACGGGCAGCCCGACGCTCGGGCCGCTGGGGCCGGCGGGGCTTCTTCGGACCGCCTAGTAGGCCGGAGCGGGGCACCTGGTTCCTCACCAGGCCTCTGCACTCGAGGCTGGGCGGCAACCTACGCGGGAAGCCGCCAGCGTAAACCGGGAAAGCGGGCGTAGTCGGAATCCATCGTGACCCACTCGCAGCCGGACTCGATGGCAAGCGCGGCAAACCACGCATCGGGCACCAGGTTGCCTCGAGCATCGGCCTCCCGACACAGCCGGGCGAAGAGATCCCAGTGCCCCTCGCCCGTTTGGATCACGACGCAGTGGCGTTGACCCAGTAAAGCTTCGCAGAACCGGAGTGCTTCATTCAGCGGGCTCGGTTGCCGGAAGACTTTCGGGTGAGTCGTGACCCGAACCACGCCGCTCAGCACCTGCGGCGACATCGCGAAACGCGAATCCCCGTTTACGACGCCGTCGAGCCAGGCATAGCATAGAGGGTGATCGGAGCTGTCGGGACGAAAGGCATGCACCAGCACGTTGACGTCAGGCAGGATCATCCGTCGTCCATGAGCGCCTGGAGGTCGGTCGAGCGATTCAGGTCGACCCCATGAAGGACGCCACCCGTCGCCGAGGAGACGGGGAGCTCGACGCGCTCCCGCCGCCTCGCCCGAGGTTTGGCCAGCACCAACGCCACGCCTTCCTCGATGATCGAAGTCAGCGTGCGCCCCTCCGCGGCGGCTCGCCGCTTGGCGCGTTTCAGCAGGTCATCTCTCAGCCGAACGGTTGTTCTCATGCATGAAATGTCGCGCTGGTGACATATTTATGTCAACTGCGAGACCCTGGCAGGTGCCAGCTCTCAGCAGCATCGCGGCTACTCCTCAAGACCTCGTCATCCGCGTCGAAGTGGAACTCTACTTGTGCACCTGTACAGGTAGAGTGACGAGATCACCCCCTACAACGTCGATTTGAAGGGTGTGCCGCCGCATAGTCGCTCAACCCGGCCCCTAGGTTTCTGCCCGGGGGCACCTCTGGTAGCTTGGCTATGCGCCACGAGCGAATGCCCGTACGGACCCACGACAATACCCTGACATCCGGGAACCAACATGAGATTGCCAGCAGGAGTCCTGCGTAGACCTAGAGCCCGCCGCCTCGGCACCGTCGCCGCCGCCCTCGTCCTCACCGGCGCGGCCGCCAGCATCGTCTTCGCCCTCACCCAGGAGGAGGACCAGGGCTGGCCGCGTGAGATCGCGGTGCCCGAGGCGGAGATCGTTGTTTACCAACCACAGCCCGACTCCATGGCCGGCGACCGGGTCAGAGCCCGGGCCGCCGTGGCCGTCACCCCGACGGGGAGCGAGGAGGCGGCGTTCGGCACGGTGTGGTTCGGCGCCCGGCTCGTGACGGACCGAGACAGCCGCACAGCCGAGGTCCTGGAGACGAAGGTCCTCCGGGTCGGATTCCCGAACGCCTCGGAGGAAAGCAAGGCGAAGCTCTCGCAGATCCTCGAGGAGGAGATTCCGAAGTGGAACGTCGGTATCTCGCTTGACCGACTCCTCACCAGCCTGGAAAACGCCGAGACGCGGAAGCTAGCGGCCGAAAACCTCAACAACGCCCCACCGAAGGTCATCATCAGTTACGAGCCCGCGATCCTCGTCACGATCGAGGGCGAGCCCAGGATGCAGGAGATCGAGGGCTCGGATGGCCTCATGCGGATCATCAACTCGCCATTCAACATCGTCTTCGACCGGGATGCCCGCCGGTACTACCTGTACGCCGGTGAGAAGCAGTGGTACGGTGCGCCCGACTGGAAGGGCCCGTGGGAGCTCACCTCGTCGGTGCCCAGCCAGGTGGCCTCGCTGGCCCCGCTCGAGGAGGAAGCGGAGGCGAAGGCCATTCAGGATTCCGTTGACGCGCAGGTCGCGGCCGCGGCGGCGGCGGCCGGCGAGGAAGTGGAGGAGGAAGAGGTCGGACCTCCGCCCAGCCTCGTCGTCGCCACGGAGCCAACCGAGCTCATCTACATCAAGGGCGAGCCCGAGTACACGCCGATCAGCGAGGCCGACCTCCTGTACGTCGACAACTCCGAGAGCGAGATCGTGATGGATCTGGGGTCGGCCCGGATCTACGTCCTGCTCTCGGGGCGCTGGTACAGCGCCGAATCGCTCGACGGGCCGTGGATCTTCGTGCCGGGAGATCAGCTGCCCGAAGGCTTCGCCAAGATCCCGTTCGAAAACGACAAGGGGTACCTGCTCGCCTCCGTGCCCGGGACCGAGCAGGCGAACGAGGCCGTGCTGGACAACCAGATCCCGCAGACCTCCGTCATCAGCCGGAGCGAGGCGAAGCTGGAGGTGGAGTACGATGGGGATCCCAAGTTCGAGCCCATCGAAGACACGGACGGGCTCGAGCTGGCGATGAACACGCCGAACCAGGTGATCAAGGTCGAGGACAAGTACTACGCCCTGGACGAGGCGGTGTGGTTCGTGGCGGACAGCCCGACGGGGCCGTGGGTCGTGGCGGATGAGATTCCGGCCGAGATCTACAACATCCCACCGAGCAGCTCCGCCTACAACACGACCTACGTCTACGTCTACGATTCGAACCCCGAGGTCGTGTACGTCGGCTATTATCCCGGCTACACGCACAGCTACGTCTATGGCGGGACGGTCGTCTACGGGACCGGCTGGTACTACCCCGCCTGGTATGGCCGCTACTACTACCCGCGCGTCGCCACCTGGGGCTTCGGCGTGCGCTGGAACCCCTGGACGGGCTGGAGCTTCGGGTTCAGTTACGGCTGGGGACCGTTCCGGTTCGGGATCGGCTTCGGCGGATGGTGGCGCGGCGGATGGTGGGGACCGGGTCGCTACCGCGGCTACCGGCGGGGTTATCACAGAGGGTGGCACCGCGGCGCCCGTGCCGGCTTCCGCGCCGGTTACCGCTCGGGCAACCGGGCGGCGCACCGCAACAACATCTACAACCGCCAGAACAACGTCGCCCGGAACGCGCCGCGTGCTCAGCAGGCGAGGGATCGCCAGCCACGCCCAGCAACGGGCCGGGACAACAATGTCTTCTCGGACCGCAACGGGAACGTCTACCGGCGCGACAACGATGGTAACTGGGATCGCCGCGGGCAGGACGGCTGGAACCGCAGCGACGCGGTGAACAACGATGCGCGGCAGGAGCGGACCCGCGACGCATCCCGTGACCGCCAGCCTTCGCAACAGCAGCAGCGGGCTCAGCAGCAGCCGAGAACCCAGCAGCGCTCAAGCGGCTCCCAGCTCGAGCGCAGCTACAACAGCCGGCAGAGCGGGACGACGCGGACCAACAACTACAACGCCTCGCGAAGCCGCAGTGGCGCAGGTCGCTCCAGAGGCGGCGGCAGGCGGAGGTAACGTAGCCTGCGCCCCTGGGTCCATAGGATCGCTCGTGCAGAAGGGCGGCTTTCGAGCCGCCCTTCTCTTTTCAGCCCTCCATGACTCCCGGTCCGCCCATGCTCTTCTTGAGGATGCCCATCTGCCCGATGTGATACGTCTCGTGCATCGCCATGAAGCCGAGGAGATCGCGCATGGTGGGGTTCTCCCCCGGGATCTCGAACGCCGAGGACTCGGCCAACACGTCCCCCGGGACGCTGCCGAGCTCGGCCATGAGCACTGCGGTGACCTCGTCGAACATGGAAGCGATCTCAGGGAGCGGTGGACAAACGCGCTCCAGCTCAAATTGTGTGCCGAAGCCGAACTCCGCGAACGTGCCCCACGGTAGCTCCGGAACGCCGATGTGAAGCATCGCGGCGGTGCCGTGCCGGCACACCGTCACGTGCCCCGCCAGGCGATCGAACGTGTTCGTCCGATCATTCACCTGGTACGAGAACCGCTCCTCACCCACGTCCTTGACCGCGTTCTGGAACAGCCAGGCGTTGTAACCGAAGATGTTCATGGCGGTGTCGAGCGATCCGCTCATCGTTCCCCCTTTTCGTCGACTCCCGAATGGGCCGTGCCCCGGCCGGCCGTCCTTCCGTGCTCGATGAGGATGATGTCGGAGCGATCGGCTGTCCACAGGTGTGGCGCCAGAAATTCCATCTTCTCGTCACCGGCGCGTCAGCGTTCCGGAGTCCTTCGGTACAGGGCGGCCAACCGCCGGATGTTCGCCTCCATGACACTCAGGAAGTCGCCATCCGCCGGTCGGTTTCCGGCCAGACTGAACACGACGCTTTCCACACCGAGCTCTCGGAGCCGAGCGGCCGTCTCGGGGAGCGGCTCGGCCTCCCACAACATCCAGCGGGCCGGATGCTCTTCCAGGGTCACCCGAAGCTCCCGCCACGCCGCCGGACTCGGCGGCTCATCCGGCTCGAAATGGACGCTCCTCATCTTCAGATCGTATCGCGCCGTCAGGTACTGATAGACAGGGTGTGAGGCGAGAAGAGGTCTGGTTGGATCCGTCGCTACGGTCGCCGAGATTCGGCCGTCCAGGTCGAGGAGATCTCGCTCCAACTCCGCGAACCCCTCCTCGAACGCCTTCTCCTGCTGCGGCCGTTCGCGGGCGAGGGCGTCACGGACCGCACGCGCCTGCTCGACGGCGATCGTTGGATCCAGCCAGGTCGTGAAGGCTATCGCGCCGTGGGCGTGCTCGCCCGCCGGGCCGTGGCTGTGCGTCACGGCATCCTCCTCGACGACGTAGCGATCGGCCACGGAGGCAGACGTTGCCACCAGGCGGGAGCCCGGCAGCGAGACACGGTCGGTCCAGGAGGCGTAGCCCGCGCCGTTCAGCAGAATGAGATCGGCCGTCTGATAGGCGGTAACCGTTTCGGGACCGGGGGACCAGAAAGCCGGGTCCACGTCCCGAGGCGCCGGGAACTGCACCCGCACGAGATCACCGCCGATACGCTCCGCCATGTACGCGAGCGGATAGTTGACGGTGTAGACCAGCGGCGTCGCGCCCTCTCCGGCTGCTACGCCAGCTTCCTCCGCCACGCTAGCCTCGCGCGGGGAGTCGGATGAATCACCTGAGCCTGCCTCTCCACACGCCCCCACGAGGGCCAGAAGAGCCGCCGAAGCGAGGACGAGCCCGGACCTCACCATCTCCATCTACGTGCGCAGCAGCGCCCGGATCGCGAGCGACCCGAATTGACTGGTCAGCAGCGTGAGGCCGGCGGCGAGCAGCGCCCCGCTCGCCAGCACGACCACGACCTCCGAGGCCATCACCGAGGCCACGGCAAGCCGCGATCCGCCGATTTTGAACAGCGTCAGCCGCTCGCGGCGGCGCAGACGGAGCGAGAGCAGGAACACGAGGGCGGCCGTGGCGAGCGTGGCCATGCCTACGATCACGGCGCCCGCCACGACAAAGCGCTCCACGGTGAGAATCGTCCCCAGCAGATCCTCCATCACGGCTACCGGCGTCACGATCTGCGCCAGATCCTCGTCGGACTGATACCGCCCCTGAAGCAGCGCCGAGGCTCTCTGGTCGGGCGGAACCGTGAGCACGGCGGTGAGTGGGTAGTCGGAGAGGTCTCCGTGAAAATGGAAGCTCTCCAGATTCTCCTCGGTGATCTCGTTGTACTGGACGACCGACGCGTTGGCGATCACCCGGTTCCCTTCCCGGCCCAACACGCCGGCCGCCGCCTCGGGCCGGTTGAGGTCCTGGTGGCCGTGCACCAGGCCCTGGATCACCCAGGCGGTCTTGACGTCGACGAAGATCGCATCGTCGTCCGCGCTGTCCGCGAAGTCGAGGACACCGGCGACCCGCATCTTGAGCGGATAGACGCCCGCGATATCGAAGACGCTCTCCGGCGACGAGACCACGTAGTCACCCGGCCCGGCGCCGAGCGCTTCCGCCGCGCGCGAGCCGAGCACGCACTCGCCCAACATGGCGAGGTTGCGGCCAGCGGCGACGCCCAGGCCGCGAAAGTCGAAGTAGTCGAGCGTTGTGCCGACAATCGGGTGGCCCCGCGCCCTGAAGCGCACGTACATCGGGATCGGCGTCCCGAGGCCAGATTCGGTCACTCTCATCGCCTCGGAGTAACGGGTGAGCGTCGGGTGGTCGGAGCCGAAGTAAAGGGTGTTGAGGACGAGCTCCAGCGGGCTTCCTTTTGCTCCGATCACCAGGGGAGTGGCGTCGGCACGAGCCGTGAGCTGGCGGGAGCTCTGATCGACCAGCACCCGCAGGCCGATCGGCAGATAGACGATGAGCGTGATCGCGCCCACCAGCGTGATGGTCTTCCAGCGATGGAAGGCCAGGTACCGCCACGCCACGTAAAAGACCTGCTTCACGGGCCGGCTCCCGATCCGATCTCCCCAGCCTCCCCAACCACCCGGCCGCTCACGGACCCGCTCCCACGAGCTCGCCGTGTTCTGCCGGACGGACGTCTCCATACTCGTGGAACTGGCTGAAGTCCACGACTCGCTGGAACCGGTCCAGGATCTCCTGATCGTGCGTGACGGCGACCAGGGTCGTGTCGGTCCGCTCCGCATAGTCAAACAGGATATCGAGGACTCGCCACTTGTTGACGGGATCGAGGTTGCCCGTCGGCTCGTCGGCCAGAAGCAGTGACGGCTCCGTGAGCACCGCCCGGCACACGGCGGCCCTCTGGCGCTCCCCCTGGGAGAGCTTGCCTGGATAGCGATCCAGCTTGTCCGCGATGTCCACACGGTCGGCCAGATCGCGCGCGCGATCCCGTACCTCACGGTCCAACCGCAGCGAGGCGTTGATCCGGTACGGCAGCAGGATGTTGTCCAGTACGCTCAGGTATTCCAGGAGCTCGAACTCCTGGAAAACGAGGCCCACCCGCGCGATCCGGAAGTCGCGCCGCTCCGAATCCGAGAGGCTCGTTACCTCCACGCCCTCGGTGACGACGCTCCCCGACTGCGGAAGGGCGATGCCCGCGATGAGGTTGAGCAGGGTCGTCTTCCCCGAGCCACTCGGCCCGATGAACGCCGCCGTCGTGTCCCGCTCGATCGCCAGCTCGGGGATCCCGAGCCGAAAATCCCCCTCCCGGTAGCGGAACTCCAGGGCCTCGATAGACACGACCGGATTCACAGCCGCTCCTCCTGGAGAAGCTCGAGGCCCGTGATCTTCCAGACGCCGTCGATCGCCTCGACGGTGAAGCGGGCCTCGTACTGGTTCCGGCGCTGGTGGATGTGCCCCCAGTGCCCCACCGAGCCCGCGACATTCCAGGTACCCAATGCCGCAAACCCCGTCGCGCCAGCCAGCGGCTCGCTCTCCGAGCTGAGCACCTCAACCTCCTTGACCTTCGCGCGCGCACCGCCCTGGTTCTCGAGCTCGAGCGAGCGGCGGGTCTCGACGTATACATCCGTCAGCAACTCCCCGGAGACGCTCTGGTCCAGGGTGTCGTAGATCCGGTCTTCCTCCCGGTAGTCGAACGCCCGGTAGGTGTTGAGGAGAAGGCCATGAAGGATCTCGCCGGCCTCGTCATCGGAGACGCCGGAGGAGCGGACGACACGAGGCAGCGCCGCCACGACGAACACGGCCAGCACCGTGGCTGTGGCAACCGCGCGGAGCGGCGGGCGGTCGCCGCCGAGGAGACTCCGGCCATGCCGGACCGTCAGAACGATCAGCCCCGCCAGGCCGGCCAGCACGAGCAGGGTCAGCCAGAGGCTGCGGCCTTCGGGCGGTGCTTCGACCTCCACGAGGCCCGGAATCGTCGGGTTAGTGAGGAAGTTCTCCCAACGCAGGACGTTGTCCTCCGGGGTGAGGAAATAGGGCAGTCCGCCAGCTTCATCCGTCGCCGCTGCGCTCACGACGTCGATCCGTTCGTCGAACAGCTCCCACTCCAAGGAGACTTCGTCGGGCAGGCCGTCGGTCGGATAAACGAAGATCGCCCCGAGGGTCGCCGAGTAGACATCCAGGTCCCGGGGCGGGTCGATAACGCCGCTCGTTCTCAGCGTCCGGTAGATGAAGTTGATCCGGTCGAGCTTTCCATCGGCCGGCTGCCCGTCGATGAGCACCGGGCTACTCGCGGCCAGGAACTCTGTGACCCGAGCCTTGATCTCCTCCTGCATCGCGACGGTGATCACCTCGGCGCCTTCGAGACCGAGATCGACCCACCGGTGAAGGTCCTTGGGCCGCACCACGATCTCACGCCGCACCTCGTAGGGCTCCACGTACAGGTAGGCGGAGATCGGCGTGTAGTACTGGCGCCTGAGGTTTCGGTTCTCGAACCGGGAGTAGAAGGGATCAGACCAGTCCAGCCGGAGCGTCTCCGGCTGACCCAGGTAGCGAAAATCGT
Organism: Gemmatimonadota bacterium; assembly: GCA_039587445.1. Classification (GTDB taxonomy): domain Bacteria; phylum Gemmatimonadota; class Gemmatimonadetes; order Palauibacterales; family Palauibacteraceae. The sequence continues at coordinate 13,932 of JBDHIM010000014.1, forward strand.
TCACCGGAACGCCACGGTGGTAGACCGCGAAGCCCACGTTCGCGGCCGCTCCCAGGGTCTCGACGCTCGGCGGCGAGAAGACGAGAGCCTCGGGCCCCGCTCCCTCCGGGAGATGGTAGACCAGCTTCGCGAAGACGGTCGGCTCCGCTTCCTCGTCCTGAACCGGCAGGGCTTCCCCGGTGATCTCGTCTCGCTGGAGTCGGGGACGCGCCGTCATCTCGACGACCCGACCGGGCAGCGCGCCCACCTTCGGCGCGGCAATCGTGAGATCTTCCCGGAAGAAACGACCCAGGCGCTCCCGCAGCGGCTCCGCTTCGTGACCGAGCCGCTCGAAGATCTGGTCCGGCATCAGGTTGCGGAACGCATCGAGATCCGCGAGGCCGATCTCGAGTTCCACGACGACCGAGTCCGGCTCCACGTACATCTCGGCGATCGTCGTCGCTGTCATCGCCCGAACGATGACGAGCGGGTCTGAGCGCAGCCTGTCCGGCGGCACAAGCAGCGCGCCGCTCAGCGCAAGGAGCGAGCAGACGAGAGGGATTCTTCTATTCATCCGGCGCATCTTGTTGCGTGCCGTGCATCTCGTTCAATGGAAGTACGCGAGTTTCCACGAAGATTCCGCGCAGATTCCGCGAGCCGGGAATCTAAGCACCTCGCCACCATCTGCGGCACCCTCTTGCGGAAGTGTACATGAACGTACATAAGTGTACACTTGTCCCGTAGCGCCCAAACCGCAGACAGAGAGCTACTCCGATGAGAGCCGTTACTTCCACGGAGTTCCGGCAGAATGTCTTTTCCCTCCTCAGCGAAGTAGAGAACGGGGAACGAGTCCTCGTCACCCGGCACGGCAGAGTGGTCGCCGAGCTGGCGCCCCCCGCAAGGTCCGCCGAACCTTCCTGGAAGCGCGCGGGCCCACGGTTTCCGATCGCCGGAGCGGCCGTGAGCGCAGCGATCCTGAGGGAGCGAAGCCGCTAGCTCGTGCGGACCTATCTGGATGCCTCCGCGTTGGCCGGACGTTACGTGAGGGAACGCAACACCGGTCGCGTCGAGGAGATCCTGCGCGATTGCTCGTCTCTGGGAACCTCGGCTCTCACCATCCCCGAGATCCTCTCTGCGCTCTGCCGTAGGCGGCGGGAAGGTGTCCTATCCCCCGAGACCTACGAGCAGGCCAAGGATGCACTGCTGGAGGACGTGGCGGACGCATCGATCGTCCCGGTGTCACCCGAGGTGCTGAAGCGTGCCACCGAGCTCCTCGAAGAGTCCCACGAGCTCTCCGCCGTAGATGCCCTGCACGTGGGCTCGGCGCTCGAATGGGGGGCGCAGCTGTTCGTCTCCGCCGACGAGAGGCAGCTGGCCGCCGCCTCTCGTTTCGGCCTCCCAACGTCGAGAGTCTAGAACGACCAGCCGAACGAGGTCGTGAGGCTGAGGTCGTTTGTTTCGGTATCTTCGGTCGGCGGCTGGCTGTCGAACTGCTCGTTGATGCTCACCTTGAAGTAGAAATCGGTCACGATCTCCCGCTTGAAGCTCGTAATGAAGCTGATCCGCCATCGTCCTCCCTGATTGATAACCGGGATGACGAGCAGTCGGCTCGAGAGATCCGTGTCCAGCCCGCCCCAGCTGAAGAACTCGAAGTCGGTCAGGAAGAGCCCCTGGACGGCGTTGTCGCCCTCCTGGTCCACAAACCGCTCACGCGCGTAGGACAGCCCAAGTCCCGAGGCCAGGACAACCTTGTTGGACTCCACGAAGAGACGTCCGGCCAGCCCGCCGACCGAGCCCCGAATGTCCAGGCTGAGCTGGGAGTTCTGCTCGGCCCCCACGGTTCCCGCGTAGAACCAGCGGCGGCCAAACTCTCGCAGGTACAGGAAGGTCGTGTTCAGTCTCGTGATGTCGTCGGTATCATCCTGGCGGCTGAACGAGGTGGAGAGATCGAACTTGAAGTTGTTGAGGTCCATCTTGTAGTTGAGCTCGGTGCTGAAGCTGAGATCGGTCTTCGCGTTCTGCTGGGTGAAGTCCACGCCGAGGTCGATGTTCCCATCCAACCGCTTCCAGAATGTCTCCTTGATCCGCTTCATGCGGACGATCTGCCGCGTGGCGATTGCGATGGTATCCCGATCGATGACGACCTTGATCTGGTGCGGCTCGTCACCCAGCGTCAGTGACCCGAAGTGAGTCGATCCGTCCTCGAGACTGATCTCGAAGGTCTTGTGCGTCTTCGCCGTCAAGACGCGGGTCCACTTCACGTAGATCGTCCCCGCGACGTCGGTGCTGAACTCTACCTTCCCGCGCTGGAACTCCTTGATCTCCCCCGTCATCACGTCGCCGTTTCGCGCGACGAGCGTGTCCGTCTTCTGGGCGACGAGCGGCGTGGCGGTGCCCGCGAGGGTGGCCCCGGCGAGCGAGAGGGAAAGCGCAAGGAACAGCCACCCGTGCGGAGACGGGATTCTGCCAGGAAGCTGAAGTCTGTCGTTCATGCTCCGATCCTCATTCGATCTTCCAGCTGACAAGCGCTGGGATGAGTGTTCGTGCCGCAGGGCTTTGTCCCTTAACAGAGAACGGGGCCGCCCGCGGTGGGCGACCCCGTCAGCCGAGAACGAAAGGACGCCACGGCCGCTCCTCAGAACCGGAAGCTGAAGCCGAGTAGCGCTCCCCACTGATCGGCGTTGTAGGCGTAGAAGGTCGGACTGCCGGGGATGCCGTCCTGGTAATCGATAAACAGGTAGCGGAAGCCGAGGTTGACATCGAGCCAACTGATTATGCGGAAGCCTATTCCGGCGAGGGCATTGGCGGTGAACTTAGCTCCGCCAGCGCCTGCATCGGCACGGGCCGACACGTACCACCGTCTTCCGAGATCGGCTCCGAAACGAGCGCCGGCGAAGAAGTCGACCCACGCCTCGCTGAACCCCCTGAACTTGTCGATCGGCGTATCGCGGATTACGAGGTTCTGGTCCTGGTAGTTGTACCTGAGCCCTGCAAGCAGATCCAACCGGGTGGGCCTGTCGAACCCCCCGAAACGATAGGCCCCGAACAGCTCGGTTTGAATGAGGTCGAATGAGAAGTCACCGCTGCTTCCGAGCTCCGGAGCCGCCAGCGGTATGGAATCTTCGCCTATCCTGAGAGTGGCAAAATCGATCCCGCCCAAGATGCGCCCTTTGCCAACCTCCGCGTGAGCGGAGAACGCGAACTTGAGCTTCGACCAGATGTCACCGAAGCTGACATCGATCGGAACGGTGAAGTCTCCGGTCGTTACCCCGCCGTTGATACTGGCCGCCCAGAGGTACGGCGTCACCTGAAACCACCAATCATCCGGCGTCTTGTCCTGGGGAGCGCCCTGGGCCAGCGACGGCGCCGCGGACGACAGCAGGAGCGCTGATCCGAGCGCGACCGCCCGAGAGAAACCTCGTGCGATCTTCGAAAGCGAACGTCCTCTATTCATCGGGCCTTTTCCTTTGCGGGAACGGCGGGAAGCTCGTCGACGGCACTTCGGTTCACCCGCAGTCGAACGAGATCCTCGGCGGCATCTTCGACCATGGAGACAGGAACGGCGACCTCTCGTCGTCCCCAAAGGTGTCCTTCCATGAGCACCACGTGGGTGATCCGAGCCTCCTCATCGACGAGCAACTCCCCGAGCTTCCCGACGTGGCCGTCGGAAGCCTCGATGTCGGCGCCGCGCCGAAGAGCGAGCTCGCCGAGCGAGACGCGCTCGTGCTCGAGCGGCAGGTTCACCGCCTCCGGTCGAGCAAAGGGCCAGAAGAAGGTCCCGGTCCCCGCGTCGTCTTCCCTCGGGATGTATCCGATCGATTCGAAGGTCGGTAGCTGTCGGAGCTCGTCGCGCGTGCAGTCGAGGTGGATCGAGTCGTGGGTCGTATCCGCGATGCGCTCGACCGGCACGACCCGCTCCAGCTCGATCGGACGTCCTCCGTCGTAGACGACGACCTGGGTTACGACCTCTCTGATCGGGTCGAGAACCAGGCTGGTCGATCGACCAGCCGGCCCGTCCGAGCAGTGAACCCGGGCGTCGAGCGGGATGCCTCTCACACAGCCGCTCCGCTCGGCGAGGCCGCTTCCAGTCGCGAGATCACCATGTCGCCCATCTCATCCGTGCCGATGCCGCTTCGGGCATCGGCGGAGGGTACGTCCCCGCTCTGGAGCAGCTCTCCCACGGCCCGCTCGACCCTCTGCGCCGCCACCGTCTCTCCGAGAAAGTCCAGCATCATCGCGACGGCGGAGACAGCGCCCAGCGGGCAGGCGACGTTCTTCCCCGTGTACTTCGGCGCCGAGCCGTGAATCGGCTCGAACATCGAGGTACGTCCGGGATGGATGTTGCCCGAGGCCGCGATCCCCATCCCGCCCTGCAGCATCGCGCCCAGATCCGTGATGATGTCGCCGAACAGGTTCGTGGTGACGATCACGTCGAACCACTCGGGATTCTTCACCATCCACATGCAGCAGGCATCCACGTAGGCGTGGTCCGTTTCGACATCCGGGAAATCGGCGGCGACGTATTCGTAAGCCCGCTGCCAAAGGTCGTGCGGCCGCATGGCGTTCGCCTTGTCCACGAGCGTGACGCAGGCGATGCGACCCTCCTCGCCTCGCGCCGCGCGCTCCGCCGATCGCTTCCGCGCGAGCTCGAACGCATAGCGGCAGGCTCGCTCGCAGCCCTTCCACGTGTAGAGGCCGTTGACGATCGCGATCTCATCCGGCGTGTTCTTCTTCAGGTGCCCGCCGATTTGCGAGTACATCCCCTCCGTGTTCTCCCGGACGACGACGAACTCGATATCCTCAGGCCCCTTTCCTTTGAGCGGGCAAAGCGTTTCCGAGTAGAGCTTTATGGGACGCAAATTCACGTAGAGGTCTAGGCCGAAGCGAAGACCGAGTATCACCGACCGCTCGACCAGCCCGGGCTCGACATCTGGGTGCCCGATCGCCCCCAGAAGCACGGCGTCCAGCTCTCGCCACTCGTCGATCACGGAGTCCGGAACCAGCTCGCCGGTCTTCAGATAGTGCTCGCCGCTGTACGGGTACTCGACCAGCTCGTACTCGAAGCCATCGAGCCCGGCTGCCGCCTCGAGGACTTTGAGGCCTTCGGCCGCGACCTCGGGGCCGATCCCGTCTCCGGGGATCACGCCGATCTTGTATGTGCTCACCTGTCCAAAACCCTCCTGTCTGTGACTTCTAAATGTCCGGCAGCGTGTGCTCCCGGCCCGTGTTCTGCTCGACCAGCCAGTCGTGGAGCGATTGGAAGTACTCGACCATCGCCGTCGCGTCCAGATCGCGGCCGGTGGTCTCCCGGAGCACCTCGCGCCAAGGCCGGCTGGCGCCCGGTGCCATCACCTCACGGAGGAAGTCACCGGTCTCGACGCTGCCCCAGTAGTCGGCGTCGTGCGGATCCTGCTTCAGGATATTCCGCGCGATGTGATCGTGCATCTGGAAGAGGAGCGCGTACGAGATCGCGTAGTCGTAATACTGCGCCGCGTCGTCGCTGATGTGCGTCTTCGTGAGCGGATCCGCGTGCTCCTCGCCTCGCGGCGCGGGAGGAGCCACGCCCTGGTACTCTCTCACGAGATCCCACCATTTCGCGTTGAACTGATCCGGCGACAAGTCCTCAGCGTACAAGGCGTGCTCGAAGCGCGTCATCGTCCCTGCCGCGAACGGCATGTAAGCGACGTAGTTCAGCGCCTCCTGGAGCAACTGCTGCATGGCATCCACCTCGGCGTCGGGCGAGACGAGACCCCGGCCGACGAGGAAGGGGCGCTGCACGGAGGCCAGGCCCATCAGGTAGCCGATCGCCTCGTGATAGCCGCGGTTTGCTCCCCGACGCAGAAGCAGGGGAATCTCGGGCGTGCTGTACGTCATGTAGTAGTAGATGTGGCCAAGCTCGTGGAGCGTCGTCTCCCACCACTCCGGGTTCGCCTCCACGCTCATCAGCGAGCGGATGTCCGTGCCCCGATCCAGATGCCAGGCCGAGGCGTGCGTGTTCTTCTTGTAATCCGAGTCCGGAGCGAGCGGATACAGAGATGACAGCTCCCAGAAGCCCTCCGGGAGCTCCCCGAAGCCCAGGCTCGAGAAGAAGCTCTCGCCCTGCTCCACGATCCATTCGGGCGACTTCTTCGCGAGGGCGGGACCCGGATCCAGACCCTCGACCGAGACCAGCGCACTCCAATCCTGCGCCCACCGGTTGGGCAGCCAGTGAGACGGAATGAGATCGGGCACCGGCTCGCCATAACGCTCCGCGAGCTCGTATCGCACCCAGGTGTGGAGCTCCCGATAAAGCGGCCGGAGCTGGTGGATGAAGGTGTCGTTGAGCTGCAGCATCTCTTCGGTGCGCATCCCGTACTCCGACACCTGATAGGTGAAGTAGTCGGGATAGCCGAGCGCCTGCACGGTCTGGTTGCGGAGATCTCTGAGCCGGACGATCCCGTCCTTTAGGGCCGGCCCGACCTCCTTGGAGGCCTCCCAGACGGCTCGACGTCGTCCGAGGTCCTTCTCCTCCCGGAGCATCTCGTCGATCTCGTTCGGGGTGATCGACTCCCCATCCAGTGTGAACTCGAAGCCGTACAGCGCCTCGACCTGCGCCGCCTCGGCCGCGATGCGCTCGGAGACGAGGTCGGGAACGATGCCCGGGTACTGCGCGGCTCGGTATGCCATCGCCGCCAGCTGGGCCGTCTGAAGGGGCTTCAGCTGATCGCGCCGTTCCAGCAGGCTCCGGATTCGCTCGATGTTCTCGACACTCCCCTCGAAGGCGGCCTGCGCCTCCCGCGCCTGCTGGTATCGAGCCGCGTTCGTGGTGTCTCCATCGACGATGCGGGTGTTCATGGCCCAGCTCGCCAACGACGACTCGTAGTAGAGCCTCCGGAAGGTACTCTCATACTCGGCGAGGAAGCCGGCCGCCTCGCCCTGAACGGGGTTCTCGGCGGATTCCTGGGCTCCGGAGCCGCGGTCTGCGGAGCGGCTATCCGTCGCGCTCCCGTTTGCCGCGCCACCGCAGGCGGCCAGTCCCGCCGCGAGCGTGATCGCACCGATCACACCCGTCCCACGCATGGTGATCGAACTTCTTATCTCCGTGGTGACCGGACTTCGCATATCTGCCTCGCTGCTGTTTCCTCCTGACGCGATGAAACCTACCACGCTGCTCGCCGGTTTGCGCTCCCTTGAAGCGGCGGGACAGATTGATCCGCCATGGACCTCAACACGCTCATTCTCTTCGTCACGAGCCGGTGCAACGCCAAGTGCGGGACCTGCTTTTACTGGCAGGAGCTGAACCAGGCGGGCGACCTCACTTTCGAAGAATTGGAGACGCTCAGCCGGACCATGCCTCCCTTCAATCAGCTCTGGCTTTCCGGCGGCGAGCCGATGATGAGGAAGAGGCTGGACGAGATCATCGGCATGTTCTATGAGCGGAACGGCGTCCGGACGCTCAACCTCCCCTCCAACGGTCTGTTCAAGGATCGGCTCGTGCAGCTCATGGACGTGACGACCCGGGAGACGCCGGAGCTGAAGGTGAACCTGAACATCGCCCTGGACGGATTTCGGGAGACCCACGACCGGATCCGGAGCGTGCCGGGCAACTTCGACAAGGCGATCGAAGCAATCGAGGCGCTTTACGAGGTGAGGAGGCGTAACCCGAAGATCCGTCTGCACGTGAACTCGGTGATCACGGCCGAGAACCTGGACGAGCTGGACGGGCTCGGGTGGTGGCTGCTCGAGAACCTCGACCTGGACGGGCAGTACTTCCAGATCATCCGGGGCGACCCTATGGACCCGGATCTGGTCGTGTTGGACCGCGATCGACTCGCCGCGTTCTATCGGCAGCTGAAGCCGATCCACGAGCGCTACGGCCAGAAGCTGGCGGCGCGCAACGGGGGCAGCGTGAAGGGCTGGCTGAATAAGCTCTACTACACTCAGACCCTCTACTTCTACTACGCCGTCCAGGAGGAGAACCTGGAGCGGTCGAACCCCTGGCCGATGCCCTGCACCGCCGGACAGTCGATCCTGGTCGTCGACTACAACGGGGACGTGCGCGCCTGTGAGCTCCGCGGCCGCGTCGCCAATCTGCGTGACGTCGGCGGCGACTTCGGGGCGATCTACTCGTCGGTGGCGATGAAGCGCGAGGTGAAGCAGATCGTCGAGGACCAGTGCTGGTGCACTCACGTCTGCTTCATCCATGACAGCGCCCAGACCAGCCGCCGGGTCCAGCTGTACGACATCCCTCTGCGCCGCAAGGTCGTCTGAGCTCGACGCTCTCCCTTCTCGTCGACGTCTTCCTCGCCCTCGCGGCGATCTCGCTCGCGGAGTCGCTGCTCGCTCTCCGCGGCGGCGTGACGTTTCTCCTCGCCTTCCGGCGCGCTGCCGACGCTGCCCGTGCCGCCGAAAACGCCGGAGCCGCCGAGACCATCGAGCGCGGCGCAACCAGGTCTCGGCCGGGCGCAACGCCGCCTGCCACGCTCTTCGTGCCAATGCGGGGGCTGGATCCGGGCCTGGAAGAGAACCTCGACGCCTACCTCTCCCTGGATTACGCCGACTATCAGGTGGCTTTCGTCACCGACCGGAAGGATGACCCCAGCTTCGAGGTCGCGCAGAGGGCGAGTGCTCGCTATCCAGACGTGCCCTGCCGCGTTCTGGTCGCCGGGGGGGCCGTAGGCCGGGGGCAGAAGGTCCACAACCTTCTGCACGCGCTGGCAGAGCTTCGCGAGCAGGACCGGGTGCTCGTCTTCGGGGATTCGGACATACGCCCGGGGCCGAGTTGGCTTCGCGACCTCGTCGAGCCGCTAGCCGATCCGCAGGTGGGAGCAAGCACGGGGTTTCGCTGGCACGTTCCGGTGGACGGCGGCCCGGCCTCCGTGCTCAGATCCGTCTGGAACGCCGGCATCGCCTCGCTCATGACCGGAGGACGCCCGCCCTTCGCGTGGGGAGGCGCCATGGCGATCCGCAGGGAGACCTTCGACGCGGCAGGTATCCGCGAGCGGTGGCAGGGAGCGCTCAGCGACGACTACGTGGTTACCAGCGCGGTGGAGGATCTGGGGCTGACGATTCGGTTCGAGCCTCGCAGTCTCAGCTTCACCTACGCGGATTGTTCGATGCGAGAACTGCTCGACTGGAGCTTCCGGCAGCTCGCGATCACGCGGGTCTACCGGCCCGTTCTCTGGCGGGTGGGGCTAGCCGGCGAGCTGCTCGGCAACCTGACCTTCTGGGGCGGGTTGGCCGTGCTGGCTGCAGCCGGCCTGTCGACGGCGGGCCCAACCACGCCCGGCCTGGCGGGCTCGGACTCCGCCCCTGGACTCCTCGTGCTGGCGGCGCTGCTCGCCGCGGCCTGGGCGGCGCGCGGCGTGAAGGCCTGGATGCGGCTGCTCGGCCTCATGGCTCTCTTTCCCGACGTCGGAGCGCGACTCCGCCCGTGGAGAGCCACCTATCTTCTCGCAACGCCGCTCTCTTCCTTGATCTCCCTCTCGGGATTTCTGCGTTCGGCGGTCACCCGGGATATCTCCTGGCGCGGTACCCGGTACCGAATGGTCACCCCGAGCCGAACCGAGATTCTGGACTGACGCCGCGATGCCCAAAGCGAGAACGCGCGGCTGACGCGCGGCCGTGAAACCGAACGTCCATTCGACTCGTCCAATGCGAGAGAGCCGGGAGACAACCAAACGTGGCGTCGCGGTGTCTTATCCGGTGAAGAAAGGACCTTGGGTGAGCGCTGAGGAGGTGGGGTGATGAGGTCCGTACGCGGTGGCGGAAGCGCCAACGATGAGTTCAAGCGCTCGTACACGACGAGCTTGGCAGTGGGTGTGATCGTGGCTGTTGCGGTCCACGTCGCGGCTTTCGCGCTGCTCCCTTCATTGGGCCTCTACTGAGGTCCGAGCGAACCCTGGAGGCGACAGGCAGCTCGTAAGCAAGGCAGGATCCCAAGGCCTCTAGCCGAAGAGAGCCGTTCGCGTCATGCGGGCGGCTCTCTTTTTTCAGAACGATCTACGATCTCAGAACGAAAGCCTTAGGGCGACCCCATCAGGCCCTGCCGCGATCCCCAGACGATCCAGGGGCAGCTCTTCCCAGCGTTCGTCGGCGAGAAGCAAGCCGATCAGCGTCCCGATCGCTCCTATCGGTGCACCCACAACGAGGGCGACTATGGCGACGTTCTGGCCATCGCAGCTCGTGTCCTGATCGCTGCAGAAGATCGCCAGGAAGATCCCCGTCGAGACGAAGAACCCGCCCACGCCACCAACGACCGGCGGCACCCAGCTCTTCCCATGACTCACCTCGAGAGCCCGAATCGAATCCAGCGGGAACGACAGGAGGTCGTCGTCCACTCGCAGCTCGAGTCGGCCACCCTCGAGGAGCTCCAGCCGGCCCGTGACCGAGCACTCGGGACAACCCGAGTCCGGGTGCAGGCGGATACGAGTTCCCGGTGTCAGCTCCGGGAGGTCTTGCCCGACCGCGTCGGCCGGTCGGCCCGCCAGAAGCGCCAGTAGGAGCAGTACGATCGGAAGCCGCAGAACCCGGCTGCAGTCGTCAGCCACCGCTGGACTCCAGCTCGGAAAGCAGGCGACGAGCACCCGCATCCTCGGGCCAGGCCTCCACCAGCCTGCGGACGTACTCGAGTGCGGCTCCGGCCTGTCCCCGGTCGCGGTGGATCGTGGCGAGGCCGATCAACAGATCGCGATCCCACGGAGCCCTGTCGAGCGACGTTCCCAGCACCTCGACGGCCTCGGCGGACCGGCCAGCCGAGTTGAGGGCGATCCCGTAGACGAATGCGAACCGTGCGTTCTCCGGCGCCGCCTCGACCGCCAGCGACAGCTCTGCCAGTGCTTCGTCCCAACGCTGTTGCCGCGCGTATACGAGTCCGAGGGTGTGATGAAGGGCGGCCTCACCAGGCAGGAGTGCCAGTGCCTCCCGTAGCAGAGCCTCCCCTTCCGCATCGCGCCCCAGCACGCGGTAGACGTCGGCCAGGTTGACATAGGCGGGCACGTAGTGCGGCCCGATTCGGATCGCCGTCCGTAGCTCCCGTTCGGCTGCCGCCAGATTCCGCCGGTTCGCCTCGAGCAAAGCCAAGTTCACGTGAGCGCTCGGGTGATCGGCGTTCGACAGCTGGGCGTCCACGTACTCGCCGATGGCGCGGTCGAGATCGACACGCTGCGCCGGCGTGAGCACCTCCGACGGGACGGGCGCCAGGACGCGACCGGCTTCGATGCGCACGGCCCGCGCGGCATCCGTCAGAAGCGGCGCGACGAGGTTCAGGCGCCGGTCCGGCTCGACGGCCTCCATCCCCCGCACGGCCGCCGCCCGCACGAGCGGGTCGGCATCGCCCAACGCGCGGGCCGTCGCCAACAAAGACGGCGGCGACGGATGGCGGACAAGCAGATCGGCCGCGGTCGCTCTCACGATCGCCGGAAGATCCGAATCGTCCACCAGACGAGGCAGCGCTTCGACGCCAAGCGGCCTGCCATCCCGGGCGGCCGCGAGCGGGATCCCGAAGTGAGCCCCGCTCTCCGCTTCCTCGCCGGCTCCCGTGGGCGCATACCACTCGCCGATGAGCTCGGCGGCCCACTCCGCCGATCGATCCACGTGACATCCGGTGCAGGCGTTCGGCACGCCGATCGACCTCGACAGATCGGGCCTCGGAAGCCGGAAACTGTGGTCGCGCCGCGGGTCCACGACCATGTAGGTCTTGGACGGCATGTGGCACTCGACGCACCGAGCGCCGGCCGAGCCGGGCTCGTGAAAGTGGTGCTCCCGCACGTCGTAAGCTTCCGGCAGATGGCAGCGTCCGCAAAGCGCGTTTCCAGCCGCGCGGAGCCTCAGGCTGTGCGCGTCGTGGCAGTCCGTGCAGGTGACGCCGGCGGCGAACATCCGGCTTTGGAGGAAGGAGCCGTAGACGTACACCTCTTCATCGATCTGCCCGTCCGGATGATAAAGGCCCTCGCCGAGGACCGCAGGCAGGTGGGTGTCGGTGAGCGGACGGCCGTGCTCGTACGGATCTGCGATCGTCGAACGGCGGGCATGACAGCGGCCGCAGGCATCCACCTGAGCGTCGGAGGCGGGGCCGACCTTGCGCGCGATGGCCGCGCCGGGATTAAAGACCCAGTCGGAACCCGAGGATGAGAAGTCGACGACCAGGCCCATCTCCGCGGCCGGCAGGTCTGGCGCCTCGTCACCGGTCCGACGCTGAGCCTCCTCGCCGGGACCCGAGCCGTTCCCACCATGCTCCTTGGCCCAGGTGGCGTGGCGTGAGCCCGGGCCATGACACGCCTCGCACGACACATCGATCTCGGCCCAGGAGGTCTCGTAACGGTCCTCCGCCAGCACGTAACCCTTCTCGAGGTTCGTGCTGTGGCACTCCGCGCACATGTAGTTCCAGTTCTGCGCCAGCTGGGTCCAGTGCAGGACGTCGTCCGAGGCGATCTCCTCATCCGGATAGAGGTGAAACCAGCGCTGCCCGCCGTCCGCGGTCGGCCTCGCGTCCCAGGCGACGCTGAGCGCCTGCAGGCGGCCGCCCGGAAATCGGACGAGATACTGCTGCAGGGGGTCGACCCCGAAGGCGTACGCGATCTCGTACTCCTGCGGCGCTCCATCCGGGCCGACCGCCTCCACGAGGAAAGCGCCGTCTCGGTGAAGGAACCGGTAGGTCTCGCCGAAGTAGGTGAAGACCGCGTCTTCGAAGTCGCCCAGAACGGTCTCCTCGGAAGCCTCCTGCATGGCCAGATCGTGATGCGAGCCGGCCCACGTCCCGGCTTCGCCCTCGTGGCACTCGGCGCACGCGGACCCGCCGACGAAAAAGAGGGAGTCGCCGGATGTGTTGCCGGCCGGGGAGCCACCGCTGCCGTCGGCACATGCCACACCCAGCGCTGTCGCGGCTGCCACGATCCCAAGCTGGAGGATCGGCTGTGACGGCCTGGGGGTTCGCTGCGTCATCTCAAGGATCAGGCTGGATTCCGGGTTGCTGGACCGGGGTCGCGTGGGCGCGGGTCCAAGAGAACGCCTGCCGGCCACTTACGCGAGCCCGCCGGGGTACCGAAACAAACTTGCCTGATCGCCGGTGAACGTCTACAGTATGCGCCGATTTCGCACTGACCGTACCGGAGCGTATGGAACTCGGCACCGGTGGACTCGGGGCGGACGTGAGTAGTGACTTGAATGGGAGGAAGAGGTGAGAGACATGCTTCGTTTGAGAACTTTCGGATCGGCCCTCGCTCTTATACTGATGGTCTCGTCTGCGGCACTCGGCCAGGGGAGACTCGAGATCACGCCGATGGCGGGTATTTCCACGGCCGGCAGCGTGGACCTGAACACCGAGGTGACCGACAATCAGTCGTTCAGCGTGGGCAGCGGCTTCACCTGGGGCGGCACCTTGGGCTACTACCTCAGCCGTTACATTTCGTTCGAGGTCGAGTACGCTCGCCAGAACAGCAACCTCAGCCCCGATTTCAGTATCGATCCGGACCTTCCGGCGGCCGTCGGGCTGGGCGTCGACCAGATCCTCGGCAACTTCGTCTTCCAGACCAACCTGGCCGGAGGGACCTTTTCGCCCTTCTTCCTGGTGGGGGCCGGAGCCGCGATCTTCACGCCGGACAACGCGGATCTGCCCACGGACCTCGAGCTCGACAGCGCGACCCGGTTCCAGTGGGGCATCGGCGCGGGCCTCAAGGTGTTCGTGAGCAGCAACGTGGGCTTCCGCTTCCAGGGCCGCTACAGGCCGACCAACGCGGGGTCGCAACCTGAGTTTTGGTGTGGGATCTGGACCTGTGGCGTCGTCGATGCCACGCAGTACCTGAACTCGGGTGAGTTCCTGGGAGGCGTGATCATCCGGATCTGACCGGAGCCGCACGCCAGAAAACCCGAATAGCCCGATCGCGGAAAGGGGCGGCCCGTCGGCCGCCCCTTTCCTTTGGCACCCCTTTCCGTTGGCCGCACCCTCCACGCATCATTCTCGCTGGATCTGAGGCACCCGGCCCGACGGCGCGTCTGACGCGGTCACTCCATCCGATACGTGGAGGCAACTATGCGGACTGTTGGTGGCATTCTCCTCATCCTCGCTGGAATCCTGGCGATCGCCATGCCCTTCGTCGCCGGGCACATCACGGTACTCATGGTCGGGCTCCTGATGGTCGCCGGCGGTCTGGTGGAGATCGCCCATGCGTTCGGCCGTCCCTCATGGGGGCAGCGCATCGCCTGGATCATCCTGGGCCTCCTGATGGTGATCGCCGGCGTGGTCGTCGTCGGGCATCCGCTGTTGGGGCTCTCCTTCCTGACGCTCGCGCTCGCCGCGTTCTTCATCGTGGAGGGGATCACCAAGCTCTTCTACGCCTTTCAGGTGCCCGTCGGACGAAGCTGGCTCGTGCTCGGCGGAATCGTGGCGCTCCTGCTGGGAATCCTCCTCTGGCGGCAGTGGCCCTTCTCCGGCATCTGGGCCGTGGGCACGCTCGTCGGGGTCCACTTCCTGTTCGACGGGTTCTCGCTCCTGGGCTCGGGAGCGGACGAGGCGTAGCGCCTGGCAGCGTCGGCCAGGGAACCAGAAGGATCTGGGCCAATGACAGAGGAGACGATCTTCAGCAAGATCGCGGCGGGCGAGATCCCGGCGGACATCGTCTATCAGGACGAGGCGGTCACCGCGTTTCGGGATATCAACCCGCTCGCCCCTACCCACGTCGTGATCGTTCCCAACCGGGTGATCCCCGCCATGACCGAAGTCACGCCCGAGGACGAGCCCGTTCTCGGGCGTCTCCTCGCAGCCGCGGCGAGGATTGCGGCGGAAGAGGGCATATCCGAGGACGGCTACCGGCTGATCGTGAACTGCGGGCCCGACGGAGGTCAGGAGGTGCCCCACCTCCATCTCCACCTGCTCGGGGGCCGGCCGCTGGGGCCGATGCTGGCGGAGTAGCCCGCCGGGCCCACTGCCTGGCGCCGTAGCTACCAGGCGATCCCGTAGTCCTCCCCGTGGTGGCTGGAGCCGCCCCACATCGTGCCGTGCTCGCGGTCGAAGTAGATCGCGTTGATCGGGCCCGACGTCCGCTCCCTGAACTCCAGGTCGTAACCCATCTCGCGGAGCTCCGCCCGGACCCACGGCGGAACGTCGCTCTGGAGCAAGAGCCGGCCGGGCTCGGAGGGGTGGTCCCGGAAGGACCCCTTCATCTGGTAGCTGTTTATGTTCGGGGCCTCCGCCGCCTCCTGAACGTTCATCTCCCACTCGACGATGTTCAGGAGGAACTGGATCAGATTCTGGTCCTGGGTATCGCCGCCTTGCACCGCGAAGGAGAGGAAGGGCGCGCCGTCCTTAAGCGCCATCCCCGGAGTCAGCGTCGCCCGTGGACGCTTGCCGGGCTCGATCACGTTGAACGGGTTCTCCTCTTCGCGCAGCACGAAGCTCTGGGCGCGCTGGCTGACACCGACGCCCGTTCGGCCGGCGATCACCGCGGGAATCCAACCGCCGCTGGGCGTGATCGAAACGACCCAGCCCTCGGCGTCGGCCGCCTGGATCGACGTCGTTCCCAGGTTGAAGGTCTCATCCAGCTTCTCGAACGTCGTGACCGGTTCCTCGACCTCCTGCCGCTCCAGGAGCTCGAGGTATGGATTCGTCTCCCCCTGGTACGGGTAGGGATCGCCGGGCCCGACGTTCGGGTCGTTGCGCTCCCAGTCGATCTGGTCCGCCCGGTCCCGGGCGTACTCCTTCGACAGCAGTCCCGCCATCGGCTCGTCCGGCGGGAAGTAGGGATCTCCGTAGTAGAAGTCGCGGTCCGCGAAGGCGAGGTTCATCGCCTGGTAGAGCGCGTGGATGTAGCGGGTGCTGTTGTAGCCCATGGCCTCGAGGTCGACGTTCTCGAGGATGTTCAACGCCTGGAGCATGACCGGGCCCTGCACCCACGAGGTCAGCTTGTAGACCTCGATCCCCTTGTAGTCGGTCTTTACCGGCTCCTCGATGTAGACCTGCCACCGATCCAGGTCCGCCATCGTGACCAGGCCGCCTTGCTCCTGGAGGCCGCGTACGAACTCCTCGGCGATGTCGCCCCGGTAGAAGCGGTCGTAGGCCGCGTAGATCGCCTCTTCGCGGCTCTTGCCCGCCGCCAGCGCCTCGGCCTCCGTCTCCGTCAGCTTCCGCAGCGTGGAGCTGACCCGGCACCGGCGGCTCCCCATCGTTGGGCAGGAAGACGGTCCGGGAATAGGGCCAGCTTTCGATATCCTCGCGGCTGCTCTTTATGCGCCTGATCGCCTGGGCCTCCATCGGGTAGCCATCGGCCATCTGGATCGCCGGTTCGAGTACGTCGGCCAGGCTCAGCGTCCCGTATTCGGCGAGCATCACCATCAGGCCGCCCGGAGTGCCCGGCGTGACCGCCGACAGCGGTCCGAGATCGGGGGGATACTCATAGCCGAGCTCCGTGAAGAACTCGGGCGTGGCTCCGCTGGGCGCCACGCCCAGCGCGTTGATGCCCACGACGTCGCCGGTGTTCGGATCGAAGATCAGCGCCTGAGTCTCCCCGCCCCAACCGAGGACATCCCACATCGTCGCAGTCGCCGCCAGCATCGCACAGGCGGCATCCACGGCGTTGCCTCCCTTCTGGAAGGTCATCGCGCCGGCCGTGGCGCCCAGCGGCTTGCCGGTAATGGCTACCCAGTGGGCGCCATGGAGCGCGGGCTTCGCCGTCTGTTGAGCCTCGGCCGGCCGCGCCGTGCTGCCGAGAAGGAGCGTGACCCACGCGATGAGTGACGCGAAGCGATAGAGTCGACTGAGGGCGCCCACGGTACCTCCTGTC
>JBDHIM010000121.1:0-6730 GCA_039587445.1 Gemmatimonadota bacterium
GCCAGCTGGGCTTCGACCTCGCGGCCGGCGACGAGATCCTGACCACGAACCAGGACTACCCTCGCATGCTCGCCACCTTCGATCAGCGCGAGCGCCGCGAGGGAATCGTCGTCAAGAAAATCTCGATTCCGGTACCAGCCGAGGATCCGGCCGAGGTCGTGCGCCGGTTCGAGGCGGCGGTCACCCGCCGGACGCGCATCATCCTCATGTGCCACATGATCAACATAACGGGCCAGATCCTGCCGGTCCGCGAGGTCGTGGCCATGGCCCGCTCGCGCGGGATCCCGGTGATCGTGGACGGCGCCCACGCCCTGGCGCACTTCGACTTCCGTCTCTCCGATCTGGAATGCGATTACTACGGCTCCAGCCTCCACAAGTGGCTCTTCGCGCCGCACGGGTCCGGCCTCCTGTACGTGCGGCGGGAGAAGATCGCCGACCTCTGGCCCCTCATGGCGGCGGGCGAGGAGATGACGGCGGACGTCAGGAAGTTCGAGGAGATCGGCACGCACCCGGCCGCCAACTTCGTGGCCATCGGGGAGGCGCTCACCTTCCACCAGGGAATCGGCCCGAAGCGTAAGGAGGAGCGGCTCGTTTATCTGCGCGACTACTGGGCGAGGCAGCTCTTGGAGCACGATCGCGTCCGGCTCCACACCAGCCTCGAGCCAGGCTTCGCATGCGGCATCGCCACCGTCGAGATCGAGGGCGTCGAGCCCGGGGATCTGAACCGGTTGCTGTGGGAGAAGCACCGGATCATCACCACCCCGATCACCCACGAGGAGTTCAAGGGTCTGAGGATCTCGCCCAGCGTCTACACGACGCTCGAGGAGCTCGACCGGTTCGTCGAAGCGATGGAGATCGTGGCCCGGAAGGGGCTCTCCACGGGTTGAGGCGGAGCACCCCGACCGTCGTGATGGCCTGCTGGAGGTGCTCAGCCTCTTCGCGCGGATGAGATCGCGGCTCGTCAGACCTTCTTGTTCGCCATCAGATCCCAGCCCGTCTCGACCTTCCCGCCCGGGCCCGTATCGCCCTGCGGGCTGTACTCCCAGTGGATCTTCCCGTAGTTGAGAGAGACATTCTCGGTCGGTGTGCTATCCCCCGCCGAGTGGGAAACTCCTACCGAGGTGATCAGAGCGTTCTCCAGCACGATCCTGAAATAGGTCTCCGGCGAGCCCGCTTTTCGTACGACCAGCTCCACCACCGGAATGTGCTTTCCGGAAGAACACGCCAGATAAAGATCCGGACTCGCCTCGTCCACCTTCTTGGCCACGGTTAGATCTCTGAACGTCGTCGAACTGCGCCTTCGACTCTGGCCGGTGCCCTCCGGTGACCGCGTCGCGCCCCAGCCGAACGAGTCGATCACGATCCAGTCTTGGTGGCCGCGGCCGGCCGTTGACTCGCCCTTGATGCCCTCGATCTTCATGAACATGTCCACCGCCAGGGCATCGACGTCGAGTATGCGCAGGATCTCGTCGAGCGTCGCCGCCGTCGCGGTGCTCTCGACTCCTGCCGGCTCGTTAGCGGCCGGCGCGGGTTGGCTCTCCCCGGAGTGCGGTCCTGCCGCTGCGCCGGCCGGGGCGGCGCCGAGGCAGAGAGCCGCTAGGCAAATAGTGCCGGTGCGGAAAAGTCTGGGGCGCGCGTGTCTCATCAGAACCTCCGTCTTTCAACTCGTTGTGGCGTGGCGCGTTAGCCAGGCGAAATGCTTCCCATGCGGCCAGAGGACGAAAAAAAGCCGGGCCCGCCTTCCGGCGAGCCCGGCCGTCAAATCGCAGGTTCGGTGCCGGTCGGCTGGCCGCGCTGCGTTGCGCTTACGCCGCCCTGCCGTCCCGGCGTACCCTCAGCACCAGCGGACCCGAACGCGGTAGCTGATCTTCTCCTCGCCGCGGGCGGGGATCTTCACGTTGAAGTTGAACGTGTGGGCATCCAGCTTCTTCCACGTGTGGGTCGAAGAGAGGATCCTCCACTCGCCGCCGATCGGCTCGACGACCTCGACCTCCACATCCTCGTCCTTGTGGTTGCGGAGGTGGACCTCCCAGGAGCTCTCGGAGACGCAGCTCCCCAGGGCCGACCAGTCCATCTGGCGGCGGTCGCCGACGACGTCGAACGCGTCGCCCATCTTGATCCGGACCTTCTCGTCGCGCGGAGTGTGGTCGATTCGGTCCTCTCCTATGAACTGCTGGGCGCCCGACGAGTCCTCCATGTAGACGCGCACGACTCCGGCCGGCAGCGGCATCCCGAGGTTGTTGTCCTCGGAGTTCTCGAAGTCGAGGAAGACGCCGACCTTCTGGTTCGAGGCCACGTGACCGTACTGGCCGCGGTAGTAGTAGGCCGCTCCGTAGAAGATCAGGTGCTTGTCGATGTCGAAGCGCGAAGCCTCCAGCAGCGTGACCTGCTTCTGCTCGTTGTTCCTGAGCGTCGTCGGCCGGCCGAGGGTGTAGAGGTGGTACTCGAAGAACGCCTCCTCGCCGAACGCTGCGTCCGCAGCCTCCATCTCTGAAGCGCGGGCCGCCATCTTCATCATCTCGTCGCGACCGCCGACCCGCTGCACGTCGCCCGCCACCAGCTTGAGGAGCGCGTTCTCGTAGGTGGCGCCGCTCTGGTTGGTGAGCGTGACCCATCCGGTGAGGTCGCCGAGTGCGTCGTTCTCGTCGATGACCATCACGTAGTCGGCCTTCCAGTTCAGATTGTGCGTGAGGTAGGAGACCTCCAGACGTTGCCGGTCGCGCCCGCTGTCCAGCATCCAGACAAGCGTGGGCTTCGCGATCAGGTTCTCGGGCAGCTCCGGGAAGGCGAAGCGGCCGGGGTAGTTGAAGGTGATCTCGTCGCCGATGCGCAGGATCGGCCCGCCGTTGACCGAGAGGACCTCGGCCTCGACCGGCTCGTCCCGCTCCGATTCCGGGTTCCATCGATATACGGTCACCATGCGACCGACGTACTTCTCCAGGAGCTTCTGCGGATTCAGGAGATCGTACTGGTAGTTCTGCTCCAGCACCTTCAGGGGCTGCCCGCCCGTCAGCGATCTGATGTGTACCGTCTCGGTCTGGATCGACGAGGCGACATCCCCGAACTCGAGGTCGAGCAGCCCACGCGTGAGCGGAACGTCCCGCACCTCGCGCACGAGGCCGAAGTTCTGGTTGTAGACGGTGATCGCGACGGACTCCCGGTCCTCCGCTCCCGAACGATGCTTCGGCCTATCCTCGCCGTTCCCGTCCGGCCCGTTCCGCGTCCCCTCCGGGACTGCGTCCTCCGTGGCAAGTAATGACTGTGCTTTTACTTCGGGCAGTTGGGTGCTGGCCGCCTGAACCGCAAGCGCGGCACCCACGGTGAGCACGAGCCCGGTCTTGTGTATTCGCATCTCATCCCCCTTCTGTCAGCGTCGTGCCGGACTCGCTCGTGTTGCCCGGCGCTTACCAGCGCGGCCGTTCGCCGACCGCTTTCGGGGGACTAGGACGATTCAGGTAGGGGAAGTTGCACAAGGGGCGGTCCGTCGGGACCGCCCCTGCTTGCTGCGGGCTCAGGCCAGGTCGTCGAGTCCTCTGCGAATAGCGGACTCAGAGGGTGGGTGGCTCGTACCGCTCCAGCCACTGGAAGTCGAGGTCATCCGTCCGCACGAGGTAGACAGCATCGGTCCCGAAGCCGGCGATCTCGCAGGCCTTGGGCAGGCGGACGCGCGCCTTGAGGGTCCCGTCCGGACCGAAGACATCCACCAGCGGCGCCTCGCCGGCGGCGGTCTCGCGGGCCACCCAGGCGTAGCCCCTGGGGTCGACCTGGACGGCGTTGGAGGTGAAAGCAGGCATGGCGTCCGGCCAGTCGTAGCCGTCGACGTCCGGCAGCCCGCGGCTGCTCCCGCCCCGGCTCATGTTGGCCTGCATGCTTCCGTTGTCGTTCGTGATCATCACCCTGAGCCCGTCGCTGCCCAGGTTCTGCACCCACTCCTGCTTCTCCGCCGCTCCGATCTTCACGGGTCGATACTTCGTGGGTGTGCCGCCGATGGCCTGGCCGTCCGGAAGGACCCACTCGATCCAGTACTCTCCCTGCTTCGTACCGGCGCGAGCCACGGCGACCCGGCCATCGAGTCCGACTCCCCATGCATCCTCGACCGAGAGCGGAACCGGTCGCATCATCACGTTCCGATCGTTGGGGCCCCCGGATTCGCTCACCTTGGTCTCCGGCATCTTCACGAGCGCCAGCGTGTCGTAGGCGCCCGACCCCCGGTTAAAGCGCACGACCGCCGCCGAGTCGGGCAGTCCGCGTGCTGCGCCCATACCGCCCATCTGCTGGAAGTAGATCCCGCCGCCGCTGTCCGTGGCCCGCGGGAGCACGAGCAGAAGCCCTCGCTCGGCGGGCTGCGCGATCGGCGTGGTCTCGCCGAAAGATCCGTCCGGCGCGATCGCCGTGAGCCGGCCGTTGCCGAGGTCGACGAGCAGCGTGGAGTCACCCGGCAGGACGAACAGGCCGTCAGGCTCCCGGTACTCGTCGGGCCCCTGTCCCTCGGCACCGATCGTGTCCGCCGCGCCGGACGCCAGGTCGGCGATCACCAGGACCTGGCCCAGGCCGTCCGCCACCATCACGCGGCCGTCCGCCAGCTCGCGCATCCCCGACAGCCGCGAGAACCCCTCCGGAAAAGTGGCCTCAGGCCCGGCCAGCGCGTGTTCCTGAACGTCCTGCGCGCTCAACGGTGCGGACAGGACGGTGAGGGCCGCGCCGATCACCGCTCCACAGATCCCCGCAGCTCCGTGTTTTCCAGTCATTGAACGAGAACCTCCCCACAGTCTGAATTGAATGATTCTACTGGATCCGGTTTCCCGTCTTCATAGACGACCGGGCAGTCCATAACCGTTGCCTGGCGCAGCTTCGGTAACAAGGCTCAGCGAGCCGAACCGTGCCCACCGCTGCCCTCTACCTGTACAGGTGCACAGGTAGAGGAAACCGGCCCCCAGTCAGCCGACCTCACGGCGGAGGCGGGCCCGGTCGACCTTTCCGAGGTGGGTGCGCGGGAGGTCATCGAGGAAGTGGATGACGCGAGGATACTTATAGGGATCCAGCCGGTCCCTGACGAACCCCTTCAGCTCTTCGGCGAGTGCCGCGGAGTCATCGGGCGGCGCCTCCGGGAGGACGAACGCGTGCGGCTTGGTGAGCCCACTCTCATCGGTCACCCCTACGACGGCGACCTCCCGTACCGCGGCGTGTTCCAGGAGGCAGTTCTCGACCTCCTTTGGGGAGAGCCACTTGCCGGAGACCTTGAGCATGTCGTCGCCGCGGCCCGCGTAGGTGAAGCAGCCGTCCGCGTCCCGGCTCACCATGTCTCCCGAGACGTACCACTCGCCGCGAAAGGCCTCCTGCGTCTTCTCCATCTGCTGCCAGTAGCCGATCGCGCGCGAGCCGCCGCGTACCCACAGCCACCCGACCTCTCCATCCGGAACTTCCCCGCCCTCGTCGTCACATACCCGGACCTCGAAGCCCGGCACGGCCCTGCCCAGCGTTCCCGGCCTGACGTCCCCCGGGCGGTTGGAGATGAAGATGTGCCACATCTCCGCCGTCCCCAGCCCGTCGAGCAGCTCCACGCCGAACGCCTTGTTCCACCGCCGGTGAAGCTCCTCCGGCAGCGCCTCTCCGGCCGACGTGGCGAGACGGAGGCTGGAGAGGTCTCGTTTCCCGACGTCGGGGTCCGCGAGCATGTGGTTGACCATCGTCGGCACATTGACCAGCACGGTGGGTCGGAAGCGCTCGATGCGTTCGAAGAGAGCCTCTGTCGTGCACCGTTCCGGCCAGAGCGCCGACGTCCCGCCGACGGCGAAGGGGAAAAGCAGGTTGGTACCGGTGGCGTACCCGAAGTACAGCTTGGGGACGGAGAGGGTGACGTCGTCCTCGCTCATCCCGAGCACGCTTTTGCCGTAGCGCTCCGTCGTGTTGGCAAAGGATCGGTGCGTTTGGAGAACGGCTTTGGGCCGTCCCGTCGTGCCGCCGGAGAAGAGCCAGATCGCGGCGTCGTCGCGGTGCGTGGGATAGTTCTCCTGCTCCGGGGATTCGCGCTCCATCCGGGCGACGAACTCGGGATCGTCCACCACCGCGAGGGCCCTGAGGTGCTGCAGCACCGGCTCGGCGTGCTCGAACTCCTTCCGGCTCGTCGAGTCGACGAAGGCGAAGGCCGCGCGCGTGTAGTTGAGGAAGTATTCGACCTCGTCACGCTTGAGGTGCGGGTTCAGCATCACGACGACGGCGCCGACCTTGAGGATGCCGAAGAGGGCGCAGGCGAACTCGGGCCCGTCCTCGAGGGAGACGATCACCCGGCGCTCGGCCTCGATGCCCATGTCCCGAAGAACGTTCGCGTACCGGTTGGATCTCTCCTGAACCTGGGCGTACGTGAGAGCGCCGTCCTCGGTCAGGATCGCCGTCCGGTCTCCCCGGCCTTCTTCCAGGCGTGCGTCCAGGAAGTAGTGGGCGATGTTGAACCGGGTCGGCGGTTGAAACGGCATGGTGCACGATGTTACGCACCGGCTAGAATGGGGGTCAACCGGAGCGAACAGTCGCGGGAGGATTTCGGGAGGATTCTGGGATGGCCGTGCGGTGCCTGGCCGACATGACGTGGGAGGAAGTGCGCGACCTGGAGCGGGCGACGATCGCCGTCCTGCCGGTCGGCGCGATCGAGGCGCACGGACCTCACCTACCGATGTCGACCGACGTGATCATCGCCGACGCGATGGCCGAAGCTGGCGCCGAACGTCTGGCGGAG
>JBDHIM010000122.1:0-7027 GCA_039587445.1 Gemmatimonadota bacterium
ATCGGGTACCAGCCCGACTGGTTGAGCAGGGTCAAGATCTCACGAAAGCTCCCGCGGGGCCGCAGGCGCTCCCGGCTGACCATCTTCCGAAACCCGGCGCGACAGGCTCAGGCCAAGCCCGGCAAGGTTGTTCGGACACGGGTGGCCGCGGCCGACGGCTCCGCCGAGTTCACCGTGGCGCTCGAGGATCGGATGGACGTGGTCGAATCGATCATCGTCGTAACCCGTCGCGGGAAGCGGAAGAAGGAGAAGGTGGAGTTCGTTCTCCAGGGCCGCCTGCCTCCCTCCGGCAAGCGGTAGGCGGCCGCGGCGCCCCTGGGTGGACCGGGACGATCCCCTAGAAGAGCTGCACTCGAAGCCACCTGAACGGTCGGCGGCCCAGTTCTGCCCGCGCCGAGTCTCCGCGCGCCCGAAAGAGTCGGATCTGGTTCTGGATTTCCCGGTCATGGATCGCTCGACCCGCCGTTCCGCGAGCCGAGTTCAGGTGGCGGTCGAGCGAAGCCAGGTTCTCGGCCAGCGCCCGAGCCGCGTCACCGAAGCGCTTGGGTCCTTCTCGGCCGGACGCCTCGAGCGCCACAGCCTGAAGCCGTTCGCCCGACCGGCGGAGCCCGGTTGCCAGCGACGTGTCGGCCATGAGCGGTCCGAGGGACCCGGCTTCGGCCGCCAGCGTCTCGAGTGCCGACAGGTTCGCCCGCAATTCGGTGAACGCACCGTTCGATCGCGACAAAGCGGCAAGGGTTCCGCCGCCGACCGCAGCGTCTTTCTTGAGGCGGGTGGCCAGGGGTCTCAGCTCGGCCACGACGCGTCGTAGGCTGTCCCCGAACGCTGCCACATCCCTCATCGTGAGCGAGAGATTCGCCTGCAACGTGTCATCGTAGCTGTACGCCGGCTGGCCGGCGCTGCCGGGCTCCAGGCTTACGACGAAGGGTGCCAGGAGTCCGGCGGGCTGTATCGTCGCACGAGCGTCTCGCCGCAACACGCGCGCCGCCTCACGGGTCAGCACCATCCGGACAAGGAGGTTGGGAGACCCTGGGCCGCCTCCCTCGATGAAGCGAATCTCGGCCACCTTGCCCGAGTGCTTCCCGGCGACCCAGACCGCCGCTCCTGGCCGGAGCTCGCCCGCTTCCTGCGCGACCAGCACGAGTGTGGCGCCGCTTTCGACGGCGCGCCGCGCCTCATCCATGAAGAAGATAGCCGTGCCGGTGGTGGCGAGAGCGAAGATCAACCAGGCTCCTCTCCGAACATCCGACCACTGACGCCGCTTTCTGTCCGCACGCATGCCTCGATCTTGACGCAAAGCAACGGCTCAGGCAAACCCCTGCGCAGCCGCCGCGTGCCAGATCCCGATCTGGTACATGAAGGGTAGGCGAGATCGACGAGGCCGTCATACTGACCTCAGAAGAGAGGCCCGCCCGGGGCCCTCGAAAGCAGTTGAATGAGGAGAAGTACGATGGCTCGATCGATCAACCGGATCATTCTCGTTGGCAACGCCGGCTCCGATCCGGATGTCCGCGAGACGAGCAGCGGCACGCCGGTCGCGCACCTCTCGCTGGCCACCGACCGCTTCTTCCGCCAGAACGGCGAGGAGCAGCGGAAGACTGATTGGCACCGCCTCACCTTCTGGGGCAAGGCCTGCGACATCGCCGCGCGCTTCGTGCAAAGAGGCAGCCGGCTCTACGTGGAAGGCCGCGTCGAGTACGGGTCCTACGAGCGGGATGGAGTCACGATCCCGACCACGGATATCATCGTTCAGGAGTTCGTGATGCTCGATGGCGCGAACGCCGCCTCGCTAGCTCCGCCGGAAGAAGAAGAGGCCACCGCCCTCCTTTAGACGCCGCGGGTGCCACGCCGTGCCGAAACCCGCACGCATCTCTGCTCGGTTGCGCCGGTATACGGCGACTCAGATCTTCTTGCCTTGTGACCTACAAGCCGGACGCGGGTCCCATCACGGGCCCGCTATTCGCATGGGGCCCGGCCTCGACTCGGGAGCGACGGACCGAGCAGGCACCTGAGCCGCTGCTCGCGGGTTTCGGCCAGCCCCGGAGGGTTCTCGTGGCGGGTGCCACGGGTTTCATGGGCCAGCACCTCGTGCGCAGGCTCCTGGGCCGCGGCCACCAGCTGCGAGCGCTCGCGCGCGGGCCACCGAGCGGTAGCTGGGGAGGAGATGTGGAATGGTGGCCGGCGGACGTGACGGATGAGGGCTCGCTCCACGGCGCCGCCGAAGGCTGCGACGTTATCGTCGATCTCGTGGGAATCGCTTGGCCCGACCGAGATCAAGGCTACGAGGACGTGCATGTCGATGGTACCGGCAATCTCCTGCTCGAAGCGCAGCGAGCAGGTGTGGACCGCCTGGTGTTCGTCAGCACGCTCGGTGCCTCGAGCAGCGGCGGCCCGTACTTCAGCACCAAGTACGAGGCGGAGCGGCGGATACGCGATTCGGGGATCGATTTTGTCATCTTTCGTCCGTCGATCGTCTATGGACCCGGCGACCACTTCACGACCGCGATCGTGGACTTGCTCCGACGCCTGCCCGTGTTTCCCATCCTCGGCCTCAGTCGCTCCAGACTCCAGCCGGTGGCCATCGAGGACATCGCCGATGCGCTCGTGCAAGCGGTGGGACGTCCCGACTTGTCGGCACGCACCTTCGAGATCGCCGGGCCCGAGCGGTTGGAGTTCGCCAAGATCGTGCGGATCGTTGCCAGGGCCCTCGGGGTGCGGCGTCCCGTCGTGAAGCTGCCGCGGACCATGAGCACGCAAGCCCTTTGGGTGGCGGCCCGGCTCGGTCTCCCGCAGCCGATCACGCCGGACCAGCTGGCGATGTTCAGGGGTGCCAGCGTCCTGAAGAAGCGGATGAACCCGCTCCGCTCGGTTTTCAATCTCGAGCCGTTGCCATTCCGGGTCGCCGTCAGGGACTACCTTTGAGCGGGCCGGGAACCTCTCCGCAGCAGGGGGAGCGGGGCGCTTCAGTGCCGGAGAGGCACGATCCGGGTTTCTTGACGGTTTCGAACCTCCTATCGCTCAGCCGCATTCCCCTGGGTGTCATGTTCCTGGTCACGAACGACCCGAAGGCGCTCGCCCTCATCGTGCTTGCCGGCTCTCTGACAGATTTGCTCGACGGCGTGATCGCTCGCGTCAGTGGTACGACATCGGAGGTCGGAATCCTGCTCGATCCTTTCTGCGACAAGATCTTCGTGTTGCTGGGCGTCGTCTCGTTCCTTCCGTCCGGACGTCTCGATTGGGCCGGTTTCGTGATCCTCATCTTGCGCGACGTCTTCACCGGCGGCTCGTATCTGGTCAGCCGGCTGGTAGGACGCGATGTGCACCCGCGCTCGAGAATGGGTGGGAAGGTGACGACCTTCTTCCAGTTTCTCACTCTACTCGCGCTCATCTTCAGGCCTGGGTCGGTGCTGTTCTTCATCCTGGCCGTCGGGGTCACATCGGTGTACGCGATCATCGATTATGGCGTGTATCTCATCAAACAGGAGCAGCTCGCACGGCTCGAAAAGGAGGGACACCCACGAGCACGTGGTTGAGCCGGGAGCTCGTCCGCAGGCGAGACCCGGCAGGCCGCGCGGGCCGGGCCGGCGCATCCTGAGGATCCGATCGTGATTCGCTTGCTCCACCTTTCGGATGCCCATCTCGGCGCCGCCTACTCGGGCTTCGAGCCCGTCGCCGAGACTCGTCGGAAGGAGGTGCTGGAAGCCTTCCGAGGACTCCCGGAGGCGGCCGAAGAGCACAAAATCCACGCGGTGGTCGTGTGCGGCGATCTGTTCGATGGCCCGAAGCCGGATGAGCGCCTTGTCGCGGCGGTAAGGGAGGTGTCGCGACGGCTCCGGGAGGCGGGCCGGCCGGTCTTCGCGGTCCCCGGCAACCACGATTCGATCTCCCTCGACCCTTCGCTCTACTCGAACGCTCTTCCAGGCGCGCACCTCTTCACGGAGCCAATCTTCGCCGAGCCGGCGGTTGCCGACACGGAGGCCGGCCCCCTGGCCGTCTACGGCTTCGCGTACGACCCTGCGCGTGAGAGCGACCCGCTTTCGTCGTTCAGGAGAGCGGACACACCGGGCGTTCACGTCGTCCTGCTTCACGGAGCAGTGCCGGACGCGCCGCATTGGGGCGAGCCCTCCTCGCTGAGCCTGCCCGCGGAAGGCCTGGCCGGTCTGGATGCCGACTACATCGCGCTGGGCGACTATCACCGTTTCCGGCCGCCGGAGGAGTTCGGCGCCGGAGTGCGGGCCTGCTACGCCGGCTCTTTCGCTGCGGTCGACATCGCCGAGGAGGGATCACGCGGGTACGTGGTCGCGGATGTGGATCGCGGGGCACCTCCTCGCGTGCGCCACGTCTCGTCCGGGGTGCGCGAGGTCATTCGCCTGGGGGACGTCGACGTCGGAGCCTGTCCCGACGAGCTCGCCGTGGCGGAGTTGCTGAGAGAGAGGGCTCCCGAGGCGAGCATTCCCGTGGCCCGTCTGGTGGGGGAGCCGGCTTTCCCGCTCGATGTCGAGATCATCAGATTCGATCTGGAAGAGCGCTACGGCTGCGTCCGCGTCGAGGACGCGACCCGCTTCTACGCGTCCACGAGGCTGGCTGAGATCTCGCAGGAGCCGACGGTCGCCGGACACGTCGCCCGCCTCGGGCTGAATCGGGTCGGCCAGGCGGATGACGCCGATGAGAGGATCGAGTCGGAACGAGCCCTGCGAATCGCGCTCCGAAGTCTAGGTGTGACATGAGCGGAGATCTTCGCCTCGAGTCCATCGAGCTGCATTACGGATGCCTCCACGGCCGTCAGAGGTTCCCCGGTACGAGAGAGCCGACGGTGATCGTCGGATCGAACGGCTCGGGGAAGTCCACCCTCATCGAGGCGGTCGTACGTACGCTGTTCGGCTTCAATCGCCGGGAGCCCGATGCGCGCCTCATGCAGGAGCGCCGTCGACCCTGGAAGGGCGGGAGGTTCCGCGCCGTTCTCCTCCTCGAGGACGCCGAAGGCCGCCTGGCCGTCGAGCGGGACTTCGAGACGAACGACGTTGTGGTCAGCCGGCCCGCCGGCGGAGAAGAGCTGTACCGCGGTGAGGCGAACCCGGCGGCGCCATCTAGCTCGGACCAGCGGGGATACCGGGAGCTGCTGCGGAGCGTCATCGGTCTCGTCGAATTGGAGGATTACGAGCGCACCGCCTGCATCCAGCAGGGGCACATGCTCGAGACGGAGCTGACCCAGGACTTGCTTCGTATCGCCGCCGGAGGGCATGCCGACGTGGAGGCCGCTGGAGAGAGCGTTCGTGGCCGGTTCCACGAGCTCACCCTCGAACCGATCAACGCCGAAGAAAGACGGAGGCGGAAGAAGGGGCGGGTGGAGCAGCTGGCGGCCGAGCTCGACGAGCTCGAGGATGGGATCGCGGCCGCACGCCGTTCGGAGGCGGAGCGATCCCCGCTGCTGGCGGCGCTCGAGGCGATCGAGGGGGCGCTGATCGAGCTGCGCGGGAGCGTCCGGCGTCTGGAGCGCGAGCATGCCGCTCTGTCTCGGCTGCGCGTGCTGGAGGAGCGAGAGGAGGCATCGCTTCAGCGCATCCGGGGGCTCGAGGACGCCCAGAAGGATCTTCGCGAGGCGATCTGGAAGGCGGAATCCGCCGCGGATGAGAGCGGGAAACGCCCGTTCCCGGAGGCGTATCCCGAGGACTATCTGGAGAGGCTCGCGGCGCTGGAGGAGGGGCTTTGGCCGCGCCTGGAGGAGATGCAAGCCGCGCGCGACGCGCGGAGCGCCGTTACGGATGCCGTCGATTGGGCTCAGCCCTCGGGCAGGGCGGGCAGCCTGACGCTGGGTGGCGTGCTGCTGGCCGCTGGAGCGTCGGCCGTCGGCGTCGGCGAGGGGACGCTGCGTGTCTTCGGCCTCGTCGCTGCCCTGGCCGGAGCGGCGATCCTGATCAGGGGGCTTCGGGGACTCGTGGGACGCCGTCGGGCCGAGGACTCCGCGACCCTCGAGCTGACTCGAATCGAGTCGGAGATCGAGGCGCTCGGGCGGCGTGTCGAAGAAAAGCTGGCCGGCCTGCCGGCCGCAGGTGACACATCTCCCGAGACTCTCCCGGAGAGGCGTCGGGAGTACGCGGTGTTTCGATCGGCCCAGGATCGTGCAGCAGATGCCGAGCGGCGGCTTGCAGAGGCTCATCGCAGGACCGAGAGGACGCTTGCTTCCCGAGAAGCCGAGGAGACGCGGGTTCGGGCGGAGCCGGGCGCAGACGATGGGTCAGGTGGAATCCATGCGGCTCGAGCCCTCCTGTCGTCCCTGGATTCCGCGCTCTCATCGGAGCGAAACGACCGGCTGGCGCCCACGCGACTGGAGCTGGAGCGTGAGAGGTCGGAGTTCGAGGAGCTACCGGAAGATGCGCGTGCGGCGTTCAGGAAGACGGATGCCGAGATGGAGGAGAAGCGGCAGGAGTTGACCTTGAAGGAGGCCGAGGAGCGGGAGCTGCGAGAGAGGTTTCTCGCCGTCCCGCGACCCGATGAGAGCTCGTTGGCGCTGGAAGGACGGCTCGAGCCCCTGAGGACCGCTCTCGCGGAAGCGAGTCGAGAGGCGGGTGCGTACCGCCGTGCGCATGGCCTCCTCGTGGATGCGTACGCGGAGTTTCGCGAGACGGACCAGGAGCGGCTTCTGCGTCACATCGACGCGCATCTGACGGTGCTGGGCGATCGGAAGATGGGCCCCGTCGTGGCGCCCGACGACCTGGACTCCGCGCTCCGCTCAGTTACGGGGAACTGCACGTGGCTCTGTTCGCGGTCCGGATGGGAGCGGCCGATTTCCTCGCGGGCATGGCCGTGCGGTTGCCGCTGCTCGTGGATGATCCGTTCGTGCACCTCGACGCCGACCGAGCCGCGGAGATCTGGGATGTTCTCTGCGCGATCGCGCGAGAGCGGCAGGTGATACTGACGACGCAGGATCGCCTCGTCCTCGAGCACCTGGGAATTCGTCCGGATCTCGACCTGGATGGTCCCGGTCGCGGGGCTTCGCCGCAGATGGAGCTTCCGGTCGGCGGGCTGG
>JBDHIM010000123.1:0-6664 GCA_039587445.1 Gemmatimonadota bacterium
GCCCGCTCTCGTGCGGAGCTCGTGGGCATGTCCGGAGCTGACCGTCGTGGCCATGTCCGAAAAGACGAGCCCCCCTTTCAGGATATTGACCTGGCCGTACCATTCCATGCGATTGAAGTGGAACAGCTCATCGGGCAGCCCGACGTCCGCCAGGACGCTAAACGGGACATGCCCCTGATAACCGGCGTTGTGGACCGTGAGGACGGTCGGGATGGCGTCGTAGTAGCTCTGGCCGGACAGCAGTGTTCTCAGGTAGACTGGCGCCCACGCCGTGTGCCAATCGTGGGCATGCAGCAGCACCTGGCCCGAGGCGATCTCCGGGAGCGCCTGGAGTGCCGCGAGACAGAAGAAGGCAAAGCGGCGGTGGTTGTCTGCGAAGTCGCCGCCCTCGTCTCCGTAGATGCCGGCTCGGTCGAAGTACTCGTCGTTCCCGACGAAGACGGTGCGAGAACCGCCGTCGGCGAACCTGTCGGGCTCGCGATCGGGCTGGTAGAGCCGCGCCTTCTCGACGCGGCCCGCGATCGAGACGGTGAACGGCTCTCCGCAGGGAGACACGTTTGGAAAGCGCTCGGTGACGGCGCGGTAGAGCGGCAGAAGGGTTATGCTCGGAATGCCGGCTTCGCCCTGATAGTGCGTCATCCCGCGAGCGGCATCGGCCAACCCGCCGGTTTGGGCGAACGGCCAGTATTCGGCGACGAGATGAACGACGGTATATGAGCTCATGAACGCGTTTCCGGACAGGTTGCAGGCAGCGTGAACAGCGAACCTAGTCCGCATCTCTCCGCCAGCCAACGACTGGCCGGATTGCTCGACGGCCTCTGCCCTGCACCCTTCGACATCCTGGGCATCCACCCCCTGCGGGAGAGCGTGGAAGGCGGCGTCGTACTGCGCGCTTTCTTGCCGTGGGCCTCCGAGGCGAGCGTCCTGTGCGATGGCCGTCGCGTTCCTCTACAGCGCACACACCCGGACGGCCTGTTCGAGGCGACCTTTCCGCAAGATTCCGGGCCGTTTCCCTACCAGATCGAAGCGGTCACCGAGGCCGGAGAAACGGTTCGACTTGACGATCCCTACCGATTCTCACCGGTCCTGGACCCGGAGCGGATCGCCCGCTTCACGGGCGGCGACGATGCACGGATCTTCGAGGTCCTCGGCGCCCACCTGACGGAGCACGAAAGGGTGACCGGCACCTGTTTCGCCGTTTGGGCGCCGAACGCGCACAACGTCAACCTCATCGGCGACTTCAACGCCTGGGACGGCCGAAGCCATCCGATGCGGAGCCGGGGAGCGAGCGGCGTATGGGAGTTGTTCGTCCCCGGCATCCGGGCCGGAGCGCTCTACAAGTACGAAATCCGCACAGCGGACGGCCAGCGGCTCGACAAGGCCGACCCCGTCGGCTTCGCCATGGAGCTTCGGCCGGCCACGGCGTCCGAGGTCGCCGACGTCGACCGCTACGAATGGGGCGACGGCGACTGGCTCCGCCGGCGAGCGGAGCGGCAGGGGCCGGAGGCGCCGATCGCGATCTTCGAGGTGCACCTCGGGTCATGGCGCAGACGACCAGGCCGTGACCCCAACACGGACGATCAGGGATGGCTCGGATACCGTGAGCTGGCGGAGGAACTGCTCCCCTACGTCAAGGAGCTGGGCTATACGCACATCGAGCTGCTGCCCGTGTCGGAGCATCCGCTAGACCAGAGCTGGGGTTACCAGACCGTGGGCTACTTCGCGCCCACGTCCCGCTTCGGATCTCCGGACGACTTCCGCTTCTTCGTCGATCGCGCCCACCAGTTGGGCCTTGCCGTGATCTTGGACTGGGTGCCCGCCCACTTCCCGAACGACGCCCACGGGCTGGCCCGCTTCGATGGCCCTCACCTCTATGAGCACTCAGACCCGAGAAGAGGCGCGCACCCCGACTGGGGAACGGCGATCTTCGACTACGGCAGGCCGGAGGTCGCGGCGTTTCTGGTCTCGAGCGCTCTGTTCTGGATCGAGGCGTATCATGTCGACGGTCTCCGCGTCGACGCGGTCGCCTCCATGCTGTATCTGGACTACTCCAGGGGGGTCGACGAGTGGTTACCCAACATCCATGGCGGGCGCGAGAACCTCGAGGCTATGGACCTATTGTGCCGAATGAACGACGTCGTGCACACCGAGGTCCCAGGTATCCTCACGTTCGCCGAGGAGTCCACCGCGTGGCCCAACGTCTCTCGCCCCACCTCGCAAGGTGGTCTCGGCTTCGACATGAAGTGGAACATGGGGTGGATGCACGACACCCTGGAGTCGCTGCAGACGGCTCCGGCCGAGCGCGACCAAGCGTACGACCGCCTGAGACAATCGATGACCTACGCTTTCTCGGAGCATTATCTCCTTCCCTATTCACACGATGAGGTCGTCCACCTCAAGCGTTCTATGCTATCAAAGATGCCCGGCCTGGCCAGCGAACAGCTCGCGAATCTCCGCCTCTTGCTGGCCTACCAGTACGGCCATCCGGGCAAGAAGCTCCTCTTCATGGGCGCCGAGATCGGCGTGCGGGAGGAGTGGCAGGCCGAGGGAGAGCTGGACTGGAGCCTACTGGAGTCGGAGGGGCATCGAGGTTTGCAGCGTTTCGTTCGGGACCTGAACCAGGTTTACAAGCAGGAGCCCGCCCTGCACGAGGTGGATTTCAGCCCCGAGGGATTCGAGTGGATCGACTGCCACGACCCGGATCGCACGACGTTGTCGTTCCTTCGATGGGCTTCGGGCCATCGGGACGTGGTGATCGTCGCGGCGAACTTCGGTCCGGTGGCACGTGAGAGGTACCGACTCGGAGTTCCCGCGCCGGGCCTCTATCGAGCCATCCTCGACACCGACGCGATCGACTACGCGGGAGCGGGGATCATGCCGCCGTCGAGCGAGCTCGAGGCCGTAACGGAGCACCACGGCGGCCGGCCGGCATACCTGGAGATCACCCTCCCGCCGCTGGCCGTCCTGTACTTCAAGCCTGTGAAGCCGCCGGTCGACGAGCCCTAGCCGTCGAACCAACCTGGAGCGTTCGCCGACAACCCTAGCCCGTCGGCCGATCGTCCCCGTTCAGCTCCCCCCGCAGGGCCGGCACGTAGTAGTCCAGGGCATACTCCTGAACCATCCGGCGCGTCGTGAAGCGGGCTCCGGCGACACGAAGCGCATGCTTCATCTTGCGGATCCACCCCGTCGGAAGACCTCGCTCATCCCTGTCGTAGTACAGAGGAACCACCTCTCGCTCCAGAAGCTCGAACAACGCCCGAAGATCTTCGGTGTCGTCGTCCGCGCCAGGTTCGGCGAGCGGGAGCGCCCAGCCGTTCTCGCCTTCGAACCCCTCCGCCCACCATCCATCCAGCGTGCCCAGCTGGGGCACCGCGTTCAAGCCCGCCTTCATCCCGCTGGTGCCCGAAGCTTCGAGCGGCGGACTCGGGAGGTTGAGCCAGAGATCGACGCCCCTGACTAGTCGGGCGGCGACCAGCAGATCGTAATCCTCCAGGAAGGCGACGCGTCCCTCGAAGCGGGGATCTCGCGTAAACGAGTACACGCGCTGGAGGATCTCCTTGGCCGGCTCATCCGACGGATGAGCCTTCCCGGCGAAGACGATCTGCACCGGGTGGCGCACATCCGTGAGAAGACGCCGCAGTCGATCCTCATCCTGAAACAGGAGATCGGCCCGCTTGTAGGTGGCGAAGCGGCGCGCGAAGCCGATGGTCAGCGGCTCCGGACTCAGCAGCGTGCCGGCCCCGACGAGGTGAACCGCCTCGCTCCAGTGGTCCCGCCAGCGCTGGCGGGCGTACTCCCGGCTGAAGCTGAGGAGCCGGCCCTTGAGCTCCAGGTGCACCCGCCACAGCCGCTCGTCGTCCAGCTCGAGCACCCTGTCCCAGAGCTCCGGATCGTCTCCCCGCGCCTGCCAGCCCTCACCGAGGCACTCGTCCAGAAGGTCCATCACCGAATGAGACATCCAGCTCGAGAGATGGACGCCGTTCGTGATATGCCCGATCGGAACCTCGGACGGTTTCCGGCCCGGCCAGAGCTTGCGCCACATGAACCTCGTTTCCTGCCCGTGCCTCTTGGACACGCCGTTCACGCGGCCCGACAGACGGACGGCCGCGGCCGTCATGTGGAAGGACTCGTGGTTGGTCTCCGGGTGGAATCCGAGCCCCAGGAACGCGTCACGATCCACGCCGAGTTGCTCCCAGTAATGCCCCGTGCAACTCGCGATCAGATCGGAGGAGAAAGTGTCGTGGCCGGCAGGAACGGGGGTGTGCGTGGTGAAAACGCTGCGGGCCCTGATCTGGCGAATGCCGTCGTCCACGTCCACCCCGGCCGCCTGGAGCTCTCGGAGTCGCTCGAGGAGCATGAACGTCGCGTGGCCCTCGTTGGCGTGCCACGCGCCCGGATCGATGCCCAGGGTCCGAAGGACTCGGACCCCGCCGACCCCGAGGATCCACTCCTGCTTGAGGCGAAGCTCCAACCCCTCGCCATACAACTTGCTCGTCAGGTCGCGGTCGGCCGGATCGTTCTCCTCCAGGCGAGTGTCCAGGAGGTAGATCGGGATCCTGCCGACGACCAACTTCCAGGCGGCGATGTGTACTGCTCTGCCCGAGGTGGTCACGGTGGCCAGAGGCACGGCCCCGTCCGGCCCGAGCACCCGGGTCAGGGGAGTGGAAGCGGGATCGAAGGTCTCGTCGGAGTCCTCCTGCCAGCCATCGAGGGTGATGATCTGATCGAAGTAGCCCTTCGCATAGAGGAGGCCTACGGCGATCAGCGGCACCCCCAGGTCCGACGCCGCCTTGCAGTGATCTCCGGCAAGAGCCCCGAGGCCGCCCGAGTAGATAGGAACGGAGCTGTGAACGCCGAACTCGGCGCAGAAGTACGCGACCGGCCGATCGCTCGAGTCGGGGAACCGCTCCGCGAACCAGGTAGCCTCGGTAGAGAGCTCGCGCCGAAAGTCCTCGAGCGCCGCCCGATAGAGCTCGATGAACTCCGGGTCGTTGGCGCACTCGGCCAGACGGGCCGGGTCCGTTCTGCGCAGGAGATCGATCGGGTTGTTGCGACCGGCCGCCCACAGCGCCGGATCGATCTGCTCGAAGAGCCGCCACGCGCGCCGGTGCCAACGCCACGAGAGGTTCATGGCGAGCTCCCGAAGCCCTTCGATCCGCTCGGGTACGTACGGAATCTTTGTCTCGGCGGTGGTCATCGCGGAGCCAAATGAAGGAGTGGCTACTTCTTTGGCAAGGAGAGGCGGCTAGGCTACCGGAAAGCCGGTCAGATACCAGAAGGTCATCCCGTAGTGCGCAAGGCTCCCGGCGACGACGAACAGGTGGAAGGCCTCATGGTACGAGAACACCCGGTGCCACAGCCGTGGCTTTACGGCGAGAAAGAGCGATCCGGTCGTGTAGAGGAGGCCGCCGATAGCGAGCAGGAGGATCGCCCCGTCAGGCAGCTCTCGAGCGAGTGGTATGACCAGGAAGAGAGCCATCCAACCCTGCAAAACCTGCAGAGTGATCGAGAACCAATTGCCCAGGCGGGGGAAGAAAGCCTTCTGCGCGACCCCGATAACCGTGATCCCCCAGGCGACGGCGAGCGTCGCGACCCTCCACTTTCCATCCAGCACGATCAGGGCGACGGGCGTGTAGGTCCCGGCCACCAGCACGAAAATCATCGCGTGGTCGAGCCGCTGCATTCGGTGCTTCCAGACCTTCTGCCACGGAACCGAGTGGTAGAGAGTGCTCACCGTGTAGAGGAAGATCAGGCTGAGAGCGAATATGAGGAGGGCGACCTGGCGTGACGTTTCGGGGTCGGCGCGGAGCCACAGGAGAACGGCCCCGGCCGCGAATAAAACCGCGGCGGCACCGTGCAGGATGCCCCGAACCGGGTTTTGCATCCTCCCGAGCGTCAAACGGTCCGTATGATCCACTCACACCCTCCTTTGGCGGCGCTATCAGCAACGCTCCTACGCTCGACACGGCCTTCTGTTTCACCGACCGGCCTGTCCCCACCCCTTCAAGGACCGGGCCAAGCCACCCCACCCAAGCTATTCAACGAGTTCGACCCATTAATCCACCAGCCGAGCGCGTCCCTGATGATCGACCATCGCGGCACACGTCGGCTCGGCGGATCCTCGCCCATGATCCAGTAGGAGAAGTAACGATCCACCGTTCCGTCTCGGGATTCGACGCCACAATAGTGACAAGAGAGGGCCGGAGCACGCATTTTCCGGAGAGCGAGACCGGCGACGAAAAGGTGGGGAGATGCCGCAGCTGACGTTCGTGTTGAACGGCCAAGAGATGGTGGCCAAGTACGAGGAGGGCATGACCTTCCTCGAAGTGCTGCGCGACGTGTGCGGCGTGACGTCCCCGAAGGACGGCTGTGCGCCTCAGGGCTACTGCGGTTGCTGCGCCATCCTCCTCGAAGGCCGAGCGGTTCTCTCCTGTCTGAGGAAGCCCGAGACGGTGGAGGGGAAAACCGTCACCACGCTCGAGGGCATCCCGGAAGAGCAGCGCCGGCTGGTGGCCGAGGCCTTTGTTCGCGAGGGCGGACTCCAGTGCGGGTACTGCACCCCCGGGCTGGCGGTCCGAACCTGTTCTCTCCTCGACCACCAGGGCACAGATGACCGAGAGGCGGTCAGCCGCGCGATCTCGGGCCACCTCTGCCGGTGCACCGG
>JBDHIM010000124.1:0-6586 GCA_039587445.1 Gemmatimonadota bacterium
TCATCCCCGCGCTCGGCCTCGCTGGCGGTGGTCGCCGGCGAATCCGCCATTGGGGCGGAGCCGGAGAGGTCCGCCGCCAGCTCGGGCAGGTAGGCCGGCCGGCCGTGGGGCCAGATGGCGATAAGGGCGCCGATCCCGACAATCAGCCCGCCGATCCACAGCCACGCCACCGCGGGGTTCACGATCGCACGAACCGTGGCGTGCTCTCCGTTCTCAGAGTCGAACGCCATGAGCGTGAGGTAGAGATCCTTCGACAAAGAGGTTTCCACCGCGGGCGTCGCGATCGGCTGCTGGGAGGTCGGATAGTAGTTGAGGCGCGGCTGCTGCACGCCCAGGTAACGGTCATCCTTCCACGCCTGGAAGCTGCCTCCGACGACGAAGCGCTGCGCCTCTTCTCGCGTGAAGATCTCGTCGAACTGCACTCGGTACTCGCCGATCTCGAGCTGCTCGCCCTGCCTCAGCGTGACCTCGCGCTCGTATTTCCAGCTGCCCGATATGGCGAGGCCGACGGCGATCACCACGATGCCGGTATGGACGACGTAGCCACCGTAGCGCCTCCCGTTACGGGTGAACAGGTCCAGGAAGGCGAACGCCGGCGGCCGGCCGGATATCCGTCGGCGCGCGGACACGCCCTTCCTGAACTCCTCCACGATCGTGGCGAGCACGAAGCCGGCGAAGCCGAACGTGACCAGCGGGTAGACCCGGCGGACGCCGAAGAGGAAGATCACCGCGACGACCGCCACGCCCACCGCCGTCGGAAGCCAGAAGCTACGCTTCAGCTTCTCGGCCGTGGTCCGACGCCAGGGCAGGGCGGGCCCGACCCCCATGAGGAAGAGGAGAAGGAGGGCCAACGGCGTGAAGACCATGTCGAAGTAGGGCGGACCCACGCTGATCCTCTCGTCCCTGGCCCACTCGACGATGAGCGGAAACACGGTGCCGAGAAGGACCGTGAACGTAAGGGCGACGAAGATCAGGTTGTTGAGGATGAAGGCGCTCTCGCGAGACACGGCGCCGTCTAGCGTGCCCGGGGCGTGCAGCCGGTCGCTTCGCCAGGCGATCAGCAAGAAGGAACCCAGCGTGAGGAGAGCGATGAAGCCGAGAAAGAGGGGGCCGATCACCCCCTCCGTGAACGCGTGCACGGAATCCAGAATGCCGGAGCGGGTGAGGAAGGTCCCGAACAGCGTCAGGATGAAGGTCCCGATGATGAGGGTCAGGTTCCAGGTCTTGAGCATCCCCCGCCGCTCCTGGACCATCACCGAGTGGAGGAACGCGGTCGCGGTCAGCCACGGCAGGAAAGAGGCGTTCTCGACCGGATCCCACGCCCAATAGCCTCCCCAGCCGAGTACCTCGTACGACCACCAGGCGCCGCCGATGACGCCGAGGGAGAGAAACGCCCAGGCGGCGATCATCCAGCGGCGCGCATCCCGCAGCCAGGTCGCTTCGAGGTTTCCGCTCAGCAGGGCACCGATGGCGAACGCGAACGGGACGGTGAGCCCGACGAAGCCGAGGTAGAGCAGCGGTGGATGCAGCCCCATCAGCGGATGGTTCTGCAGCAACGGATTCGGTCCCGGTCCATTCTCGGGCGTCGGGACGATGAGTCCGAACGGGTTGGCGGGGCCGGCGAGCAGACCAAAGAAGAAGATGCCGACGAAGCCCAGGGTGCCGAGGACGAAGGGCGTCAGGCCGTCCGTTTCCCGGCGCCGCACGAACGCCACCAAGGCCGCGTAGCCCGAGAGGATCCAGCCCCAGAAGAGGATAGAACCGTCCAAACTGCTCCAGAGCGAGATCGCGGTGTAGTAGCTCGGGGTCTCGCGGCTTCCGACCCGGGAGACGTATTCGACGCTGAAGTCGTGGGTGAGAAGCGCGGCCTCCATGGCCACGATCGCGGTCGTCATGGCGACGAAGGTGAAGTAGGTGGCCCGGCGGGAAGCGTCGATCAGGACGGGCCGGTTCTTGAAGCCTCCGATGAGGCCCGTCAAAGTGGTGATCACCGCCCCGAGCAGGGCAGCGATCACGGAGGCGTAGCCGAGCGTGCTCAACACCGTGGCCCGGCCTCTCTAGCCGCCATCCGTTGGGAGAGGCTCAACCTCCCGCTTCCTCGTCGATCAGCGAGCGATACACCTCGCGCGGGTGCTCGCCCTCCTCCGGAGGCCGATACTCGTTGGAGTGCTTGACCATCACGTTGTGGGAGCGGAAGACCCCATCCTCGCGGTAGGAGCCCTCGACGACGACCCCCATCCCCTCCGAGAACATCGCAGGTGGGGCTCCGCTGCTCTCGACGGGAAGCTCCGTCTCTCCGTCGGTGATCACGAAGAGAAGCCGCCCGACGTCCGGGTTCCAGTCCACGGACTCGGGCTTGACCTGTCCACCCAGCCTCAGCGGCGCGCCGTACACCTCCGCTCCCTTCGCCTCGAGTTCCGTCGGCGTGAGAAAATAGACGACGTTCTCGCGCAGCCCGCCCGCGACGAGCAGGATGACCGCGCCGGCGATCGCAACGAGACCGAGCCCCATCCAGACCCGCCTTCCATTCATCCGTCAGACTCCACTTTTTCGGTTGTTTGAGGTGTCGCCGGGGCCGATTCGAGCGCTCGTCGAGCGTCCGCGGAGCGCCTGTTCAGGCGCCAGACGTACCAGCCGAGCACGGCCCAAGTGATCAGATACCCGGCCACCATGAAAGGGGTGCCGGAGGGTTGACCTTCCATCTTCTACCGCCTCTCTCTGTCGGGGTCTCCGTGCATCGTTTCGCCCATCTCTCTAGGTGATCCTCCCGTCGTCCCGCGTAAGCCGGAGCTCTTCCACGTGGCGCTCCGCGATCGCCAGCCGATATCGCCGCAGCATGAGGTAGACGTACAGGAGCGTGAAGGCGGCCACGTTCAGCAGCAGAACGTACACGAACTCGCCGGCCATCGAGCGAGGGCTCGATGGGGGTTGGTGCAGCGTTCGCCACCAGAGGACCGAGAGGTAGACGATCGGTACATCCACGAAGCCTACGATCCCGATGATCGCCGACCAGCGGGCCCGTTTCTCGGGATCTTCGGCGAACGATCGTACGACGAGGTATCCGACGTAGATCATCAGCATGATCGCCGTCGTCGTGAGCCGCGGGTCCCAGGTCCACCAGACGCCCCAGGTGGGCTTCCCCCACAGGGAGCCGAGCACGAGCGCGAGCGCCGTGAAGACGATGCCGATCTCCGCGGCGCTGACCGCCAGCAAGTCCCACTTGGGGTCCCGCTGGATCAGGTAGAGCACGCTCATCACGAAGACCACGAAGAACGAGAGCATCGCCAGCCAGGCCGCCGGCACGTGTACGTACAGGAGCCGTTGCACCTCGCCCTGAAGCGCGTCGGCAGGCACCAGAAACAGCCCGGCAGCACCCCCGGCGGCGAGGACGAGCAGGGTGGCGGCACCCAGAAACCGCGCGCGTCCGGGGTTCGGTCGTGGCAGATCGGTAATCGTCATTCCTCCAGCACCAGGGGATAGATCCAAACACAAACGACGAAGAATATGATGTCGAACGAGATGAGCAAGCGGATCCAGCCTCCGATCCGGTCCAGCGGGTCGCCCGCCAGGGCCAGCGTGGTGCCGTTGACCGCGCCGAGGAAGACCGGCACGAGCGCCGGGAAGAGCAGGAGCGGCAGCATCAGCTCGCGGGCTCTCAGATGCTGCGTCAGGGAGGCGTAGAACGTCCCGATCACCGAGAAGCCGAACGTCCCCAGCAGAGTGATGCCGACGAAGAGCGGGAAGCGTCCCCACGGCTCGAGCTGCAGCAGCACCGCGGCGACCGGGACCAGAACCACCTCGAGCACCACGAGCATCGAGAAGTTCGCCAGGAGCTTTCCGAGATAGATCGCCCTGATCTCACCCGGATACATCCGAAGCCCGTCGAGGCCACCCGCCACCTCCTCGCTCTGGAAAGTGCGTCCGAGCGAGAGCATACCGGTGAAGGCGATCGCGATCCACAGGAGACCGCCGCCAAGACGCGAGAGCGTGGCCGTGTCGGGGCCGATCGCGAATCCGAACAGGAAGAGCACCAGCGCCGCGAAGAAGACCATCGCGCTGAAACTCTGCTTCGTCCGCAGCTCGATGAGCAGGTCTTTCCAGAGGATCGCCCACGTGCGGAGGGCCAGCGAACTCTTCATCCGGCGGACACTGCGGGCTGGGGATCCAGGTCTGCGGGCTCCAGCTCCTCGGGCGTGCAGTACCGATGGAGGCGGCCGGCCTGCAGAACGGCCACGCGATCCGCTTTACGGACGGCCAAGCCCCGTCGATGCGTGGCGAGAAGCACGGTTCCCCCGCCGGCCCTCCATTCATCCACGAAATCGTCCACCATGCGAATTCCATCCGAATCCAGGCTCGCGTACGGCTCGTCGAGGAGGACGAGGTCGAGGCGTCGCATGAGGAGCGTCGCGAAGGCGAGCCGCTTCTGCATGCCGGAGGAGAACTCGCGCGCCCTTTGCTCGCTTACATGGTCCAGCCCCACCTTGGCCAAAGCGGCTCGAAGCCGGGCCGCGTCGACGCTGACCCCGCCCATCCAGGCCGCGAAACGCAGGTTCTCGAGGGCGCTGAGATCGCCGTAGAGGTGGCCTCGCGCCGAGAGGAGCCCGGTGCGGCGTCGGATGGCGTCTGCGCCTCCCTGCAGGGAGAATCCCATCACCTCCCCGGTACCGGCGGTCGGCTTCAGAAGCGTCGCGACGAGTCGGAGCAGCGTCGTTTTCCCGGCTCCGTTCGGCCCGATGAGGACGACGGAGCTTCCGCGCTCCACCTCCAGCCCGATCTCGCGCAGCGCCCAGGTCCAGCCGAGCCGCTTCGAGATCTTCTCGAGCCGAACCGCCACGCTGCTATCGCCCATTCGGGTCGTCCTGTCTCGAGTCTCTACTTGCCGTCACCACGCACTCGCGAACCGAGGGCGGGAATCTCAGGCGGGGTGGGCCCGCTCACCAGAGGTGAAGTAGGGTTCCGATGGTGCCTGGGCCGGGCCCGGGCACTCAGCGCTCTCCAAACCTCGCGGGCCGTTTCTCGAAAAAGGCGGCCAGACCTTCAGCGAAGTCGGGTTCGTCGGCGATGCGGGCGAGCGCCTGCAGCTCCTCATCCAGGTGATAGTCGAGCTGACCCACTCCAGCGGCCTGATGGATGAGGCTCTTCGCCACGGCGTAGGCATGCGTCGGTCCGGCGGCGAGTGTGGTCGCGATCTCCGCCACCCGCTCGTCGAACTCCGGGTCCGGAAACACGCGATTCACGAGACCGATCTCCAGCGCATCGCCGGCGGACAGTCGAGGGTTGAGGAGCACGAGCTCCAGCGCCTTTCGCAGCCCCAGAAGGCGTGGGAGAAAGAAGGTAGAGCTCTCCGCTCCGGTGAGGCCCGTCTTGTGGTAGGCCCACTCGAAGGTGGCGCTCTCGGAGGCGAAGACGAGATCGCAGGCCATGGCGATACCGAACCCGCCGGCCGCGGCGACCCCGTCGACGGCGGCGACGAAGGGCTTCGGAGCCCGCTTGATCTCCGAGATCGTGCTGTGGAGGTACTCCAGGATCTCCTTGAAGCTCTGGCCGAACCCTTTCTCCGGCGCGACCCCTTCCGGCTGCAAGTAGTCGAAATCGCTCTGCTCGCCTTGGGCGCGCACGTACTTCAAGTCAGCGCCGCTACAGAAGATGCCGCCCGTGCCGCGCAGCACGACACAGCGGACACC
Source organism: Gemmatimonadota bacterium (assembly GCA_039587445.1). Lineage (GTDB taxonomy): Bacteria > Gemmatimonadota > Gemmatimonadetes > Palauibacterales > Palauibacteraceae. The sequence goes on from JBDHIM010000124.1 coordinate 5,685, forward strand.
CTCGTCCCGGGCGCAGCCCAGGCCGGCCTTCCTGAAGTCTCGCGCCGTCTCCACGTCCATCGAGTTGAAGCGCTCGGGGCGATCGATCGTGATCGTTGCCACGCCGGCGTCCTGGGTGACCCGGATGTGCTTCACGGCCCGGCCCGCCTGCCACGCTTCAGCGGATGGGGCGTCAGCATATGCGCGGCAGCGGCTCGCCCTCGGGCTCCGAGACGAGGCGGCGACCGAGCCCGGTGTCCAGCACGACCCGGCCCGGATTTGCATCCGTGCACTCCCCGACGATCGCCGCTTCCCGCCCGAGCGGGTGCTCGCGCATCGCGGCGAGCGTCTCCTCGGCCCGCTCCGGTCTCACGCCGAGGATCGCCTTTCCCTCGTTCGCGATGTGGAGGGGGTCGAGGCCCAACATCTCGGCGGCGGAGCGGACGGTCGGCGTCACCGGCATCGCGAGCTCGTGAAGGGTGATGCCGACGCCGCTCTTCTCGGCCATCTCGTGGAGCGAACTGGCGAGACCGCCACGCGTCGGATCCTTCATCGCCGTGACCGCCCCGTCGGCGGCCGCCAGCGCAGCTGCCAGGAGGCCGTTGACCGGCGCCACATCAGAGATCAGCGCCCCCTCGAAGTCGAGCTCGTGCCGCTTCGCCATCAAGGCGATGCCGTGGTCGCCGATCGATCCGGTCACCAGGAGGCGGTCGCCCGGTTTCAGGCCCGCGTCGGGAACGACCGTGTCCGTCAGCCCCAGCCCGGTGGTGTTGATCACGACCCCGTCGATCTCGCCCCGGCCCATCACCTTTGTGTCGCCCGTCACGACGGTGACGCCCGCCTCTCGGCACGTCTCCACCATCGACGCCTGCAGGCGAGCCAGATCGGCCTGCCGAAAGCCCTCTTCCACGATGATCGCGCTC
>JBDHIM010000251.1:0-2513 GCA_039587445.1 Gemmatimonadota bacterium
GAAATGAAGTCCGGCGAAGGCCGATGTCCACTCCTTCGCTCTTGTGCCGGCTCATCTTGCGAAAGAGATTAGCCACTACTCGATCCCCCACCAAGGTAATCGGATACGGTAATCGGATGATGAATCGAAGCAGCCCTTCCATGGCCGCATTCTTCGTTCTGGCGGCGCTCGCCGGCGCGAGCACGGCGGCGGCCCAGGAGGCGGAGAACCAGCCTGAGCCGAATCAGCTCTACCAGCGCTTCCGGGTCGAAGTCGGAGCTTTCGCGAGCTTCTTCAACACGAATCTCCGGCTAAACTCCGAAATGCTCCCCGGAGATGGAACAGAGATCGATCTGGAAGACGATCTGGGATTCGATTCGAAGAAGTTCGACTTCCGGGCAGGCGGATACCTCCGGCTCGGCAAGAGACATCGGATCCTCTACGGCTACTTCAGCCTCAACCGTAACAGCACCAAGGTGCTCGACGAGGATATCGAGTTCGGCGATGAGATCTTTCCGGTCGACGCGGTTGTCGAGGCAGACTTCAGGACCCAGTTCGCGGGGCTGGGTTACAGCTTCTCCTTCCTGGCTCGAGAGAAGGTCGAGGTGGGGGTCGGTCTCGCGCTCAACGCCATGTTCACCAAGACCGGGATCTCGGCCGTCGGCACGGTCGGCGACGATCCCATTAATGAGGTCGAGGAGCGGACGTCGGCCACCTTTCCCACCGGATCGCTGGGACTCGACGTCAACTGGGCGCCCCTGTCTCGCATGATCGTCCGCGGAAGAGTGGGTGGCCTCTACGTGAGCGTATCCACGATCAAGGCGTCGGTCGGCGACGCGAACGTCGGGGTCGAGTACTTCTTCACCCGCGGCGTCGGAGTAGGGGCGGGCTACGCCTACACAAAGCTGCGGGTGGAGGAGAGCGAGGATCCGCAGCTGAAGATCACTTACCGCTACAGCGGGCTTCGCGTTTACGGAGTCTTTGCGCTGTTCTGAGTTAGCTCGTCGTCGGTTTGCGAATCGCGGACTGACGCCTCTTAGCTCCGTGCGGCCGGAATCCTCTGTCCGTCTACAATACGCCGACGTATGTTCGCCGTTGCTGGCTTCGTCCTGGCGGCGGGATGGTCGATGGGCGGCGGAACGATAGAGGGCGCGTTAGAGAATCGAAATCAGGTTCCAGCGGTCCCGTCTGCCGGGTCGTTCGCTTCGCTCCGGATCTGTTGACATGTTTGATTCTCAGCGAGGAAGAAGAATGACCACTTCGAGCAATCTCTGCCTCACGCTTGTCGGCGTGGCCATCCTGGCGGCGGTATCCGTTCCTTCCGCTAATGCGCAGTCTCCCAGTCCATCCCGGGAGGCACTCGAGAGCGCCTACGGCGAGCGGCCGTATTCGCCCTACGCCGGCCGGGAGTTCCCGACGCAGGTCTTCTGGGGCGATACCCACGTCCATACTGCCTATTCGTTCGACGCCGGGTCGTTTGGCGCCCGTCTGGATCCCAGCGATGCCTACCGCTTCGCCAAGGGGCAGGAGGTGGTCTCGTCCACCGGCCAGCGGGTGAAGCTGTCGAGGCCGCTGGACTTCCTCGTCGTCGCTGACCACTCGGACAACATGGGTTTCTTTCCGAGGTTGAACGCGGGCGACTCGAGGTTCCTGGCCGACCCGACGGGCCGACGCTGGTACGACATGATCCAGGGCGGGGAAGGCGTCGACGTGGCGATGGAGGCGATCGCCGGCTTCTCGGATGGCACCTTTCCGCCGGCGCTGCAGTCGCTCCCCGGCGATCCGGCCTTCAAGGCGGCCTGGCAGGTCGCGCTCGACGCGGCCGAGGAAGCCAACGACCCCGGCGCCTTCACGGCTTTCATCGGTTACGAGTGGACCTCCAACACGAACGGCAACAACCTGCACCGGGTCGTGGTTTTCCGGGACGACGCCGACCGGGCCGGTCAGGTGGAGCCCTACACGACGCTTCGTCCCCTTGGAAGCGACGATCCTCGCGATCTCTGGCGCTGGCTCGGCTCCTACGAGCAGAAGACCGGGGGGCAGGTGCTCGCGATCCCGCACAACGGGAACCTGAGCAACGGGATCATGTTTCCGCTCGTCGATTCGTTTACCGGTCAGGACCTGGACCGCGAGTACGCCGCCACCCGGATCCGCTGGGAACCGCTCTACGAGGTGACCCAGATCAAGGGGGACGGAGAGACGCACCCTCTGCTCTCGCCCGATGACGAGTTCGCTGACTACGAGACGTGGGACAAGGCGAACCTGACGCTGACCGTGCCGAAGGAGCCGGAGATGCTCCCGTACGAATACGGTCGCTCGGGTCTGCAGATGGGCCTCCAACTCGAGCAGGAGCTGGGGATCAATCCCTACAAGTTCGGGATGATCGGCTCGACCGACACCCACACCGCGCTCGCCACGGCCGACGAGGACAACTTCTTCGGCAAGCACTCCGGAACGGAGCCGAACGAGGGCCGGATCGATCATCCGATGGGCCAGTTTGGCGACATGGTCTACGAGGGTTGGAGCATGGTCGC
>JBDHIM010000125.1:0-8527 GCA_039587445.1 Gemmatimonadota bacterium
CATGCTCAAGTACCAGGATGCTCTGTTCAAGGAGCGGCGGGAGCTGGGTGAGCGCGATTGTGAAGCGCGCTGGCAGATGATCGAACCTCATCTACCAAGCCGTGGGATCGTTTCCGACATTGGCAGCAACGTGGGATTCCTTGCTCTGCGTTCCGTCTTTGCGAGCGGAGCGACACGAGGGGCGTTTCGCGCGCCGACGACCGGCTTGCAGGAGAAATCGTGAGGTACCTATTCATCGTCGGGTGCGGGCGCTCTGGCACCACGATGCTCCAGCAAGCGCTCAATCGGCACTCGCGCGTCGCCATTCCACCCGAGACGGGGTTCTTCCTCGACTTCCTCGGACATTCACTGCGAGGTCAACGGCAGCATCTGCGGAGGATCAACGCGGACCTGGATATCGACATACGGGCGCCGCAACGCAGGGTACGGGTCGGCGAGTCGGCGTTCGGGTTGTATGAGGCTATCGCGAGGGCTTACACAGCTTCCCTCGGGCGGCCCGATGTCGAGTACTTCGGCGATAAGTCTCCCCGCCATCTTCTGTGCATCAAACGGATCCTCAGATCGCTTCCGGAAGCCAAGATCCTCCTCATGTTTCGCGACGGTCGCGACGTGGCGATCAGCATGGGAAAGGTGCCGTGGGCTCACACGGACCTGTACGTCAACTTCGCCGTGTGGCTGCGGTACTATCGCAGGCACCGTCGGCTCGTAGGCGGCGGGGCGGATGTGCTCGAGGTGAGGTACGAAGACCTGGCTTCACGTCCCCGAGAAGAGCTCCAGAGGATCACCGAGTTCCTGGGGATCGACTACGAACCGCCGATGGCGGAAGGCCATGGCAACCTCAAAGGTATCGCGTGCTGGGAACACGAATGGAAGGGAAGAGCGCTTCAGCGAATCGACACCTCTCGGATCGGTGTGTGGAGGAACGAGCTGGGAGTAGTTGAGTTAGCTCGTCTCGAACGCTGGGGCGGTGGTGCCCTGACGGCACTCGGCTACGAATGCTCGACGAACCGCGATGCCCGGCTGCCCATCCTGTTCTTTGCGCGACTCTGGTGGAAGCAGGCCGCCTGGCGCGCCCGGGCCGCCTATCGTATCGCGGTGAAGAACGTTATCGGTCGCTAACCAAGCAAAGAAGCCGGCCAGCGATTCCAGCACCTCCGGCAGCCAACCGCTTCCAGTTCATTCTCACAATCCCCCAATAAGCGGCAACACGGCTCCGTCGGACAGCTCGTTTGGCCGGGGATCTCAACGCGCGAAGCAAGGCCGCCCGTGGAATGGTCGTCCAACACACCGGCAACGAGAGGAGCCTAACGCGTTAGCGGCGTCAGTAACGCCGATCCGTTGACGTCGAGAACCCAGGCTCGCCTGGCCTCGAAGTAGGAGAGAAGCCTCCGATTCGAGGCTTCATCGAGGTAGCGCGCCCACACGATCGACGCCGCGTCGATGTCGGCCTCGTTGTAGACCCACTCCTCGTGCCAACGGTGTCCCTCGGCATATCGCACGAGCACCAGCTGATCGCCGCCGTGCCCAGCCAGCTCTTCGAGAACCGTCCTCCTCTGCACCTCGAACGTCGTGGGTTCAAGAGAGGCGTGCTGAACCCAGCGCTTGCCGAAGATGGCGATCGATAACAGGACCATGAGCACCACGAAACCACGCCCGACGGCGAGCCCCCGCCGAGCCGGCCCGCCCAGCGCTCTCTCTGCTTCTCGCAGGCCGCTAACGGCCAAGAAAAACGCCAGGCCCGTGACGGGTGCGAAGTAGTGGGGAAAAGTCCACGGAATCGCCAGGTTGGCGATGACCATCGTGGCGCAGATGGCCACGGCGATTCGGACCCACCGGTCACGCATCGCCAGCGGGACGAAGGCAAGCGCCACGATCAGCGGGCCGATGAGGAAAAAGGCCACGTCGACCAGCTTCCTCTTCTCGGCAAGGTAACCGGAGGGGGTGCGGAGCCTGGTGTGTCTCTCGAAGTACCACTCCTGCTCCATTTCGGCGAAGAGCGGCTCTCGTTGCGCCCGCGGCGGGGTCGCTGGTTCCCACAGAAAGAAGATGTACGGGGGATCGTAGAGTACGGGGGATCGTAGACCTCCGAGTACTCCGCGTACGGAGTCCGCAGCGCGTCACCCGTGACCCGCCAGTTGTTGTAGCCCAGAACGCCGACCGTTAGGGCCAGCACCGCCGCGGCCGGCAGGATCCCTCCGAGCAATAGCGACCGACGGTCCCCCGAGCGTAGCGCGCGGAGAAAGAGGAGGGCGACCGGCAACGAGACAACCACAGCCTCGAACGGTCTCGTGATTGCCAGAACAGCCATTCCGAGGCCGATCGCCAGACCCAGTCCCCAGCTCCAGCCACCTCGCGGCTCGATTCTCGAACGCGGTCCGGACCCCGCGCTCGAGGATAAGCCGTTACCGACGGTGCCCTTGGGGCCGCGGCGGTCCAGAAGGCGGCGAAGCCCCCCGAACAGGAGCGCGCCTCCCGCCGCGGCCAGGGCACCTCCCCAATAGCTTTGAGCCCAGTACCCGAGCAAGCCGATCTGCAGCAGGACGAGCGAGCTGCCCAGCACGGCCCATCGGTAGGGCAGCCAGCCGAGAAGCAACCAGCAGATCGCCCCGCACATCAGGCCCACGCCGAGCCATATGCCGGCCAGCGGACGCCCGGGCGTGGCCTGGGTCGTAGCCAAGAGAAGGCCCTGGCCTGGGGGGTACTTCGCCATGTAACTGGGGCGCTGGAGGACGTGAATAGACTCGAAGTGCTCCCACATCGGGTGCGTAGGAGTGGTGACGCGGCCGCTTGCGTATGTGTCGGCCGCGAGCAGATAGGCGAACTCGTCGTGGACGATAGGCTCCGGTGCGCCCATGAGTGCGGCCACCAACGCGCTGCCCCCGGCGCCAAGCCCCGCGAAAAGGAGAACGACCGGCCAGTGCCTCTTGCTCGAAGGACTCGACATGGCGGCTACGTTGAGCTCAGGAGGAGAAGTGAGCCCTGTACGCCTTCCGGCCGCGCGCCCACCCTTACGCGGAAGACGACCCCCATCCCGTCGGCGTCAATTGATCGCGGCACCCGACAAAGTCGTGCTCGTTCAGAAGTCCTCGAAGGCCGTTTCGGCCGAGCGTCTTTGCCCGCCGAAGAACCGCAGACAGTATACGGATAACTGCATTCGCGTGTCGCCCCGGCCAAGGCCACGCGACGCCGAACCGTTGAGCAGCTACCAACTCGCACGGCATTTGCCCTCCTGGGTCAGTTCGACGAGAGCCGAAAGGCCGAGGAGCGAGCGTCCGCAGCCTATCCGGGAATCCGATCAGGGCCCAAATGGCCAGAGAGCCTGCCAGGAAGCGCCGATTCAGTCTAGATACGGTGGATCGCCTTCGAGCGGAGGGCGGCGCAGCCGCTGTCGAAGTGCAACGCCCCGGCGCATCGTGCAAAGCCGGAAGTTGGAGACAGATCCGTTCGAGCGTCGGGGAAAACGCCCCTCTCATCGCGGTCGTTGGAACATACGTCCTTACGTGCCTCGCCCTTCGGACCGTTACCGGGAACGCTGACCTCACGCCCATCAACGACTCCACGGTGGCTGTCGGGTGGCGCTACCTGTTCGTCGCTGCGGCTCTCCCGCTCGGGTATCACCTGATCCACTTCCTTGTGGCGCGGCTACGTCGCACCGGTGATCGAAGACGAGCTCCGCTAATCGAGGAGTGGACGGAGTATCGGAACCGGCACTTCAGCGTCCACCGGGTTGTGGGCTTGCTGATCGCCTGCCTGTCGCTGGCCGTTCTGCTGAGCACCTTTTGGGCGTTCAAGAAGGTGCTACCGGTGTTCAGCCCCTTCGTCTGGGACCCCTCCATGATGGGGTTGGACCGGGCCGTGCACTTCGGCACTGATCCATGGGCGCTGCTGCAACCGATTCTCGGTCAACCGGCCATCACCCTCCTGCTGGACAGGCTCTATTACCTTTGGTTCATCTTCATTCCGTTGATGATCGCCTGGCAGGGCTGGAGCCCGAACCGCCGCCTCCGCTTGCAGTTTCTCTTGACCTACGCTCTCTGTTGGATACTTCTGGGGACCGTACTGGCCTACTGGCTCTCGTCCGCTGGTCCATGCTACTACGGTCTCGTCGAAGCCGGTTCCGATCCGTTCGCCCCGCTAATGGCCTACCTCTACGGTGTGCACGCGCAGGTTCCTCTGAACGCGCTGCAGGTGCAGGAATGGCTGTGGTCGGGGTACGCCGGGCCGGGGCCGTTCGAGGGCATCTCTGCGATGCCCAGTCTCCACGTGGCACTCCCCGTCCTCTACGCGCTCGTGGGCTTTCGGGTCAACCGGTGGCTCGGGGTGGGCTTCGTTATCTACGCCTTTCTCATCCTGCTCGGATCGGTCCACCTCGGATGGCACTACGCCATCGACGGATACGTGAGCGTGCTCGCGGTCATCGCCATCTGGAAGCTGGTCGGATACTTCCTCGACCGGGAGACTTGCAGGGCCGAAGGCTAACGGCCCTCCCAGCTTTGCAGAACGGAAGGCACCTCATGCAGCCGGCATCCGCGCATTCGTCCCCGATGAGCATCGTCTCAGACTCTGGCCATACCGCCTTCGTGTGCAGATGATGGTAGGGTGAGCTCCGACATCCTCCTCGGCGAAGACCTTGAAGTGCGCTACAGGGACCGACTGGCCCTGTCGGTCGAGCGCATCGCGCTCCGAGAAGGTGAGATCCTCGGAATCCTTGGGCCGAACGGAGCCGGCAAGTCCACGCTCATGCGTGTCATGGCCCTGCTTCAGATGCCCACGAGCGGTCGGATGTGGTTCCGCAACCGAACGGGATCCCGAGCCGCCGAAGCACTGCGAGGTTCCTCGGCGGCGGTCTTCCAGCGACCGCACCTCTGGGCCGGGAGCGTGGCCTTTAACGTCTCCATGGGCCTCAGATTCCATCGCGTCTCCGCGTCAGAGGTGAAGCCCCGAGTCAAGCGTATCGGTGAATTACTCGGAATCGGCCCACTCCTGGACCAGCCGGTATCCACTCTTTCCGGCGGCGAGGCTCAGCGCACGGCCCTGGCCCGCGCTCTCGTGGTGGAGCCGGATGTCCTCTTCCTGGACGAGCCGACGGCAAATCTCGATGCCGAGGTAAAGACGGCGCTCCGGCAGGACATCGAGCGACTCGCGCGCACGAGGGCAGGCAGCACGCTCCTCGTCACTCACGACCAGCATGAGGCATTTTCCCTGGCGGATCGCATCGTCGTGTTGGAGGAGGGCCGGCTCGTGCAGGACGGCTCCCCTGCCGACCTGTACGAGAACCCGGCAACGATGTACATCGCGGGACTCACGGGTGCGGAGTTCGCCGTGCGAGGCCGGGTTTCCAGCGTAGACGACGGCCTCGTCGTCGTCTCGGTGGAGGGTGTGCCCATGACAGCCGTCGGAGCGGCCGCCTTGAACGCTCCCGTCAAGATCGCGTACCGCCCCGAAGACCTCGTTCTGGGCGATCCTTCCGAGGACGAGCTTCGGGACTCCGCGAGGAACTCCTTCTTTTCCACCGTCTCCGAGGTTCGCGTCCTCGGTGGCCTCGTCCGGGTTCGCCTCGATGGACCTCCCGGCATGGTGGCGCTGGTAAGTCGGCCGGCTGCCGAAAAGGTGGGGCTGAAGCCCGGAAGCAGGGTGTCCGTCCGCATAAAGGCGGCGGCGCTGCACGCGTTCCCTCTCTGACGTATAGGCGCAACCGCATTACGCCCCTCTTCGAGGCTGCGTTCCGAGCTTTCCCTTTCCAAGCACCCTGCCCCAAGACAGGTTCCGGCCGACGACGGGTAAGACACGGCGTGGGCTGTCACTATCGGGAAGCGCGATACGTTCTTGGGTAGCAATCCGTCCGGACCGCGGGGTGAGGTGGATTTCGAGGCGATCTTCGCCAAGCTCTATCCGTCGCTTTTCCGATATTTGAACCGGCTGACGGGTGACCCGGACGTTGCGGCCGATATCTCGCAGGAGGCATTCGTTCGCCTCCTGCAGCGGCCGCTGCCCGAGGCCGACGCGCGGCGCTGGCTGTTCACAGTGGCTACGAATCTCGTGCGTGACTGGGCACGAGCCGGTGAGCGCCAAAGGCGGCTTCTCAGGGACTCCTACCGGGGGCCGACGCCCCCGGTACGTCCCGACGAGAGCGCGGAGCGGTCGCAGCGCATCGCCGCGGTGAGAGCGGCTTTGGCCCAGATTGCGCCCAGAGATAGGGAGATCCTCCTCATGCGCGAGGAAGGTTTCCGCTACGCGGAGATCGCGGAGGTGGTCGGCGTCGCGCCCGGCTCGGTGGGGACGCTACTGGCCCGCGCACTTCGCCGTTTCGCCGCAGTCTATGGCGAACAGGCAGCAGGCGGGAGCTCGACCGAGACGGACGCGAACCTGAACGAGGAATGACCTGGTTGAAATGATGGGACATCCGGCCGAGCAGACGCTGCTCGCATACATGGACCGGGAGCTTCCCTTCGACGAACGGTCGACGGTCAGGGAGCACGTGCAGATGTGCGTCGCATGCTCTCGGATGCTCGACGAGCTGGCGGCCGCGACGCGCTCGCTCGCCGATGCCGTCTCCACCCTGGACGTTCCGGCTCCCGCACTCCTGGCCTCCGAGCTGGAGGGGGATCTGGTCGCTCGAGCGCTGCAGGAACTGGATGCACCGGTCCCGGCCGCTGCCACGATTACTCCCCTCCGCCGCCGCGCCTCCAGGAGGCCCCTGCTCGCGGCGGCTCTCATCATCATCTTCGTGGCAGGCGCCGGAGCGGCCATCCCGGGATCGCCGATACGCGAGTGGCTCGCGCGCTCTGTCGAGCTCGTCACGGGTGGGCCGAGCGATGAGCCAAGCGACCCAGCGACGCCGGTCAACGGCACAGGAGTCGGCAGTCCCGCAGCAGTTTCGGTGCAACCCCGAGACGGTCTCGTGCGTATCATCATCACGCAGCCGGCGCCGGAAACCATGATCCGAGTTAGATTGTTGGATAGTGGTACGGCCTCCGTCTGGTCGGTGGAGGGCCGATATCGGACGGCGCCTGGTGAGATCGAGGTGCTCGATGCGGGCCCCGGTGAGGTGGTGGTCCTGTTGCCCAGGACCGTACCTTCAGCCGAGGTTGAGCTGGATGGGCGCCTGGTCGCGACAAAGGAGGGGTCGGACTTCCGGCTTCTGATACCAGCCGCTGATTCGTCGGATGCGGAGGTGTCTTTTCAGGCAGGTGGCTAACCCGCTTCGGAGCCGCTAGCCGCCTGTCGTCCCGCTCGGCGGGGGTAACAACTTGCTGTCCTCTTTGCTCGTAAGCGTCCTCGCTACGGCCGGGATCGCGTGTGTCGCGGAGCCGGCGACTGACGCGAGCATCCAAAACGGCGGTGCTCTCCCCCAAGAAGTCGTCGCCCTGGCCGACACGAGCGCGAACCTCGGAACCGTTACGGGCCGGATCTTTAGTCAGATCAACGGTGCCGTCGTCGAGTTCGCGGTCGTGGAGATCGTGGCGCAGGACCGCGCCATCAGCACGCTCAGCGATGGCTCCGGCCGCTACCGTCTGGATAGGGTCCCTCCGGGATCCCGGCTGATCCGCGCCAGAGCACTCGACCACTCCGAGCTGGTGATCGGTGTGCGCGTACCTCCTCGAGGAGTCATATCGCTCGACCTGACGCTTGCGGTGCAGCCGATCGAGATGGCGCCACTGAGCGCCCACGCATCCCGCGTAGACGCTGAGCCCGTCAAGATGATCAGAGTCCTGGCCGAGGAGACGCCGACGGGAACGCCGGCGGATGCCGAGCTACGGGTCCTCGAGTCCTCTCCGGGGATGGCGGAGCTGGGGCTTGTGCAGATCATTCAGGCAGCCTCCAGTCCGGATCCCGACGATCCGTCGAGTATCCTCTATGTCCGCGGCGCGACCTCGGATCTGAAGCTGGTCCTTCTGGATGGGGCGCCCGTCTACGCGCCCTTCCACCTTGGCGGCCTGATTCAAGCCTTCATGCCCGGCGTGTTGGGCCACTCCCGACCCTATGTCGGAGGGGCGCCCGCGCGGTTCAACGGCGGCCTCTCATACATCCTCGATCTTGGCTCGCGCCCCGGGCGGACCGACCGATTCCACACCTCCGGCGCGCTCGACATGATGAGCACGAGGGGGGAGGTGGAGGGGCCGTTGCCCGGAGGATCGTTCCTCGTCGGAGGCCGATACATCCATGCGGAGGGTCCCGACAGGATCACGGGCGAGGAACTGCCCTACGACTACGGTGATGCCCTCCTCCGGATGGACTGGGGCATCGGCCGCGAAGGCACGCTCTCGGTTACCGGCTTCTACAACAGGGAGGGCGTCGACCTGACCCGCGATGAAACCGCCGCGGGCACGGAGAACGCCATCGCCGACGAAGAGCCCAACGCAGCGGATCTCGTTCTGGACCCGCCAGCGCGGGAGGCGCGACCCAAGTCCCAGGCCGAGTGGGGCAACGTGGCCGGCTCGGTCCGGTACTTCGGAAGGGCTTTCGACAGCGACCTCGAGCTGACAGCCGCGCTCGGCGAGTTTACCACGAGGCTTCCACTCGACGG
>JBDHIM010000126.1:0-6552 GCA_039587445.1 Gemmatimonadota bacterium
GTGCTCGGATCCTCGAGGGACGCCAGGACCCGGGCCTGCTCCTCCGGCTCCAGCTCGCCGATCAGGTCGGCCGCGTCGTCGTCGGGCATCTCCTCGACGACCTCGGCGATCTTCTCCGGTTCGAGTTGCGCCAGGAGTTCTTCGGGGTGCTCGACCTCCTCCATCTCGGCGAGCGTCTCGCCGGCGGTCGAGGCCGGCAGCAAACCGATTAGGCGAAGACGCTGCTCCTCGTCCAGCTCCTCGAGGATGTCGGCGAGGTCGCTCGGATGCACCTTCTCCACGAGCTCTTGCAGCTCGTAGGTATCGCCTCGCTTCAGCAACTCCTCGAGGCGGGTCGCCTGCAGTTCGAGTTCGGTTCGCTCGGTCACCGCTCAGCCGTGTCCTCTCGCGCTTATTCGTCTCGCCGGATCGGCTCGCAGAGGGTGTCTCACGACTCCGCCCCCGTCAAGCGCTCGACCAGCTCCTCCTGGAGGCGGAACATCGCCGAGCCGTAACGATCCTCCCCGTCCGGATGGTCGTGTCCCAGCACGTGCAGCACGCCGTGCACCAGGAGACGCACCAACTCCTCCTCCTCGGGGATGCCCAGCTCGACGGCTGTCCGGGCGGCGACTTCGGGCGCGATGTAGATGTCGCCGAGCAGCTCCTCAGCCTCGCCCAGCTGGAAGGCGATCACGTCCGTGCTCTCGGTTCGCCCGAGGTAGCGGCGGTTCAGCTCTCGGATCACCTCCTCGGAGACGAAGCTCACCCCGATCTCGCCCTCCACCGTCCGTTCCGCCGTCTCGACGGCGGCGAGGCAGGCTCGTTCGAGCGCTGGCTGGATTCGAGCCGTTGCCGGCCATTCCTCCGTCAGGTTGAGCTGAATCTGGATGGTCACCGGTGACAAAGCTCGCGCCCCGGCCCCATCAGGCCCGGGAGTGCCGGCTCGAGGGTTTCAATCGGCGCGGGCGCGGGTCTCGTCTCCCCCCGCCGCGTCAACTCTGGTCTCCGCACTCTCGACGCTCGTCTCCGCACTCTCGACGTTGGTCCCCGTCCTCTCGACACCGGCGAGGCCCTTCGCGGGAGGAGAGGGCTCCGACCGCACCTCATCGGCGCCTGTCGCGACGGGACCGGAGGGGGCGACCAGCTTCCGGACCGAGTCGGGGTAGTCCACGCGCTGGTGGTAGAAGCTGGTCAGTGTCTTGGCGAACTCGGACTTGATCTGGTGGAGATCATCCAGCGTGAGTGGCGACTGGTCCAGCTGCCCATCACGGATTCGTGCCCCCACTAGTTGTTCGATGAGGGAGCGAATCCGCTCGGGTGTCGGATCGGGCAGGGTCCGCGTGGCCGACTCGACGCAGTCCGCCAGCATGACGACGGCCGTTTCCCTCGACTGGGGCTTGGGGCCGGGGTAGGAGAAGTCCCAGAGGTCGATGTCGAGATCCGGCTCCTGTTCCATGGCTTTGTGGAGGAAGTAGGAGATCGAGAGCGTGCCGTGGTGCTCCCGGATGAAGTCCTTGATGGCCGACGGCAGGTGCGCCTCCTCGGCCAGACGGAGGCCCTCGCGCACGTGCTCCTTGATGACTTCCGCGCTGCGCGAGGGTCGCAGCCGGTCGTGGGGGTTTCGGCCGGCTGGCTGGTTCTCGACGAAGTACTGGGGCTGCTTCGTCTTTCCGATGTCGTGATAGTAGGTGCCGACCCGAGTCAGCAGGGCGTTCGCGCCGATCGCCGTGCAGGCGGCTTCGGCCAGGTTCGCGACGCTGATCGAATGTGCGTAGGTCCCCGGGGCTTTCTTCGCCAGCTGACTCAGAAGCGGCCGATTCAGGTCCGAAAGCTCCAGCAGGGTCTGCCGGGTGGTGATTCCCGTGAAGCTCTCCAGCGCGGGGAGGAGTCCGCCCACGACCAGCACCGTGCAGACGGTCGCGTTGAGGGCGCCGAACGCGGTGGCGAGCATCAGCTCTCGCGGCGACCACGTAAAGAGCAGGCCGAGCGCCAGCGCCGCCACGAGATACGCCAGCGTGATCACCGCGATGAGCTTCCAGCTGTCCGCTCGCCGGCGCACGACGCGCACGGCCGTCGCGGCCGTCGCCCCCGCGGCCATCGTCAGGAACGCCGCGCTCAGTCCCGCCAGCGCCGTTTGGCCGGCGAGAAGCGCCGCGATCACCATCACCGTGACGACTGCCAGCAGGCCGTCGTAGAGGGCAGCGAGCAGAAGCGCCGCCAGCGCCACCGGTATGAGGGCTGGAGAGGCGTCCGCGCGGGCCACCACGCTGGCGAGCAGGAGCACGACGAAGACCAGGACCACGACGATGGAGAAGTTCCGGGCGTTCTCGTACACCTCTTCCCGACGATGGTAATAGAGGACGCCCCACAGGATTCCGACGACGATGATGGCGTATAGGACGCCACCCAGGGACCGGAAGAATGATCCGACGCCCGCCTGCCCGGGGCTGGCCAGAGCCGCGCTGTACGCGCGGAGCTTCTCGATCTCCTCGCGCCCCACCCGCTCGTGAGCGGTGACGATGCGCTCTCCCTCCAGGACGAAGCCGGCTGACTCCTGAACCGCGGTTCGTGCCTGCTGGCGGGCACGACCTGTGGCCTCCGGATCCAGTCTCAGACTCTCCTCCAGGTAGTGAACGACGAGCGTCTGGAAGAGCTGAAGACCGTCGACCGAGAGCGAGGACGGTGCAAGCTCGGATGCGCGGGCATAGAACCTTCCCACATCGAGGAGTGAGTCGCGCCGAACGAGCCGGTCACCACCCTCCTCGCGGACGATGACCTGAGCCGAGAGGACGTCGGAGAGGTCACGGCTCGACACGACCCCGATGGGCAGAAGCCGATCGTACACTCGGACCAGCGCGTCCCGCAGCGCACGCCGGCGGGCCCCGACCTGCAGGTACGTCCCCTGCGCCAGGGTCGGCACCGTCGCATTCTCCATATCGCTGAGCACCTGCCGGATGGCGACCGTGTCGTCATCGGCCACGGCGAGGGCGCTGTCCAGCCGCGCGAACATCGCGTTCACCCGCTCCGTCGCCCGACCGGCGGCCTCGCGATCGAACGTGAAGATCGGTGCCACGCCCCGCTCGGCTTCGGCTCGCTCCAGCTGAAGGCGCTCGGGCGACTTCGGGACGTCGAAGGAGATCTCGGCGATCACGTCTTCCGTGGCGACCTGACCCTGCTCGAGCCGCGCGAAATCCGGAAGGGGCGCGCCCGGGAAGAGCATCGGCACGGTGAGCGTGAGCGCCAGCAGGAGCAGGCCTCGGCTCCCGTGATGCGCGAGATTGGACCGCCAGCCCGAGCCGGGCGATCGTCCGATCGCGCGTAGAGCGTCACGCCAGCTTTCCGAGTAGTGGGCGGTCATGCCCCCTCCTCCGGACCCGGCTCGCCCGTCGTGCGCTCGCCGTACGCCCTGATGATCTCCCTGACCAGCCGGTGCCGGACGACGTCCAGCCCCGTCAGGTAGATGAACTCGATGCCCTCGATACCCTTCAGGACCTCTTCGATCTCCAGGAGGCCCGAGTCGGCACGGCGTGGCAGATCGATCTGGGTCTTGTCACCGGTGACGACCGTCTTGGAGTTCAGGCCGAGGCGGGTGAGGAACATCTTCATCTGCGCGGTCGTGGCGTTCTGGGCCTCATCCAGGATGATAAAGGCGTCGGAGAGCGTCCTTCCGCGCATGTACGCCAGCGGTGCGATCTCGATCGTGTGCTCCTCGATCGCGCGCCGCACCTTTTCGGCCGGCATCATGTCCTCGAGCGCGTCGTACAGGGGCCTCAGGTAGGGATCCACCTTTTCCCTGATGTCCCCGGGGAGGAAGCCTAGGGCCTCGCCCGCTTCGACGGCGGGACGGGTGAGGATGATCTTCCGCACGCGCTTCAGGTGCAGCGCTTCCACGGCACGGGCCACGGCCAGGTAGGTCTTCCCGGTCCCGGCGGGGCCGATGCCGACGACGATGTCACTGTCCCGGATCGCATCGAGGTACTGCTCCTGGCCCTTGGAGCGGGGACGGATGACCCTGCGGGCGCGTGGAAGGATGAGGGCCTCAGCTTCTTCTTCGGCGCCCGGCTCCGGCGCTTCGCCGCCGAGGAACCGCGCCACGTCCGAGACGGAGAAGGCCTTCAGCCGGCGGGCCATCTCGATCATGTGGCGTGCCGCGGGCACGGCATGCTCGACCGCTCCCGCCGATCCGGAAAGGATGAAGTGGTCACCGCGGAGGATCACCCGCGCCCCGGAAAGCCGAGCCAGCTCCGCAAGGTGGGCGTCGTTCACGCCGGCCAGCAGAAGCTGGTCCGCACCGACGGCATCGAGCCGCTCCTGCACGGCTTGCGTCCCGGTTTGCGTCTCGGCCTGGGTATCGGCCTCGGTATCGGCGGACCGGGAGCTCACGGCCGCCCCCTCAGTCGTCCTCGCATAGCTGGATATGTAGCCCCGCGAGGTCCTCCGGTTCCACGCTGGAGGGGGTTCCCTCCATGAGCCCGCGGGCGGCCGTCGTCTTCGGAAACGCGATCACATCCCGGAGGGACGGGGCACCTACCATCAGCGCGATTGTCCGGTCCAGGCCCAGCGCGTAGCCGCCGTGAGGGGGCGCTCCATAGCGGAAGGCCTCCAGCAGGAACCCGAATCGGCGCTCCGCCTCTTCACGGTCGAAGCCGAGGGCCTCGAGGATCGCGCGCTGAATCTCGGCATCGTGGCAGCGGATGCTGCCGCTGGCCAGCTCGACGCCGTTGTAAACGACGTCGTAGGCGAGAGCCGTCACGTCGAACGGGGCCTCGCGAATCCGGTCGGCGTCCGCGCCCAGAGGCATCGTGAAGGGATGATGCGCGGCCACCGGGGCGCCGGTCGCCGGATCCCGCTCGAACAGCGGGAAGTCCACGACCCACAACCAGTGCTCTCCACCTTCGTCGACGGCACCGAGGCGGCTCGCCACGGCGCGCCGGAGGGCATCGAGCGGTCCGGACGTTTCGGAGTCGGCGCCTGCGAGGACGAGCAGGAGATCCCCCTCCGACATCCCGTGCTTCCCCTTCAACTCGGCACCGACGTCGTCGCTCACGTACTTGGCGATCGGGCCGGACCACCCATCCGCTCCAGCTTTCAGCCAGATCACTCCCTTCGCCCCGCGCTTTCTGGCCAGCTCCTCGAAGCCCCCGATCTCCGATCTGGAGATGCCGGCGCCGCCTGTGGCCACGAAGCCCCTCACCCGTCCTCCCGCCTCGGCCGTGTGATCGAAGATGCCGAAGCCGAGCCCGGTGAGGAGGTCGGTGAGGTCGGCCAGCTTCCAGTCGACCCGAAGGTCGGGCTTGTCGGTCCCATAGAGCTCCAACGCCTCGGCGTGGGAGAGGCGTGGGAAAGGCAGGCGAAGCTCCTGGTCGACGGCGCGGCTCCACATCCGCTGGAGCATGCGCTCGCAGACGCCGAGAACGTCGTCCACGCCCACGTACGCCATCTCCACGTCGACCTGCGTGAACTCCGGCTGCCGGTCCGCCCGCAGATCCTCGTCGCGCAGGCAGCGCGCGATCTGGAAGTAGCGATCATAGCCGGCCACCATCAGGAGCTGCTTGTAGAGCTGGGGCGACTGCGGAAGCGCATAGAACTCGCCGGGATTCACGCGGCTGGGCACCAGGTAGTCCCGCGCACCTTCCGGCGTCCGCCGCGTGAGGAGCGGCGTTTCGATCTCTACGAAACCCTCGGCCGAGAGCGCCTCGCGCGCCCCCGCGACCGCTTCGTGCCGTACCTCCAGGTTCCGGATCATCTCGGGACGGCGAAGGTCCAGCACCCGATGCCGGAGGCGGAGCTCCTCGGCCGGCAGCGCCTCCTGGTCCACATCGGCCACTAGGATCGGCAGGGGCGCGGCCTCCGAGAGCACGCGGAAGTCATCCACGTGGACCTCGATCGAGCCCGTCGCCATCTCCGGATTCACGGCCTCCGGTGGCCGGTTGACGACTTCACCCTCGACCTGGACGACGTCTTCCGAGCTCAGGCCCCGGGCCGCCGCGATCATGTCGGAGTCACACCAGTCCGGACCGAAGGCGAGCTGGACGCGCCCCCCGCGATCCCGGATCTGGACGAAGATGACTCCCCCCAGGTCCCGCACGCGGTGGACCCAACCCGCCAGTTTCACGCGGCGGTCGAGCCAGGCTTCGGAGATGTCTCCGCAACGCGCGTCCCTCCACTCGGTCGCGAAGGTCGTCGGCACGCTGCCTACGCCCGGCGTGCTCGGCGTGCTTCCGTCTTCCATCTATGTCTCCACCGTGCAACGTAGACGACGTACCCCGTCACCAGCCCTGCGACATCGGCCAGCCAGTCGGCCATCTGCGGCGCTCGCCTCGGGACCCAGCTCTGCAGGAGCTCATCGACGGCCGCGAAGGCGATTCCGGCCAGCAGCAAGCCCAGCAGCACGCCGACGCCCGTGAAGCCGGAGACGATGGCGGCGCGTCCCAGTGTCAGCCCGAGTCCCAGGTAGAGCCCGAAATGTACGAGCTTATCGAGGTGTGAGCCGGACATGCCCACCCAGGTCGGCAGCTGCATCGCAGTGAGCAGGAGTATGACGACCGTCCAGGCAGCGACGGGCCACCATGC
>JBDHIM010000127.1:0-6541 GCA_039587445.1 Gemmatimonadota bacterium
GCTGAACCCGATTGAGTCGCTGCAAGCCGAATAGCGGCCGAGTCAGCGCCAGCGCGTGGCGTCAGAACCGAGCGTGACGGCATTCCTGCGGCGTGATGAGAGCACAGCTACGTCGTTGCTGTCGAAGCAGGAGCGCTCAGGCCGGGAAGGCAGAGGGTCGGTCAGCCCCCGAAGGAACTGCCCCTCGTTCCTAGCTGAACCTATCGTCCGAACAGCGCCGCGTGCGGTATAGCGGGTCCCGTCGGCCCGTGCGGCCATTCGTCCCGGGTCATCGAGAAGCCAGGTCCGAGGCCGTCCGCCTGCCCGAATGCCTCGTCGAGGGTGAGTTCGCCCGTGTCGGGGTCTACCCAGTACATAAGCACCGGTCCAGCGTCCGGACCGATGCCGGTCACCGCGACCCGGTAGGTGCCGGGGTCGACCTGCGCCAAGTGCGGCATGAATCCGTCGTCGAACGTCCGGCTCGCCACCTCAACCGGGCTCGTCGGATCGGACACGTCGAGCGTCACGATCTCGTTCGCGAACATGATCGGGAGTACCTCGAACTTCCCGACTATGGTTGGCACGGAGCACCCGGCCTTCTCCGGCCAGTTCATGAGCACGTCAACCCTAGGCTCGTCCGTGTCCATTGCGTGGACCCTGTAGAAGCCGCACGCGAACGTGTTCAGGATCGCCGACCCGCCGGGGAGCGGACGGATTTCGAAAGGGCGGTTGTGACCGGCGATTCTGGACGGAGTGCAGTCTTCTCCGGTCATCAGGTGTTCGATGAAGCACTCCGGCCCTTCAGCGGGAGGCAATAGCGGGAGCGTCAAGGTGGCAAGCAGGCTGAGATCGGAGAGCCGCCAAAGCTGAACCACGTTCTCCGATCGCTCAAACACATAACGACCGGTCTCAGGATCGAGCAGCATCATGGCGTTGCTTGTCGTCAGGATTCGATCGACTTCGGGAAACACCTCGAGTGCGTACGGACGAATCATGGCACCTTCGAAGTCGGAGTCGGCGGCGGACGTCATCCGCACCAAGTTGCCGTCGGCGTCGAACTCGGCCAGTCCCCCGGCATCGCCCGGTCGGCTGCCGTCTCCCCGCTGGAACGTCGCCAGCACGTGGCTGTTCTCAAGGCGGTAGAAGCTGTGCGTGTACTCGAATCCCGGAATCTTGTCGAGCTCTCTCACGAACGCCGCCTTGCCGGGAGACGACAGGTCGAAGAGGAATGTCCGGTTCGCATTGAATCCGTTGGCAAAGAGCAGCCCGCCGGTCGGGGCGATCGGCTCGGCATGATGGGGATCGTTGCCCGCCGAGCCCACCGGGGCCGTTCCCAAAACGGATCCGTATGTCGGACTCTCAGGGTCGGCGTCTACCACGGCCAGAAAGTCCGAGTCACCTTCTCCTGCGTCGGCGTCTCCCGCCCAGAGGTAAAGGTGGGGGCTGGGTGTCGCCGGTGCGTCGGGGGCGTCGAGAGAGGCTGTGTCGTCCGTTGCGCCGCAAGACACGAGAGCGAGCGCGAGGCCGGACAGGGTGAAAAGCCGA
This sequence comes from Gemmatimonadota bacterium, assembly GCA_039587445.1. Taxonomy (GTDB): domain Bacteria; phylum Gemmatimonadota; class Gemmatimonadetes; order Palauibacterales; family Palauibacteraceae. The sequence goes on from JBDHIM010000127.1 coordinate 1,525, forward strand.
ACGTGGAGTGGGATCCGCATAGTCTTCCTCTCTGAATCCAGGTCGCTCGGACCCGCCCGGCCCATCCCCTGATCCAGCGAGGAGCAGGCTGCCTGACGTCGGGTGAACCCTCTATTCTTCGAACGTATGGACTTGGCACCACGAGGACGAGATCAGGAGCGTGGAGGGCAACCGGCCTCGGTGGCTGGTGGTTCAGGTTGCTAAGTCGAGCGCTTGAAGGCCAAAGGTTAGAGGTGTGAGTGCCTTGTGTGTTGGCGCAGCGCGTGGCACGTCTGCGCAAAGGACAGGAGGTCACCCCCGGCAGACGCCGTCATCCGGTTGGCAGTGTCGGGAGTAGTGCCCGGCAAGTAGCGCATCTGCGCCGCAGACAGGTGTGCTACCCTCCAAAGCCTTCGGCAGAGCGGCATTCCATAGGAGCAGTGCCAGTTATTCGTCACTGTTATCGACACTGCCATCCTAGAACTCACCTAACAGAAAGCCCCTATCCAATTACCGGATAGAGGCTTATCAGTCGGGGCGGCCGGATTCGAACCGGCGACCCCCTGCTCCCAAAGCAGGTGCGCTACCGGACTGCGCCACGCCCCGTGGTGATGTCGTGAGTTGTAATTAAGTACCGCGCTCCCCTGCCGCCAGGCGCTCAGTCCACTACCAGCAGCGGGCAGTGGAGGTCCGAGATCCACTTCGCGGCCTCTTCGCCGAGCGCATGAAGCGCGCCGCGCGAGAGCACGAGCAAGCCGCAGCCACGCGCCCGCAGGCGCGCAGGCGCCGCACGCAGTCCCGGCATATCCAGCTCCTCATACGCTGCGAGGCCGGCGAGCTCGCCGAGCACCGCCCTGGCATGATCCTCCCGCCTATCCGTCTCGCCGTTGGGGGCGATCAACACCCGGAGCGGCCGGTCCCTCGAGAGCGCGAGATCGGACGCCAGCGCCAACGCCCGCTCGCCCTTTTCCGTCCCATCGAAAAGGACGGCCACGGATCCGCGACGGGGACCGGCCGGCGGCGCGACGAGCAGCAGGGTCGGCATCTCGCGCAGAAGTTCCCGGGCGGTAGATCCGATCATCGATCCAGGCGATCGACCGCGAGAGCCGAGAACCAACAGATCAGCCTCGGAAGCGGCGGCTCGAACCTCATGCGTGACGTGCCCGCGAACGGTGCGAAACGACCAGGTCACCCTCCGCGTCTCGGCTTGCTGACTCAAGGCACGCCGAGCCTGCCGAGCCTGCCGCGCCATGTGACGCCTGAGCTCAGCGGCGTCCATCGATCGCGGCCGTTCGGAGATCCGGTCGAACTCGCGAGCGAGGGGCAGCCCGGCGAGCCGCATGAGGTTCTCGTCCTCTACGAACAGACCGGCGAGTTCGGCGTTCACCGCCGCGGCCAGATCGGCCGCGGCTTCCAGCGCGGCCATACTGCTCCGCGAGGCGTCGAGTGCCACGACGATCCGGCGGATCGAGGTCCGCGCGGTCGCCTTGTCAGGCATCGGAACCCACGACGTCACCCACCGGAACCCTCCTGGCCCCCCTCGTCCGTGCCGCCGTCCCCGGCGGCGCGTCCGAACTCCTTGCGAAGCCTCGCCAGTTCGGCCAGTCGGTCGACGACCGCCCGGTTCACGCTGCCTTCCGGGTATTCGCCGTTCTCGTTCGGCTCGCCCATCGGCCGCCCGGCGAGGATCTCCATCCCCTCGTCGATCGTCTCGACCGGCCAGATGTGGAACTGCCCGGTCCGGACGGCCTCGCGCACCCGGCAGGCAAGCATCAGGTGCTTCACGTTCGAAGCCGGGATGAGGACGCCCTGATCTCCCGTGAGCCCCCGGCCAGCGCAGATATCGAAGAAGCCCTCGACCTTCTCGTTGACGCCGCCGATCGGCTGAACCTGGCCATGCTGATTGACGGAGCCGGTCACCGCGACCCCCTGGGCGAGAGGCACCTCGCCGATCGCGGATAGGAGCGCGTACAGCTCGGTCGAGGAGGCGCTGTCGCCTTCGACCCCGCTGTACGACTGCTCGAATACGAGGCTGGCGGAGAGGGAGAGAGGACTCTCCTGGGCGTATCGCCCGCCGAGGAAGCCCGCCAGGATGAGCACACCCTTCGAATGGATCGGACCGCTGAGCTCCACCTCCCTCTCGATGTTCAGCACCTTGCCGCTGCCGAGCTGGACCTGTGCGGTGATCCGGGTGGGCCCGCCGAAGGAGAAGCCTCCCCCCCCTATGGTGAGCACGGAAAGGCCGTTGACCTGTCCCACGGCCTCGCCCTCGGTGTCGATGTAGATCGTCTCGCGGAGGATCTGCTCCTGCATGCGCTCCCGAATCCGGTCGGAGCGGTGGACCCACTGGTCGATCGCCTCCTGCACGTGGGCGGCGGAGACGGTCTCCGCACCCTTCTCTCCTGCCCAGTAGTCGGCCTCCCGCAGCAGGTCGAGGACATCACGCGTCTGCACCGAGAGCTTCTCGGCGTCGCCGGCCCAGCGGGCGCTCCGCTCGATGACCCGGGCGACGGCGCCCCGGTCGAACGGGCGCAACTCGTCCTGGCCGGCCAACGTGGCGATCAGGCGTGCGTAGAGCTGCTCGCCCTCCGGCGTGCGGTCCACGTCGTCCGCAAAGTCGGCAGCCACCTTGAAGAGCTGCGGGAAGTCGGGCTCGAGATCGGAGAGCAGGTAGTAGAGCATGCGCTCGCCGAGAAGTACGACCTTCACGTTGAGCGGGACCGGCTCGGGCTCCAGCGAGACGGTGCTGACCAGACCCAGCACATCTCTCGGCGATTCGAGCTTGAGCTCGCCCGAGGTCAGGACCCGCTTCAATCCTTCCCAGGCGAAGGGCTGGAGAAGGACTCGCCGGGCATCGAGCAGCAGGTATCCCCCGTTGGCCCGGTGAAGCGCACCCGCCTTCATCATCGTGAAGTCGGTGGTCAGCGCCCCCAGCAGCGCCTGATACTCCACCCGCCCGATCAGATTCTGATAAGTGGGATTCTCCTCGTAGACCACCGGCGCCGTCTCGGACTCCGAATGGTCGACGAGCACGTTCACCTGATAGCGCCGGAAAGGGCGAGCCTCGCCTGCACCTTCCATCAGCGCCGCCATCTCCGGCGGCACCTGCTGCTCGGGTCGGGCGATGAACTGCCGCACGTTCTCGACCATGTGCGCCTGGACGTGGTCCAGGTGCTGCAGCACTTCAGGGAACGCCTCGTACTTCGTTCGGAGCTCATCGAGCAGATCCCGCACCGCGTACTCCGCGACCTCCCGGTTCAGGGCGCGAACCTGGTCCCGCACCTCTCTCTGGCGCCGGGGCATCTTGCGCAGCACCTGCTGCAGCTCCGCCTCGAGCTCCCCGATGCGCGCCTTGATCGATTCGGCCTCCTCATCGGGGAGCTTGCCCAGGTCCTCGGGGGTGAGCACCTCTCCGTCCCGCGCGGGCGCGAACGCGAAGCCGACAGGCGTTCGCATCAGCGCGATTCCCTCCTCCTTGGCCTTATCGCTGAGCCCGCTCAGCGCCTCCTCTTGCTCCTCTCCGGCTTCTTCCTCGATCGCCCGGCGCCGGGTTTGATACTCCTCGCTCTCGAACGCCGCCTCGAGCGCCGCCCTCAGCTCCTCCAGGACGCGGTCCATGTCCGCGGCAAGCTCGGACCCCTTACCCGGCGGCACGAGCAACACTATCGGACGGTGGGATTCGTCGAAGTTGTTGACGTAGCAGATGTCCGGAGGAACCGGCTCGCCGGCCGCCCTCTCCTCCAGGAACTTGCGGATGACCCGCTCCTTGTCGGTCTGTTCGGGACCCAACGCGTAGATGTGGAACCCGGGCTTGCGAATCCCCATCCCGAACCGGACGGCGTCGGTGGCGCGCTCCTGCCCGACGACCTCGTGCACGACCTCCAGATCGGCGGTCGTCTTGAAATCGAACTGCTCGGGATCGCAGCTCCGCCAGAGGGCGTCCGGCGCGAGGGGCTGGGCAGGCATTCGGCTACATGATCCCCATCGTCAGAGCGGCCAGTCCCGGAGGTACCGGCTCGGCCACGGTCGTGGGCTCACCGCCCAGCGCGACGATCTTGTTGGCCAGGAACTGGGCGTGCCCCTGCTCGTCCGCCACTTCGGCGAGGAGAAAGCCGGCGAGCTGTGGCCGATAGGGACCCGTGACCTTGGCCGCGTAGGTGATGTATTGGGTGATGGAGCTCAACTCTCCTGCCAGCTCCTTGTTCAGATTCTTTATCAGAGTGTCCTTATCCATGCTTCGACCCCGTTATCATGAGTACCGTGAGTCCGGTCTCGCGCGATCACGGCGGGTAGGGGTAGCCGGCGGCCAGCGCTCCCGCGAGTGCTTCGTCGTGACCGTAGATGTCATCGTAGAACGAAACCGTCCCGTCCGTGGCGGCCAGCACGGTCGTGTAGAAGATGACGACGGGGAACGGATTCTCCAAGACCACCCGCGTCGGCTGGCCGCCGTTCATCGCCTCGATGATCCTGTCGCGGCTCCACCCTCCCGGCTCGTCCCGCATCACCCACTCAGCCAGCTCGACGGGATCCTCGACCCTGATGCAGCCGTGGCTGAAATCGCGCCGCGTGCGCGCGAACAGCTGCGTCGCCGGCGTGCTGTGGAGATAGACGGCCGCGTTGTTGGGGAAGATGAACTTGACCAAGCCGAGGGAGTTGTTCGGCCCGGGCCGCTGGCGGAGCTTCAGCTGCCCGGAGCCCAGCTTCTCGATGTTGGCCTCCGTGGCGGGAAGCGCCTGAACGTCGTTTCCGAACCGAGGCACGATCTCGTAGTCGTATTGATCCAGGTATGCCGGATCCTTGCGGATTTGGGGCAGCAGCTCTCGGGCGGTGATGCTGTAGGGAACGTTCCAGTAGGGCCGGAACTCCAGCCAGCGCATGTCCTCCATGAACACCGGCGTCTGCTTGTCCAGCGACTTGCCGACGACGACCCGCATGTTGGCCGCCGGCACGCCTCGTTCCTGAGCCGGATCGAGCGCCCAGAGCCGGAACGCGGGGACGTTGACGGCGATGAACGGGGTCTCGCTCAGGTCCGGCAGCC
>JBDHIM010000128.1:0-6537 GCA_039587445.1 Gemmatimonadota bacterium
GGTCCATGCTGCCGGTAGCACCTCTGCCTGGCTCCCAGCTGCACTTCTCACATGTCACTACCCTTGGCACAGCCGGGTCAGCGTCCGTATTTCATCCAGTTGAAATACTGAATCGCCTGCGAAGAACCGGCCCTGGCGCCCAGGCGCTGTGCGCAGGAGACACTTCCGGAGTTTCCCTCACGCGATTCTGAGCTGAGGTGCTTCAGGCAGAGGCCCAATGAACGACCACTCGGCAAGCTCGCGATCCTCGACGCAGGATCTCCTCTCGAAGGTGTCGAGATACGAGGCGCTCTTCGAGTTGGCCGGCGTGATCAACGCGGCGGCCGATATCGAATCTGTAGGCGAGGTCCTGGCCCGCCGGCTCAAGTACATCGCAGATGTCTACTCGTGGCGGTATGTCTGCTTCGATGGTGATCCGGAGGACACCGAAGGGCCGGAACCGACCGCCGTCGTCGTCGACGGGTATCGAGGTGGTGCCGAGGTCGTGCGCACGATCCCGGCCGACCTATCGAGCTTTGAAGCGAAGCTCTGGCGCGACCGCAAGACACACATCCTCTGCGGCGAATCGTTGAGGGGCGCTCTCGAGCAACTGCCTACCCATCTTCAAAAGGACGATCTCGAGCAGATCTCGGTGAACACCCTCGTGGAGAACGGCAAGACTCAGGCTCTCTATTTATTCAGTAGGCGACGCCAGCCCTTCACCGAGCTCGATGTCAAATGCCTTTCCATGGTGTGCGGCTTCTTTCACCGAAAGGTGCATACGCTGTGGGAGCAACAGAAGCTCCGAGATCTCGAGCAGGCATACCTCCGGCAAGAGGTCACGTTGCGTCAGACCGAGAGGCTGGCGACTCTGGGCCGCCTGAGCGCAGGAATGGCTCACGAGCTCAACAACCCCACGGCGATAGCCAGGCAGGGGGCGGAGCAGCTCAGGAGCTCGATCGCCCGTCTCGAGCGCGCTCAATTTGCGCTCGGTGCAGCGGGGCTTTCGAGCGAACAGCATGAACTCATCTCCGAGCTTGAAAAGGAAGCCGAGGCCCGAGCGAAGAAGCCGAGCTCGCTCGATCCGGTGGCCCGCAGCGATCTCGAGCAGGAGGTGGAGGACTGGCTCGATAACAACGGCATCGAAGACCCCTGGGAGCATGCGTCCACGCTCGTCTCGATGGGGCTGTGCTCCGCGGAGCTGGAGGACCTGACCAAGAGCTTCGATCCCAAGGTGGCGCCGGTCGTGATCGACTACTTCGGCAGTCAGTTCACGGCGTACACGCTGCTCGAGGAGATCGGCCACGGGGCCACGCGAATCGCTGAGATCGTCAAGGCCCTCAAGGGATACTCCTATATGGATCAGGCCCCGGTCCAATCGGTCGATGTGCGAGAGGGGCTGAACGACACTCTCGTCATGCTGAGCAGCAAGCTTCGGGAGGGGATCAAGGTCAATCTCAACTACGCGGAAGACCTGCCCCGCATCCAGGGCTACGGCAGTGAGCTCAACCAGGTGTGGACGAACCTCATCGACAACGCGGTCAGTGCGATGGACGGCCAGGGCGCGCTCGAGCTGAGAACGTATCAAGACGACGGATGGGTCGTCGTCGAGGTTGCCGACAACGGACCAGGGATTCCGAGCGAGGCTCAGGGAAAGGTATTCGACCCGTTCTACACCACCAAAGCCCCGGGAGAAGGCACGGGTCTGGGGCTTAATATCAGCCACGGCATCGTAACCGAGAAACACCGCGGGCAGATCTCGGTAGAGTCGACGCCGGGAGCGACGCGTTTCACGGTGAAGCTCCCGATCACGGAGCCCTCCTAGCAACTGGGCGGTCCCCTCGAGGTGAAATGGCCAAACCTGTCATCCTGACCCTCGACGACGAACAACAGGTGCTCAATGCGGTCGAACGTGACCTCAAACGGCACTTCCGCGCGGAGTATCGGGTCATCAAAGCGGGCTCCGGCGCCGAGGGGCTGGAGACCGTTCAGCGGCTCAAGCAACGCAATGACGCGATAGCGCTCTTTCTTGTCGACCAGCGGATGCCCGAGATGAGCGGCACCGAGTTTCTGGCCGAGGCCCGCGGGATCTATCCCGAGGCGCGCAAGGTGCTGCTCACCGCGTACGCGGATACCGAAGCGGCGATCTCCGCGATCAACACGGTGGGGCTCGACCACTACCTCATGAAGCCCTGGACGCCAGCCGAGGAGAACCTGTATCCGATTCTGGACGACCTGATCAGCGACTGGGAAGCCACCGCGACCGTTCCGTACGACGGCATCCGCGTGGCGGGCACGTCATGGTCGGCCAGCTCGCACACCATTAAGGATTTTCTCGCTCGCAGCCAAATCCCCTACCAGTTTCTCGACATCGAGCGGGACGCCGAGGCGCGTGCGTTGGTCGATCAGGCGAACGAGACGACCTACCGGCTGCCCGTCGTGTTCTTCCCAGAGGGGGATGTGCTGATCGAGCCGAGCCTGACCGAGGTGGCCGAAAAAGCGGGCCTCCGTACGCAGGCCACCAAGCCTTTCTACGATCTGATCGTCGTTGGGGCGGGACCCGCCGGGCTGGCCGCGGCAGTCTACGGTGCCTCGGAAGGGGTTAACACCCTCCTCATCGACAAAGAGACACCGGGCGGTCAGGCCGGGACGAGTGCGCGGATCGAGAACTATCTCGGCTTCCCCAAAGGGCTGAGCGGCGCCGATCTGGCTAGACGAGCCACGGCGCAGGCTGCGCGCTTCGGCGCCGAGATCTTGTCAGCCCAGGAAGTTGTCGAAATCGGCCTCCGCGATCCGTACCGCGTGGTGACGCTTGCCGACGGATCCGAGCTGGCATGCAAGGCGTTGATCATCGCGACCGGAGTATCGGTTCGCGAACCCGATGTACCCGGGATCCAGGCAGTGACGGGAGCCGGTGTCTACTACGGCGCCGCCCGAACCGAGGCAACCAACTGCCGGGGCGAGCACGTGTTCGTGGTCGGCGGAGCCAACTCGGCCGGCCAGGGAGCCGTCTTTATTTCGCGCGACGCTGACCAGGTCACGATGCTTGTCCGCGGCTCGTTGGCCACGAGCATGTCCAGATACCTGATCGAACAGATCGAGAGGCGCGACAACATCGACGTCCGATTGGGGGAAGAGGTCGTCGAGGTTCACGGCAGCGAACGGCTCGAAGCGATCACGATCCGTCACCGTGAAACCGGCGAGACCCGACGCGAACCAACCCCAGCGCTGTTCGTGTTCATCGGGGCGTCTCCCCACACGGAGATGCTGGGGGACCTGGTCCAGTTGAGCTCGGCCGGGTTTGTTCTCACCGGACCCGACCTGTTCATCGACGGCAAGCGACCGACCGGGTGGAAGCTGACGAGAGATCCTTATCTGATGGAGACCAGTGTGCCGGGAGTCTTTGCCGCCGGTGACGTGCGGCATGGAGTCATGCGCCGAGTCGCCTCGGCGGTTGGACAAGGATCGACGGCGATCAACTTTGTGCACGAATACCTGAAGACCGTATAACAGTACGCTTACTCTGATCGGAGAGTAGGGTCCGCCGTAACCCGTGAAACGAGGAGAACTATGAAACGTAGCCCCCAGGTCGAGTATGCAGATGCCTCGCCCGAGGCTCGCGCCATCTATGACGAGATCATGGACACGATGGGCTCGCCCGAGATCCTCAACTTCCTCAAAGCCCTCGGTCACAACCCGCATGCGCTTCGTGCGGTTTGGTCGATGCTCAGGGAGACGGTGATCGAAGGCGAGATCCCGGCATTGCTGAAACAGCTGATCCTGTTCAAGGTCTCGATCGTCGCCGGCAACGAGTACTGCACCTCGCTGCACGGCCACGCGGCGCTGAATCTCGATCCCACACTGACTTACGACGACCTGGTGGCCCTCTCCGGAGGTTCCTGTTCGGCCAATCTTCCGCCGTCGTTTCCCGTGGCGATCGACATCGTCTCTCGCGCGTCGCTCGATCCCAAGAGCGTCGCGGATCCGGACTGGGATTTTGAAGATCAGCTCAGAGACGAGGGCTTTTCAGAGAGCGAGATCGACGAACTGTTGGCCGTGGGCTTCTTCAGCGTCATGATGAATATGCTTACCGACACCTACGATGTCCCATGGGAAAGCCCTTTTCCGCCACCGGAACCGCCGGCTCCGATCCTTGGTTGATTCGTCAGTATCGCCGGCAACCCAAACCACTATCGACAGGAGACAGCCCATGAAGGCTCCCATCTATCTGACTGGCAGCGTCACGGTTGCCCTCGCGCTCCTCTCCACGAGTACCGGCGTCGCTCGCGCACAGCTCCCCGATCCCGGCATGGAGGTCGATCTGGAGCGCACGGCGCTCGTCATCACGGATCCCCAGAACGATTTCCTGAGTCCCGACGGAGTAACCTGGGAAGTCGTCGGTGAGAGCGTGACGGAAAACAACACCGTCGAGAACATCGAGACGCTTCTCAAGACGGCGAAGGCACGCGGGATCCCGGTGTTCGTGTCACCCCACTATTATTACCCGACCGACAAGGGGTGGAAGTTCGAGGGCGCTCTCGAACGCCTGATGCACACCATTGGGATGTTCGATCGAGCGGATCCCCTCAGCCTCGAGGGCTTCGAAGGGTCGGGCGCGGACTGGCTCGAGCGATACAAGCCGTACATCGCCGACGGCCAGACCATAGTCACGAGCCCGCACAAGGTCTATGGACCCGAGACGAACGACCTGGTGCTTCAGCTTCGGAAGAGAGGGATCGACAAGGTCGTCCTTGCCGGAATGTCGGCGAACCTCTGCACTGAATCACATATGCGTGAGCTGCTGGAGCAGGGCTTCGAGGTAGCGGTGGTGAAGGACGCGACGGCCGCCGCCAAGATTCCGGATGGAGATGGGTACCAGACTGCGCTCGTCAACTTTCGCTTCATGGCGAACGACGTCTGGACGACGGAGGAAGCCGTCGTCGCGATGAGCGGTCGTTAAGGACGCTGTAGTGCCCGTGGTGTCCACCCGCGGCCTCGGGCGCTGACGCGCGCTCGGCAGGGGAAGTGGAGCTCTGAGTGACGATCACCCGACGGGAGGCGGTAACCCGGCTGGCTGTGCTGGCGGCGGGCGCTCCAGTGATCGGATCACTGTCCCGCCGGGCGGCGTTTGCACAGAAGGAGACGGATCAGGCGAATCTCCCCGGTCCCTTGGGAGTCCAACTCTATACTCTCCGCGCGGAGATGGCGCGGGACGTGGCGGCTACTCTGGCCCGGGTGGCGGAGATCGGCTACGAGGAGGTGGAGTTTGCGGGCTATTTCGGCCATTCGCCGTCGGAAATCCGGAGATTCCTCGCCGACGCGGGCCTCCGCGCCCCGTCGGCCCACGTTGCCTCCAACCTCCTGGAGGAGGCGTGGCCCGCGACGCTCGAGGCCGCCGCAGCCGTCGGGCATGAGTACGTCGTCGTGCCGTCGATTCCCGAGTCCATGCGGGCTTCCCTGGACGATTGGCGGGGGGCTGCTGAGCGCCTCACTCGGGCGGCCGCAGAGGCTCGTGCGATGGGGCTTCAGTTGGCCTATCACAACCACGACTTCGAGTTCCGAGAGATGGAGGGGCGGACGCCGCTGGACGTCTTCCTGGAGACGGCCGATCCGGACCTGGTTCAGGTCGAGCTGGACCTCTTCTGGATTGTCGATGGAGGCGGCGACCCGATCGCCTTCATCGACCGCTGGCCGGGCCGGATCCCGCTGGTTCATGTGAAGGACCGGACCGTCGATGGCGGGATGACCGAGGTAGGGAGCGGCGTCATCGACTGGGCCGAGATCTTCCGACACCGGGAGCGGGCCGGGATCCGCCACTACTTCGTAGAGCACGATCGCCCGGAAAAGCCCTTCCAGTCCGTGGAGGCGAGTTTCCGCTATCTGAGCCAACTCGAGACTTGAACGAGCCGGCGGAGGCTCATCACGCCGCCGCTAGCGACCAAATGCCTCCCGGTGGGATTTCTCACCACACCTTCAGACGAGAATCTCGCGACAGGCCACCCGTGCCGAGACGATCTAGCGTCATTAGACTGATGCAGTCTGGTTACGTCTCGCCTGGAGGTTCGATGACGTGAGTCCGGCGCACGGGGAACGCGACCCTGCGACGATGGCGGCGCTGCTCGAGATGGGATTCGAGCGCGCCCGGCCCGGGCCGGAGCACATCGAAGACACGATCCTACCGTCCGGCGACCACAAGCTCGTGCTCGATAGGCGGGCCATGAGCACCCGCGTGTCGGTCGCCGCAATCCACCACTCCCGGTACCTGTTGGATGATGCGGCCGGCCGCGCGTTCGAGGAGATGGACCGCCTGATCGGCCTCCTCGATCGGTTCGACCCAGGCTCCGCCGTGGGCGTGCTCAACTCGGAGGGAAGCCTCGCGGATCCGCCGCCGGAGCTGACGCTGCTGCTCGATCGCTCGGCCACGGTCCGTGAGGCCAGCGGCGGCGCCTTCGACATCACGGTTCAGCCGCTCGTGGACCTCCTGAAGCAGGCCGGCGGCTCCCCGGATCCCGTCGTTTGGCGAGATACCCTCGATACGGTCGGCGCGGATGCCCTGCG
>JBDHIM010000015.1:0-29080 GCA_039587445.1 Gemmatimonadota bacterium
GCGTGAGATCGAGCGATACGCTCGCCGACACTATCTCGGTCGGGTTTTTGCCACCGCCGCCTCGCTCATCCTCCGGCTACCGGTCTATGACACGCAGTGTGGCGCCAAGGTGCTTCGCAGCACGGACCGACTGCGAGAAATCCTCCAAGAGCCGTTTCGAGCGAGGTGGACGTTCGATGTCGAGCTTCTCGCTCGGTTCTTGTGGAGCGATCCGGCGGGATCGCTGCCCGACCCTCTGCGGACGATCTATGAGTATCCACTGCCCGTGTGGAGGGACGTGGGCGGCTCGAAGTTGCACGTGTCGGATTACCCGGGAGCGGCGACCGATCTCCTGAGAATCTACATCACGTATGCTAGGCCGGCGCGCCGTGAAGGGCGTTCCGTGCGTTAGCCTCGTGCTGCCCGGCTTCCGGCCCCTTGCCTGACTCCCTCCAAGCCAGAACCGTCCAACTCCAGATGAACGCCGCGACCAGCCAGAGGAATAACGGCTGAAAACCGAGGGACGCTCCGATGCGATAGATCGGATAGAAGAGAAAGCCGAACACGAGCAGCAGCCGCAAGAGGAGCGACGGCGGCCGACCCTGGCCCAGCATGTAGTCCAGCGTGAGAACGGTCGGAATCGCGAGGATCGAGACATCGTAGTGCTGCAGATGTGGACTGACGAGTAGCGTTCCGCAGATCAGCAGACCATAGAGAACGGGAAACCGGCCATCCGTCGGCCCGATCCGGCGCGCCTGCCACACGCACAGCACGGCTACACCGGCAATGGCGATCGCCGCCACCCAACCAGCGAGCGGGCTCGGGAGCGAGTGACTCGCGACCGGCAGGATGGATATGTGGTTGCCGAAGATCTGCTGCTCCAGCGTCCGATGGAGCCGGAGGGTGTCCATCATCCTCAGCGGCCAATCCGCCCCCATGAACACGGCGCCCAGGGCATAGTGTGCTGCGGCCGTAACCCCGGCCGCGGTCAGAGCCAGCCACATCCCCCTAGCCAGGAAGACGACGCCCAACAGCAATCCGAACTGCGGCTTGTAGGAGATCAGTCCGAGCCACACTCCAGCCAGGATCATGCGGTTGTCTTTCCATGCCGCGTACAGACCGACCAGCAGGAAGATGGTGAACAGGCTGTTCTGGCCGCTCGCCATCGAACGGAAGAGAGGGAGCCACGACGCAGTCAGCGCCAGGGTCGTAAACCACGTGAGCCGATCACGCGCCAGGTAAGTCAGCTTCGATTTGAGGAGGACCATCGCGCCGATGAAGCCGAGTAGTGCCAGTCCGGAAAAGGCCCAGTACGCGTACCGGTAAGGGAGAGAAGTCAGGGGCGAGAGAGCCACAGCGAGTAGAGGCGGATTGATGTACGGCTGCCACTGTGTGTTGGGCGGACCGGTCAGCTCCAGCTGGTACGCCCGCTGGGTGGCGAGATCGAAGAGCTCTCGGCCCCTTCCCTCGTGAACGAAGACCGCGCCGGTGTAAAAGGCCATGAAGTCGCCGGACACGATATCGCCTTCAGGCCCGATCGGGCCGTCCACAGCGCGGTGGTGCCGGACGCCGATCATCACGCTCAAACTCAGGTTCAGTACCGCGTAAAAGGTCAGCCAGGGCGGAGTCGTAGCACGATCGAGGACCCTGAGGAGAACGTTCCGATCACGACCGAAACGAGCGGAGACCTCTCCCGAGTCTCGATCCCGGCCCTCCGTGGACGATCGCGATCCGGTCATATGACCTCGTGTAGCTTCGGCGGATGCGGGGCTCACCGTCGTCAAGATAAACGGCATTGGCATACGAGGGCCGTCTGACGAGGACGGCGTCGAGCCCACGCCAATCTTTCAACTTCCGTGCCTGGCTCGCTTGAAAAGGCCTCGTCGGCCTTGACTGTCGCTCCGGGTGGTCCTGGCGCGTTCTTCACACGAAAAGAGCACTTCTCCGACCAGAAAGGAGCCCCCATGAGCCCGCGTGCCCTGCCGTTGCTCGTCGTCGCTCTCGCATTCGCCACCAGCCCGACCTATGCACAGGACACGGAAAGGAACTCCTGCGATGGACCCGAACACCGCCAGTTCGATTTCTGGGTCGGCGAATGGACCGTCGAGAACGCCGCTGGCGAGCAGGCGGGAACCAACCGGATCGAGCTCGTTCTGAAGGACTGCGCCCTCCACGAGAATTGGGAGGGAGCAGGCGGGGGCCGGGGGTTCAGCTACAGCATCTACGACAGGCGAACGGGCAGCTGGCACCAGACCTGGGTCGACGATCAGGGCAGACTGCTGCAGCTGGACGGCCGGCTCGATGACGGGAAGATGGTTCTCGATGGTGAGAATCCGGGCCCGAATGGCGGCGTCATCCGCCACCAGGTTACGTGGGAGAGGATCGACGGCGGACGGGTCCGGCAGGTTTGGAATATCTCCCGGGACGAGGGAGATTCCTGGAACACCGTCTTCGACGGTATCTACATCCCGGCCGATTAGCTCGGAGAGAGTGGCTCGGGCCGCACCGCCGAACCGCTCAATCAGAGAAGACGGATCGGATCGTCGCCTGGATCTCCTCGGCCGCCTGTCGGGGATCCGGAGCACCCCGAATCGGACGACCGACGACGATGTGGTCGGCTCCGAGACGGAATGCGTCCTCGACGCTCACGGTGCGTTTCTGATCGTCGGCCACGTTGGCGACGGGTCGGATCCCCGGCGTCACTACGAGCAGCTGGTCGCCCAGCTGATCTCGAATCGCGCTCGCCTCGCGGCCCGATGAGATGACGCCGTCGCATCCCAGCTCGAGAGCTCGCCGGGCTCGCGACAGGACGAGGGTGGAGACGTCGGTCTGAAAACCAAGATCCTCGATGTCCCCCTTGTCGAGACTCGTGAGAGCGGTCACGGCGAGGATCTTCACATCGCCCTTTTCCGCGCAGGCCGCTTCGATCATCCCGTCGTTCCCGTGCACGGTGACGAACGTGATGCCGCGGCCGACGAGCTGCCGAACAGCCGATGCGACGGTGTTCGGGACGTCGAAGAGCTTCAGGTCGGCGAAGACGTGGACATCGCGTGCCACGAGCCACCGGACGAGCTCGAAGTACTCGCCGGTCATCAACAGCTCGAGCCCCACCTTGTAGAAGCAGCACGCATCGCCCAGCGTCTCGACCAGCGCTTTGGCGTCGCGAACGGTGGGGACATCCAGCGCGAGAATGAGACGCTCACGCAGCGGGATCGGTTTCTGGCTCAGCGTCACCGGTTTCTGACTCGGCATCACCCGCTCTCGACTGTCGGCCCGGAGATCCGCTCGAGCGCCATGTCGAGCGCGGCGGCCAGAAGCCGGCACTCCGCTGAGCCCGCTCGCTGCTCGGCCTCGTCGAGCGCCCCTTCCACGGTGGAGGTCACGGCGTTGAAGAACTCGGAGACCGAGGCCGGGTCGTCGCGCTGCATTTGGAACGCGAAGGCGTGGGCGGCCCCGAGGTTCGCGATAAAGTCCGCGACGATCGCGAAGCGCGTATCCGCGTCCGCCTGCAGCGCCGTGTCCTCCGGAGAGACGGCGGCGAACGGCAGGTTGGAGCCGCAGACGATGGCTCGAACGCCCTGATCTTCCATCTGATCGAGCGCCTCGGCCGTCAGCGTGCCCGAGGCGGCCGCGGTGACGAAGATGTCGGCGGGAACCCGGCGGAACGCGGCCAGGCCCTCCTGGCCGGCCTCGGCGGAACTGACGGGAAGCTCGGTCAGGGTGCGGCGCGCCAATAGCTCCCCGATTCCCTTCGCGTCCAGACCCTCCGGCACCACGAGCCCGTTTGCGACGTCCACGATGCCAACGATCCGGGCGCCGGCTTCGGCCAGGTAGTGGGCAGCCCCACCACCGACGCACCCAAACCCTTCGATGAGGACCCGCGCCCCCTCGACGCTCCGTCCCTGAAGCTCGAGAAGACGCTTCGCCGCCGAAGCCACGCCGTATCCGGTCACGAGATCGGAGACGCTTCCGTTCCAACCGGCAGGCGAGAAGGGAGAGCCAGCCTTCTGCTCCATTCCCTCGTTCATCGCCCGTAGCCGCCGCGCCAGTGCCTCACCGTCCAGCCTATAGTGCCCGCGCAGAGCCCCCTCTTGAGGATGGGCGAGGCCGAGTCGCCCGCAGATCGGTAGCACCTCTCTGCTCTCGTCGACGTTCAGGTCTCCGGCCGTCCCGTACACGGATCTCAGATAGGGGTTGATCGCGGTGAACCAGCGGCCGAGCACCTCCTCTTTTCGCGGGTCGGAGGGATCGAAGGCGATGCCGGACTTAGCTCCACCGATCGGTGGTCCCGAGAAGGCGAACTTGAGCTCCATCACCTTCGCCAGGTAGACGACCTCATCTCTGTCCAATCCGGACCGCATCCGCGTGCCACCTCCCGCCGCCCCTCCGCGCAAGCTGTTGAGAGCGAGCCAACCCCGTGCACCGCTCTCTGCGTCGTTCCACTCGATAGCTGTTTCGGGCGGCGCCGCCAGATACCGGGCGTACCGATGCCAAACGTCGCGCAGCCTGCGTTGCCTTCCGGCCGGGGGTGTGTCTTTCGTCTCCGTAGCGAGCACCCTCTCTCTCGTCTCCCTTTTGGTCCCTGCTCCTCGTTCGATCCTCGGCGCCGAGGGACGCTAAACTACGTCTGAGACCACGACATCTGTCAATCGGCGGGTTGCCGTGCGCCGGACCCCGTTTCGCCTCCTTCCCACTCCGTCCACTCGAGCAGGGGAAGCAGCTGAAAGCTGCCGTCGTGCCGCCAGTCCGCCGGCGGCCAGGCCATGCGGCCGAGCGGCGCCATGCGGCAGACGCCGAGATCGACCGCGACCTCGGCGAGCGACGCAAGTCGATCCTCGTCGCCCGCGTATCCGATCGCCTGTATCCGTCCATCGAGCGGCTGCAGAGTTTCGCCCAAGTCGCGGATCGACTCGAAATCGCTCAGGCGGACGACGCGCGGCAGGGAATCGAGCTCGAGCACGGAACGGTCGATCAGAACCGTCCACGACAGGTCTTCAGGACTTCCGATCACGCAGCTGCCGCCGTCATCATAGCCGCGGAATTCGATCTCGGCCCGAAGCGCGCGGATCGCCACCGCTTCGTCGGCCCGCAGCGGGGGACGCGGGATCCTGTGCGTCTCCTCGGCCAGCGCGGCGGCGAGCGCGTGAGCGAACGGCTCGACCGGACCCTGAACGAGCACCAAGCGAGGAGACACGCAGCCCATCTGCTCGTAGGCACATATGTCGCGGGCCAGAGCGGATGCCGCCGAACCCGAATCGGCGCCGGAGAGCAGGACGGCGACCCCGAGCTTCGGACCGTACGCGAGAACCCTCTGGTGGCCCCGCGCACGGTCTCGGACTCCGGCAACAGCCTCCTCGCCCCCGTAGACGACCACCGTCCCTGCCCGTGCGGTCCATTCATCCCAGGTCGGTCCCTCCCGGTCCGCCGGCCACCACGCGGCCGCCACGCACGACGCGAGCGCCGAGTCGAACTCGGCCAGCAACCGAGCGAAAAGCACGACCAGGCCCGGCTCGGCCTCCGGAAGCTTGACGAGGACTCCCGACCGACAGAGCAGCCCTCTCATCACCCCGGTGATGGCGACACCGGGCACGTTGCCGGCCATGACCTGGAGCAGCAGAGGAGGCCCGGTCGCCCGCCGCTGACGGCCCGGCCCTGCCGGGCAGAATCCGTCGAGCACGTCGGGATCTGCCAGTTCGGAACGCACCACGTCCCAGAGCGACTCCTCGGTCCAGACGCGACCCATCTCGAGCAACGTCTCTCGTGCCAGCAGCTCCGGCCATCCCAGCTCATCAGCGAGGGTTCGAACCGCACCCCTGTCGGCGTCAGATGCGGAATCCACCAGCCTGCCCGCGGCGCCGGCCACCGCCTTCACGACCTGTGCAAGCGATCTCTCCCTACGAGCCTCGAGCGTCGCGGCACGGACGTGCTCGGCGACGCAAACCGCGCCCGAAACCGTCAGCCTGGGTGAACGGAAGCGAAGGCCCGCGGCGGTAACGCCCTCGTACCATCCGGAGCTAGCCCCGGAGTCCGCGGGATCGAGCCCCGGCAGATGGAAGACCTTCTCGGGGACGGTGCCTATCGTCACGGATCCGCCCTGTCTGCCGCTTGTGAGCGCAGCAACTCTTCGGTCGCCAGAGAGCAGCCTCGCGGCGGAGAGCCCTGCGCGCGGCCGACCCATCTGACCACATCGTCTTCCACCGCGCCCAGATCCTCCGTCAGCACGCTGCACACGCTCCCCGCGTTCGCCAGATCGAAGTGCGCCAGAACGCCGACCTCTCCATCCGGCAGCTCTTCCAGGGTCACGGGATCGAGCGCGCGGCTCCGCAACCAGGGAGGTCCGACCAGGGCCGCGGGTGACCCGTAACGCTGGGAGAGCAGCTCGGTCATCCCGAACTCGTTGACGACGGCGTCGGGAGGCACGCCGAGGCAGCGCTGGATGCGCTCCAGGAGATCCTCTCGAGCCGATGTCTCCAGGCCCTTCGAACCTCCGGTGTCCATCACGAAGGAGCCGGTGGGCAGTCCGACTCCGAAATCGGCGGCCTCGAGGCGGCGAGTCCATTCGTCGAACGCCAGCGTGGTGCCGAAGAGACCAACGGCTTCCTCCCCCGATGCGGCGGTGGCGGCGAAACGCTTGGCGCTCTCCCAGTCCATGCCATCCGGCGCCGTGAAAAAGCGGGAAGAGGGCGCTCCGAACCGGTCGATCACCGCATCGGCCATCCACGAGAGCGAGGAGTGCGGGGCGTCGGCAAAGGAGGGGACTAACGATCCGATTCGAAGCCGGGGGACCGCATCGCCGGTCGCGCCCCGAAGCACGAAGCGAAGGAAGGTTGCCTCGAGCGAGGACCGGTAGAGCTCCGGATCACGCACGAGATGACGACCTCGACGGCTCCCGCCTCGGCTGGTGCCGCTGGTATGGAACTCGAGAGCGGCATCTCCGGGATCGCCGACCACTAGCGAGATCTCCCGGAAGGCGGCCGTCGGCACGGCCGGAACCTCCCGCCAGCCGCCCACCTGGTCGCACTCGACGCCCAACCGTCGGCAGTAGCGCCGATACGGCGCGTTGCCGGCTCGTTGGAGGGCGAACGCGCGACGCGCGAGTTCGTCTACCCGTTCGTCGGACCAAGTCCCGGCACACTCCTCCCAGCGCCAGAACGCCTGCTTCAGCTCCTCGGAGAGGACGTCGAGCGCCGCCAGCGCGTCTTCTGCGGCCGCGGGATTCTCCATGCAGGCAAGATCTGCCCGGTCATGCGGTCGCGACAGGGCGCGCACGGTGTGGGTCCGTCGGGATAAGGTCGGCGGGACGAACTCGCAGCTGGAGGAGCTTCTCGACTACTGGGTGACGATTCGACTAGTCGTTGAGAGTGCCCGTCACGACCTCGCCGTTCCGGACCCACTTCACCGTGACGCTCTCCTCGCCGGGCTGGACAAGCGCCGCCCGAAGATCCGAGATCTCGTTGCACTCGGCGCCCGCGACCTCGGTGACCACGTCGCCGCGTCGGAGACCGAGCTTCCAGGCCGGCGTTCCGGAGATCACGCGCAGAACCAACAAGCCCTGCTCCAGGCCTCCGTGGTGGAGATCAGGCCCCAGCGGCTCGAACTCCGCGCCTGCTATTCGCCGCGAAGCCTCGACCAGATGGGCCGGCGGTGCGTAGCGGACCCTTTCCGAGGTTCGATAGGCCTGCCTGGCCTTCCTTACCTCCGCGAGCTTCGCGCGGGCCTCGGCCAGCACGGAATCCCGCAGCGCTGCCATCTCGGGACCGAGCTCCGCCTTTACCCTGCCCCAGTACCTCGCCTGCTCCCGGGCGCTTACCGTCGCCTCTTCCCGGACGTGGTCCATCTGCTCTTCGAGCTCGCGGAGCTCGATATTGAGGTTCTTGAGGGCCTCCTCGACCTGACCCTCCCCATCCTCGGCGAGGATCTGGACTCGCCAGCCGTCCTCGCTCGGAACGATCACGACGAATCCTTCGTCATCGCTCCGATACACCCAGCTGGAGCCTTCCGGCGAACCCTCGGACTCGACGACGATCGGAACCTTCATCTCCACCAGCTCGCCATCGGCCGACGTCCACGTCCGAACGCTCGGTCGGGCCTTCACGTGCATCGGCTTCGGCGGACGCGGCGCCGGCACGACCCGGAGCGAGACCGGCCGTCCCGCCCGAGTGACCTCGATGGCCACCGGCTTCCCAACCTCCATGCCGTCGAGACCAGCACGAAACTGGCGGCTCTCCGGCGTGGCTTCATCCAGCGACACGACGATGTCGCCGACCTCGATCCCGGCCGCCTCGGCCGGGCTCCCGACGACGACGGAGCTGATGAGGACGATGACCCGGCATTCATCCTTCGCGTCGGAGCGGCACTCCTGCCGGGTCTCGAGTCCGACCCCGAGCCACGGCTTGCCGTCCTGCCGAACCGCGGGCGCCCGCTTGGGCGCGTAGACTCGCGTGCTTGGAGGATCCTCGGGGGACGGCTGCTGCGCGAGAAGGGTTCCCGAGCCCGCCAGGGTCGGAATGACTCCCAGCCCGATCGCGATCCCGCAAAGCGAGAAGGTTGAGCACGACTTCAGCATGAATCTAACATCCGTTCCACGTCTCTTTGTCCATATCTATCTGTACTCCAGCCCCGCCAAGCGTACGGCTCCCTCGAGGCCGGAGGCCATGTCGTCCCGCTCCTCGATCAGCTCGAACAGGAGGTTGTTGATCGCCGGATCCGTTGGGGAGCTCGCGAGCGCTTCGCGGGAGGCCAGGATGAGCGCATCCAGCCGCGCGAGTCGCGCCGTCGCGGCCGCGGGATCCTCGATGAGATCTCCGGACCTCGCCGGCCGCGCTCGCAACCTCTCGAGCTGCTCGACGGCTTCGTAGTACTGACCCGAAAGGAAGGGAGACGCTGTCTCGGGGCCGCTCGCAACCGCCTCGCCCACGTACTGCAGCGTCTCGCTTCCCGCTACCTGGGTGGCGTCGCGAGAGGAGCCATCGGTGAGAACGAGGCCGGCCGCAATACCGCCCGCGAAGACGAGCATCGCCGCCGCTGCCTGGGCGGGCCAACCCGTGATGAGGCCGATCCGCCTGAAGGGCAGCACGCCCCTCTCCCGCGGAAGCTTGGCCTCTATTCGATCCCATTCGTCCGCCGGTGGCTGCATCTCTCCGAGACCCGAGAGCGCCATGAGCATCCGGCGCATCCGCGAGTGCTCCTGGCTACACACCTCGCAGGCCGCCAGATGAGCCGCCGACTCGGCGTGCTCATCCGGCTCCTCGAGCAGTGCCGAGATCATCTCGAGCGTGAGGTGCTCTGACTTCGTTTCACTCATTGAAGGCTGTTCCCCGCTTCGCTGGCGACGGAGGTCGGTGCGATCAGCTCGCGCATCCGCGCCCTCGCCTTGTGTAGCTGCGACTTGGAAGTACCGGGCGCGATGCCCAGCGACTCCCCGATCTCTTCATGTGTCCACCCTTCGACGTCGTGCATCACGAGCACCCGCCGATATCCCTGCGGCATTCTGTCCAGAGCCTCACTCAACATCCGGCGGCTGATCACCGCCTCGTCGGACGGCTTCTCGTAGGAGCGCATCCCTACAGCCGCACGCTCGACGTCGGGCCTCTTCGTTCGCCGCCGAAGCCGGTTGAGTGCCACGTTCGTCGCCAGACGGTGGATCCACGTCCCGAACGCCGCGTCGCCGCGATAGAGGTGAATGCGCTCAAACGCCCTCACCCATGCGTCCTGCGACAGATCCGCCGCCAAATCGTCATCCCCCGCCAGTCGCCGAACAACGGCGTACACGCGCCGCGAATGAGCCTCGTACAGATGACTCATCGCGATCCGGTCGCCGGCCTTGGCGCGGTCTACGAGTGCCCGCTCTTCCACCCGAGTCCTTTTCTGTTGTCCGCTCTTTCGACGCCTGGCGGTGGCCGATGGTTGCCCGAGAATCCCGGCCGAAACGGAGGTTTCATCGCTCGGGAGAGGCCAGCTCGGCGTGCTCGGGAATCCTGCCGCGTTTCTCGGGGGTCGTCTCGATGAGCGACTCCGTGAAGCTCTGCCGTTCTTCCAGCAGTCGCATACGCTCGGAAATACTGGCCATGGACGAGGTTAGGTTCTCCAAGTCGTTCGCCGTGTGCCCCTCTCGGCGGTCTTTCAGCATCTGCTCCAGCAGGGCCGCGCCTTGCTTGGAGAGCGGCTTGAGCAGGATCACGGCTCCGACCATCAAGATGAGCGTGACCGCCACGATCAGCGGCGCTATTAGCTCGAGTGCCTCCATTGTCGAATCCTCTCCACATGAGTCGCCAGAAATCCAAACGAATATGGTCGGTACAGCCCGTTCTCTCTACGGGGCGTCGGGCGCCTAAGAGTCATCGGGGAGCGGAGCCCAGGCAGCAAACCGGGGAGCAACGGCAAACGCGATCCAGGCGATCAGAAGGCCTGCCACGGCGTCGATCGCGTAGTGGAAGCCTCCCCAGACGGTGCTGAGTACGAGGGTCACCACCGGGACGGCGGCCAGGAAGAAGCCGCGCTCGTCCTCCCGCGCGGCCGCGAACCAGGCAGCGCACGTCCCGGCCACGTGCGAGCTCGGGAACGCCGTGCCCTTGGATGAGCCGCCTGCGAGGAGATCACGCGTGAATTGATAAATGCTTCCCTCCGACAGCGCGCCTTCGAGCGCTCCATACCAGTAGCGAGGGCCCATCACGGGAAACAGGATGAACCATGTGTAGCAGACGGCGAACGCCAGTGCGACCGTGACCCCGAGTCGGTGAAACCCGTCCCTTCCGCCGGATGCCCAAGCCCCGACGGCCAGCAGCGGGATCACGAAGTAGTAGGTCAGATAGCCGACCGTCATGAACTCGGAGAGCCAGAGTGCCGGGAACCAGCCGGCGGCCTCCTGGCTGATCTGCGATCCGAAGACGGCCACCTCCCATCTCTGCACGATCGGATCGAAGAAGCCCGTGATCACGAACTGGTTCAGGTACGAGAGCTCGTGGTAGAGGAGAGGCGTCGCGATCACCGGATAGAGCAGTCTGAAGAAGGTGGCCAGCTGCCCGCGAGGAAGCGGCCGCCGAGACATCCTGACGATCAGGAAGATCACGAAGACGTGGAGGGTGGCGAACGCCACCCCTTTGAGACCGCCGGCCAACGACAGCGCTCCGGTCATCGCCGCATAGCCGATCGCCACCCGGTCGATCGCCAGCAGGCCCGTGGGGCTGCGGCCGTCGCTCACTGGGACGCGCTCACCCCGGCAGCCACCCGACCCGCCGATACCACTCCGCCGTCAGCGCCAGGCCTTCCGGAAGGCGAACCTCCGCCTGCCAGGCGAAGGCGTCGCGCGACGCCGTGGTGTCGCAAGTCCAGCCGTGCCGGCTCAGGTCGACGGCGTTTCTCCGGTCCAGCCGAGGGTCCTGCCGGGTCAGCCGAGCCACGCCCTCGGCGATCACCCCGGCCGAGATGAAGACCGTCTTCGGAAGCCAGACCATCCGGACACTCCGGTTGAGCGCGGAGGCCAGCCCATCGCGAACCTCCCGCCAGCGATACTCGCCGTCCTCGGCCACGGAATACGGCCCGAGTCCGGCATACTCTCCCGTGCCCGCGGCCACCGTCAGTCGCGCGACGTCGCTCACGTACACCGGCTGCAGCGAAGGGCTGCCGGCCGGTGCTACCAGCCAACCCTTGCCGGCCATCTCGAAGAGCGGGAAGAGATCCGAGTCTCGGGGCCCGTAGATGCCGCCGGGTCTGAGAACCACGATCTCCATTTTTTCCTCGAAGAGCCGGACGAGCTCTTCGCCCCGGCGCTTACTCTGTCCGTAGGCACTCACCGGACCGTCTCCTCCGTCCGGTCCGCGGGCGGCGAGGCTGCTCACCAGGACGAAACGCGAGACGCCCGCCTTGACCGCCGCCTCGGCGAGGCGGGCAGAGCCGGTGGCGTTCACCTGGAAGTAGTCGGCCTTTTGGGGGGCCCTGGTCACGCCGGCGACGTGCACGACCGTGTCGATGTCCCGAAGGGCCGCCCTCAAGCCTTCGGTGTCCCGCACATCCCACTCAACCGACTCGACGTCCAGGCCCTCCAGCCACCGCGCGTCGCTGGTCGCGCGCCTCGTGTAGCGCACGTCGTGGCCGGCCTCCAGCCATGCGGCGGCCACGTGGCTGCCCAGAAAGCCGGTTGCGCCGGTTACCAAAGTCTTGTGTGGCATCACGGTCGCAGGGACGTCTCGTAGAGACGGTACCTCTTGTACACGTGCGCACCCATCCTTTCCAGGGGCCTGCGAATCGAATCGTTGTCCTCGAGCACCCAGGAAAACTCGCCCTTCGCGATCCCCTGCGAGTTCCCGCCTCTGAAGATGCCCAGGTAGAAGAGGGCATCCAGCCCTCTCCCCCTGTACTCGCTGCGCACGCCCAGGGTGAGCACGCGCAGCCGGTCGATCTTTCGCCGGAGCCACAACGCCCTCAGTACCCCGAACGGGAAGAGCCGTCCGTTCAAGTGCTTCAGGACCTGATTGAAGTCCGGCAGCGCGAGGGCGAACCCGACCGGCCGATTCTCGGCATCCTCGGCAATGAGGGTAAGGCGGGGATCGACGACGGGCTTCAGTTCCTTCGCCATGTGGTCGATCTCGTCGTCAGTCATGGGGACGAAGCCCCAGTTTCGCTCCCAGGCCGAATTGTAGAGGTCACGGATGATCTTCAGGTCCCGGTCGAAGTCTCGCTTGCTGAGCGACCTGACCCGCACGCCGGTGCGCCGCTCGACGAGGCCAGCCGCCCGCACGAGGTATTCGGGCGGAGCGGCGGCGTGCAGGAAGTACGCGACCAGCGTCTTGGCGGGCTCGAGGCCGTACACCTCCAGCTGCTCAGCATAGTAGGGCGGGTTGTAGGCCATCATGACCGCCGGCGGATCCTCGAACCCCTCCACGAGCAGCCCGGCCTGCTCGTTGGTGGAAAAGCTCACCGGGCCGCGCATCGTCTCCAGCCCGCGCTCGCGAAGCCAGGCCGCCGCCGCGTCCAGGAGGGCGGCGGATGCCTCGTCGTCGCGTCGGCACTCGTAGAAGCCGAAGAACCCTGTGCTCTCGCCCTGATACTCGACGTGACGCCGGTTGTGTATCGCCGCGACTCGGCCTACCGGGCGGCCGTCTCTCAGGGCCAGGAACGACTGAACCTCGGAATGATCGTGAAACGGATGCCGCTTCGGATCCAGCATCACTCGCATGTCTCGCAGAAGCGGAGGCACCCAGACGCCGTCGCGTTCGTAGATAGACCACGGGAGGCGGATAAACGCCTCCATCTCATCGCTTCGCGGCGACACGGGTATCACGGAGAGGACGCCGCTCATCGGAGGCTGAGACCGGGTCAGACGGCTCGGTCCACGAGCGCGTGTGGGCGGGGGCTTGTTCGCCTCACACCACCTGGAGCTTCTTGCCGATCCTCTCGATGCACTCGAGGACGAAGTCCAGTTGCTCGTCGGTGTGTGTGGCCATGTAGCTCGTCCGGAGGCGGCAACTGCCCTCGGGAACGGCGGGCGGCACGACGGGGTTCGTGAACACACCGGCGTCGAAAAGCTCCCGCCAGAACCGGAAGGTTTTGTCCATCGGCCCGACCAGAACCGGAATGATCGGCGTCTCGGTCGGCCCGATCTCGAAGCCGATGGTGCGGAAGCCCTCCATCATCTTCCGGGTGTTCTTCCACAGGTGCTCGCGTCGCTCCGGCTCTTCGCGGATGATCTCCAGGGCTTTGAGCACCGTGGCAACGGCCGACGGAGGCATGCTCGCGCTGAAGATGAGGGCGCGCGCGTTGTTGCGGAGGTACTCGCAGATCGTGTCGGTCCCGGCCACGAAGCCGCCGATCGATGCGAACGACTTGGAGAAGGTGCCGGTGATCAGATCCACCTCGTCCGTCAGGCCGAAGTGAGCCGCCGTCCCGTTGCCCTCCGGCCCGACCACGCCTAGCGAGTGCGCATCGTCCACCACGAGGCCTGCCCCGTGCTCCGCCCGCAGGCGGACGAGCGTCGGCAGGTCGGCCAGATCTCCCTCCATGCTGTAGACACCGTCCACGGCGACGAGCTTTCCCCGTCCCTCCTTCTCGGCCGCCAGCATCGCCCCGAGCTTCTCGTAGTCGCCGTGGTTGAAGCGCTGCACCCGGCCGAAACCCAGCCGGGCTCCGTCCTGAATGCAGGCATGGTCCAGCTTGTCCACGTAGACGGTGTCGTTTCGGCCGATCAGCGCCGATAGGGTGCCGAGGTTGGTCAGGTATCCGGTCGAGAAGACGAGTGCCGCTTCCTTCCCGACGAAGGCGGCCAGCTCGTGCTCGAGCTGGTCGTGGAGGTCCAAATTGCCGTTGAGGAAACGGCTGCCCGTGTTTCCGCTTCCGTACCGGTTGAGCGCCTCCCTGGCGGCCTCGAGGATGCGTGGATCGTGCGTGAGGCCCATGTAGTTGTTGGAGCCCGCCATGACCTTCCGCTCGCCGTTGATCACGACGGTCGTATCGCACGACTCCTCGATCGGCTGAAAGTAAGGATACAGGCCGATCGCTCGGAGCTCTCGGGAGGTGGTGAAGTTCTCGCACTTAGCGAAAACGTGCATGACGTGTGACCTTTCCGATGGCAGAGCGAAGCACGGGAAGCTACCCGAGGCGAGAGATCCGGGCAATCGGATGATTGGATGAGTACATCTCCACGAGACGCGGTCGTCGTGGGCTCCGGACCCAACGGGCTGGCCGCCGCGATCGTGCTCGCTCAAGCCGGTCGCGGCGTCACGCTGTACGAGGCCAGCGACACGCCGGGAGGCGGCATGCGCACGGGTGAACTCACCCTCCCCGGCTTTCATCACGATCTCTGCTCGGCGATCCACCCCCTGGGCTTCGCTTCACCGTTCTTCCGCGGCCTGAATCTGGACGCGCACGGCGTCCGCTGGATACATCCGGAGGCGCCGCTCGCCCATCCGCTGGACGACGGTTCGGCGATCGTGCTGGAGCGATCACTCTCGGAGACCGCGGCCACGCTCGGCCCTGACGAAGCGACCTACCGACGGCTCCTCGGCCCGCTCGTCGACGGATGGGACGAGCTGGCGGACGATCTGCTGGCCCCGATCGGCTTACCGCGACACCCGATCCGCTTCTCGCGATTCGGGCTCCGCGGCCTCCGATCCGCCCGCAGCCTTGCGGACTCGTTCGAGGGAGTCCGGGCCCGAGCCCTGCTCGCCGGCCTGGCGGGACACTCGGTGATCCCGTTGGAGATGCGGTCGAGCGCCGCCATCGGGCTCGTGCTCGCATCTCTCGGGCACGTTGTCGGCTGGCCGTTTCCGGAGGGAGGCTCCCAGCGACTGGCCGACGGCCTCATCTCCGTGCTGCGCTCGCTGGGTGGCGAGATCGTCACGGAGCGACCGGTGGAGGCTCTAGAGGATCTGCCGGAGGGAGCCATCAAGCTCTTCTCGGTAACCCCCCGGCAGCTGTTGGAGATCGCGGCGGACGAGCTCCCTCCCCGCTACCGGAGACGCCTCACCCGCTACCGGTACGGGCCGGGCGTCTTCAAGATGGACTGGGCGTTGAGCGACCCGATCCCGTGGACGGCCGCCGATTGCAGCCGGGCCGGCACCGTGCACGTCGGGGGCACGTTCGAGGAGATCGCCGAGGCGGAGCGCGATGCCTGGGAGGGTCGTGTCCCGGAGCGACCGTTCGTCCTACTCGCACAGCAAAGCCTGTTCGACCGGACGCGTGCTCCGGAGGGAAAGCACACCGGATGGGCCTACTGCCACGTGCCGCACGGCAGCGATCAAGAGATGACGGAGCGCATCGAGTCCCAGGTCGAACGCTTCGCGCCCGGGTTCAGGGACTGCATCCTGGCGAGAAGCGTGCTCGGGCCGGCAGGCCTCGCCGCCCTGAACGCGAACCATATCGGCGGGGACATCGCGGGCGGCGCCAACACGCTGGCGCAGACCCTCACGAGGCCCTTTCCCAGGCGGGACCCTTACTCCACCCCGATCCCGGGCGTCTATCTCTGCTCGTCCTCCACGCCTCCCGGTGGCGGCGTCCACGGGATGTGCGGCTATCATGCCGCTCGCTCGGCGCTCGGCAGATCCCGCTGAGAGATCGAGAGCTAGCGTCGAGGTCGCTCCGCCTGATCAGCCCTCGGCGAGAGCGGCGGGAGTCCCGGTCCAGATGTTTACCGCGCCGCAGCTGCTGAACCGCTTGAACTCTCCAGGCACGTTCGGATCCCAGTACAGCTCGAGAGCCAGAACGTCCTCCACGGTGGAGGCGTCGATCACCCAATCCGGGGCCGGGACGCCGTTCATGAAGATGGCGGGCCGGCAGTATCGGGCTGAGGTGAGACCGCGCATGAAGAGCCTCCACTCGCCCTGCTCGTATCGCACCCTGGTCCGTCTGACCGTCCTGAAGAAGTCGATCAAACGCAGCGTCGAGCGCCGCCGGATCTCCGGATAGAAGACGATCTCGCCACGCCTGCCCTCGATTCGGCGCGCGAACTGCGAGGCCGCCCACGGCGACCCCCTGATCTGTACGACGAGGTCGGCGACGGCGAAGGCCGCGCCGCTGAGGGAGAGGTCGATCTCGTGCGGACCGGCGCCCGTCAGATCCACCGGCGCGCGGCTGGATGCGAGGTTGAAGTAGCTGGCCTTCACCGTGTCCACCATCGGAGCGATTCCGGCCATCCTGAAGCTCCCCGTGGAGTCCGTCAGCGCCTGAGCCCCCTGCGCTTCCAGTTCGATGAGGACGTTCGAGAGTGGCTCACCGGTGTCCTCCGAGACCACCCGTCCCGTGAGCACGCGATCCCCACGCTCCTGGGATAGGCCAGGGTGCACGGACAGGAGGCTCAGAAAAACCGCCACAAGCGATGGAAGGAGCCTCGGGAGAGGCCCGGGCACGAGGTCTGTCAGAAGCACGTCGCCTCCGGACGTCTGGCCACACCGGCTTCGGGGTTGAAAGATAACTCCTGCTGAAGTAAACGCTCCGCACCCGTGTCTGGTAACGTGCCGAGCGAGCGAACGCCTGCGGAATCTCGGGAAAGGAGTCTGCGATGCAACGCTGGAGCCGCCGTGAGTTTGTTTCGGCATCCGGTAGCGGCCTGGCCGGAGCGGCGATCATCGGCCCGCCCGCCCTCTGGCCCGACGAACGTGCGATGGCCCGGGCCGAGAGCCGATCCGACAGCTTCGAGCTCCTCCGTCTGGAGCAGCGAACCCGCGGGCCGGACCTTCCGAAGCCGGCCGACTTTCATCGCCTTCCGCTCTCCTGGTACAAGGCGAAGATCCGGGAGCTGAAGAGCGAGGCGCGGAAGCGAGGTGTCGACAGCGGCCTCTTCCTGACCCGGCGGTGGAACATCATCTACGCCACGGGCCTCTTCCACTCGACGACCGAGCGTCCGTTCGCCTGCTTCCTACCGATGGACGACGATGACGCACTTATCTGGCTCAACCCATACCTCGACCAACAGCTCGTCAACGATTGGTGGACCACTCGTTCCAGCTACTACTTCGACTACCATCACGCCCGCGGCGCCTTCCCCAGCCGGGGCGAGGTCATCCAGGGCGACACCGTCAATCTCTACAAGTGGTGGGGAGAGACTCTCGCCGAGCTCGGCTACGGCGGCGGAACGATCGGTGTCGATGGGAACGGGCTGGCTGAAATCGGCGTCCTTCCCGGCCAGGACAGTGCCGCTCGGCTCGACATGTGGGGTGAGATCGAGATTCCCGAGAGGAAGCGTCCGGAGAGCGGAGCGTTCGGCCAGATGGCCGCCGTCATGCCGGACGCCGGGTTCGTCGACATTAACGACATCATGATCCGGAGCCGGATCGTCAAGGACGAGGCGGAGAACAAGCTCACCCAGCGCGCGATGGACTTCTGGTCGGAGATCCACGCGTTCGCACGCAACTACCTGCTCGAGCGGGGAACGGAGGCGGTGGATTGGGAGGTTGCCAACGCGGCCCGTCTCTGGGGCACGGCGCGGATCATGGACGAAATCCCGCAGACGGGCGTGCCGCACGATGCCGTCGGCATCTCGGTCGGCGTCGGCTGCCGGACCGGCCGCACCACGGCGTATCCCCATCCGAACCAGATGTTCTGGAAGAAGGTCGAGCCGGGCGACGCGCTGCAGATCTCGGGGGTCGTCCGGGTGGGCGGATACGGGGGAGAGCTATATCGCTCGTTCCTGGTCTCTCCCTGGACGGAGTGGCAGGAGCGCGTGTGGAACGTGCACACCCGCTGCTACGAGATCCAAGCGGAGGAATCCTACGCGAGCAACACCTGCTCGAACGTGGCCAAGGCCGTCCACGACTATCAGGTCGAGAACGGCGTGGAACACCTCATCTACCACCGGCCGGGACACGGAGAGGGGATGGAGGGGCACCAGCCGCCGTATCAGGCCCTCGGAGACTACACGGTGATACGCGAGGGCATGCACTTCTCGAACGAGCCGGGGCTCTACGATCCGGAGAACGGCTTCGGCTTCAACCACTCCAACAACATCCTCGTCGCGCGCGATGTCGGCTTGCAGATGGGGACGACTCCGGCGACGAGGGAGTGGTGCTTCCTCGAGCTGTAATCGCGAGACGCCCCGGCGGACGGTCCGCATGACGTCCCGACGGAACGCGTGCGGATCCCTCCGGTGACCGCTCCGGGGCCGGCCAAATACGACTTCCTGGTCGTGGGCGGGGGGACCGCCGGTCTGGTGGCTTCGGCCGGCGCGGCCAGCCTCGGAGCCCGGACCGTTCTCGTCGAGAAGGAGCGCCTCGGCGGTGAGTGTCTCTGGACGGGATGCGTGCCCAGCAAGGCGCTGATCGGATCCGCGCGGATCGCCGACGCGCTGGGGCGGGCGGCCGAGTTCGGCCTCTCCGACGAGCGAGGCGAGGGCTCTCGCAGCCGTCCTGACGGGCGAGGTGCGACGGCCGGCGTGCTCGAAAGCGTGCGGGCCGTCAGGGCGCGCGTCCAGCCGCATGATGACCCGGAGCGGTTCCGAGGGCTGGGCGTCGAGGTGCTCGAGCGCACATCCGCGCGTTTTCTCTCACCCAACCGCGTCCAGGCGGGCGAACGCGTCCTTGAAGCACGCACGATCCTGGTCGCCACGGGCAGTCGACCCGCGATACCTCCCGTGGAAGGCCTCGAAAAAGCCGGCTTCTACACACACGAGTCGGCGTTCGAGGAGGCGGCGCTGCCGCGCTCGGTGGTCGTCCTCGGCGCCGGACCGATCGGCGTCGAGTTCGCGCAGGCCTACGCCCGCCTCGGGGTCGAGGTCACGCTGGTCGAGATGGCCCCGCGCGTCCTCCCGAACGAGGACGCGGAGCTCACCGAGCTGCTCGAGGAGCACCTGCGCGCGGACGGCGTGCACGTCCTGACGGGAACGGCCGCCACCTCGGCGGAGCGCTCGGGCACTGAGGCCGTTCTGAGGCTCGCGGCGACCGACGGCTCTGCGCGGGAGCCTGACGAAGTCGGTGCTGTGAGCGCCGAGCGGATATTCGTAGCGACCGGCCGTCGCCCGAACATCGGGGGCCTCGGCCTCGAGGAGGCGGGCGTCGAGACCGGACGGGACGGGATCTGGGTTGACGGCCGCTTGAGGACCTCGCGGCGGCACATCTTCGCCGCGGGCGATGTCACCGGCGGCCTTCGGTTCACCCACGTCGCCGACCACGAGGCACGCTCCGTCCTCAGAAACGCCCTTTTCCCATTCGGCCGGCGCGTGGACTACTCCGTGGTCCCCTGGGCCGTCTTCACGGACCCTCCCCTCGCCCGGGTGGGTTTGACGGAGGAGGAGGCGAGGGATAGACACGGAGAGGTCAGGACGTACCGCTACGATACGGCTGCCCTCGACCGGGTAATCACCGATCGCGAGGCGAGCGGTATCGTCAAGCTGATCACGGACCGGCGAGGCCGCTTACTCGGAGGCCATGTGCTGGCGCCGTCGGCGGGCACCATGATTATGGAGGTCGCGCTCGCCATGCGTCACGGACTCGGAATCGCCGACCTCTCGACTCTGATCCACCCATACCCGACTATGAGCGAAGGAATTCGAAGGGCCGCTGACATGTACTACCGAGCGAAGCTGACAGATCGATCAAGACGATGGCTCGACCGCTACTTCAGGCTAACGCGCCGGCTCTCGGCATGAGGAAGCTCCTGCTCGTGCTCCTCCTGGGAGGCGTGCCTGCGTCAGCGGCGATTCCGGCCGTCGCGTTCGCGCAGGTGGCATCACGGGATACAGTCGAAGCCGAGGCCACGGCGAGCGACGGAGAGTTTTCTTCGAACGGGGCGGCCGCGGAGACCACGCCCGAAGAGATCACGGTACGCTGGGAACCGGAGAGTCCGACCGACGGAACGGCGCTGGCCGTGACGATCCAGACGCCGGCCGGGGGCGCAGAGACCCGGATCAGGGCGGAGCTGGACGGCCGCCCCGTCCGCATGGGCCAGGTGGGTGGAGATTGGTTCGGCCTCGTGGCGCTGCCGACCGACCAGGCGGGGCCGATGGAGCTCGTCGTCTCCCACTCTCTCAACGGCGAGCCCGAGGTGACGACGCGCTGGACGGTCCAAGTGAGGCCCCGAACCTACTCGGAGACGCAGCTCAGCGTCGCTCCGCGTTTCACGAGCCCGCCCACCGAGGTCATGGAGCGAATCGCGCGAGAGCGCGAGCTCGTCCGATCCACCCTCGGCGAGTTAACAGCCGAGTGGTTGATAGACGGCAACTTCGTTCGGCCACGGAACACCCGTATCACGAGTCCCTTCGGTCAGAAGCGTGTTTTCAACGGCGAGCTTCAGAGCCGGCACTGGGGGGTCGATCTGGCGGGTGAGGTCGGGACGCCGGTTCGTGTCGCGGGCCGCGGCCGGATCGCGATCGCCCGCAACCTCTACTACGCGGGAAACGCGATCTACGTGGATCACGGCATGGGCGTGTTCAGCGGCTACTATCACCTCTCACAGATCGGTGTGAGCGAGGGAGACACTGTCGAGAGAGGCCAGGTGATCGGGCGGGTCGGCGAAACCGGACGGGTGACGGGTCCTCATCTCCACTGGAGCTTCTTCGCCGGCGGAGAGAGGCTCGACGCTAGTAGCGTGCTGGACCTCATCGTGCCGGAAGCCGAGAACGCCGACGCGGAAGCCGACGCGGAAGCGGCGGAGGTTGGAGAGAGATGACGAAGATCGCACTCATCCTTGGCGGCGGCGGCTCGCTGGGCACGTACACCGCCGGCGCCGTCACGGAGCTGCTCCGCGGCCTCGGCGGGAACCGAAGCGGCGCGACTGTACAGGTCGGCGCGTTGGCGGGAGCCTCATCAGGAGCGCTCACCGCTGCGCTCGCCGCACGCGCCCTGGTCGTGAACCCCAACCTCGTCCCCTGGATCGGGGAAGCGTGGATCCGGGGGATGGACGCCGAGGTCCTGCTGAGCACGAACCGCTCACGCTCGTCCCTTCTGGATGCCGAGGTTCTGGAGGAGATGAGCCGGGCTCTCATCACGGCCGGGCCTGCCTCGGACGATGAGCCCTCGCCGCTCCTCGCCGAACCGCTCGGGCTGGGGATCACGCTCTCGAGCCTGCACGGGATCGACTACGAGCTTCGATACGGTTTCCAGAACCGGCCGGACCGATCCTTCGGCACACGCATGTTCGACGACTGGGCCGCCTTCGAGTTGAGCCCGACTGACTCGGCGGGCGCGCCGGTCTGGGAACAGGTCCGTCAGGCCGCCGTTGCCTCGGCGAGCTTTCCGTTCGCCTTTCCGCCTCGGCGGCTCGAGCGGCGTGGAAGCCACTTCCGCGGCTCGGTGCTGGAGGATCTGGGCGACATCGACATGTGGTACACGGATGGCGGGCTCTTCAACAACGAGCCCGTTCGCCTCGCCAAGCGTCTCGTCGCTCGGGCGGGGAGCGCGGGCGACGACTGGCGATTCGTCTTCGTCGACCCGACGCTCCGGGACCCTCCAGCGGGCGACGTCGCCGAGGCGGCCGCACCCGGATCCGCCGTGCAGGTGGCCAGCCTCGTCACTCGCGCGCTGTTGGGGCAGGGAAGCGCGAAGGACTGGATCCGCGCGAACCGCACCAACGAGCGTCTCGCGATTCTCGACTCGCTCGTCGATCGGCTGCCGGAGATCGCCGACTCACTCACCGACCCGGAAGCCTTCGAGCTTGGCAGATCGGTCGGCGAGATGGCCGAGAGCGTATGCGAATGGCGGCTCGCCTGCGGTGGAGGTCGGTCACGCCACGCGGGCGGACCGGCCGAAGGCACGGACCCCGCTCTCGAGCTTCTGGAGGAGAGCCTGAGCCGCATCGAGCGGCGGTACTCGAACGTGCTCGCCCGGGTAAGCTCGCGCGCGGCGCGCAGCCGCCTGGCCAAGCTGATCTTCCTCATCGAAGCGGCCGGCGGCCTCGACGACAAGGAGGAGCTGCCGCTGTATCTGATCGCGCCGGACAGGCGGCTCGCCGGCGACTTTCTCGGCAACTTCGGTGGGCTCTTTTCGCGGGAGTGGCGCGAGGCGGACTACCGGGCCGGGCGGCGCGACGCCAGGAGACTCCTCGAGACATCCCTGGCCGACCTCGTCGAGTACGAGCCGGAGGACGAGGCGGAGTACGAGGTGCCGGAAACGGTCGGGTCTGTCGAAGCGCTTCGGCCCGAGCAGCGAAAACGGCTCGAAGGCCTGATCGAACGCGAGGTCGACCGCTCGATCGGAGAGATTGACACGGGCTTTCTCGGCGGTCTCTTCGGCTTCGCCTGGAAGCCGGCGCTGCGCCGCTGGGCTACCAGCCGCGCGATCGACTCCCTGCGCAGTTCCTGACTCCGGCTCGATCGGCCGTCGGCTTCTACTCGACTCCGATCTCCAGCAGCACCTTGAGGACGCCGGGTAGCGAAGCGTGCTCGAACGCGGCCGCTCCTTCCTCCAGCGGATAGCGGGCAGCTACCATCGGAACTACGTCCACGCCCCCCTCCGCGAGAAGGTGCAGGGCGGGCGCGAAGGGCCCGCAGCGTGAGCCGATCACGGTCAGCTCGTCAACTACCAGGGCTGAAGCGTCCACCTCGAGCCTGCCCGCGTAGGTGCTCTTTACGACCAGGGTGCCCTCGGGACGCAAGGCGTGCCGCGCGATCTCGAAGCCCGCTGGATTACCTGTGCATTCGACGGCCACGTCGAAGCTGGCCATCTGGACGTCTTCCTCCGGGCAGACCGCGACTCCTCGCGCCCTCAGGAGCTGGAGCGTCGGCGAGTCGTGTCGAGTGACGGCGCTCGGGTCGCACCCGGTCGCGGCCAGTGTCTGGGCGATCAGCATGCCGAGCTTGCCCGCCCCCACGATGAGGACGCGATCGCGCGGACCGACCGACACCTGTTCCTGGATCCTGAGCGCGGCGGCGAGAGGCTCCGTGAAGACAGCCGCCTCGGTCGAGAGGGAATCCGGCACGAGGTGTAGGTTGGAGGCCGGAAGCGTCAGGAGCTCGGCGAACGCGCCGTCCCGATCCGAGATCCCCAGCACCGTCCGATTCTCGCAGTGCGTGCCCCGACCCCGGGCGCACGCCCGGCAGGCCCCGCAGGCGGCGTTGATCTCGCCGACCACCCGCTTGCCCACGAGCCGAGAGGCCTCGGTCGCCGAGACTCCATCTCCGAGGCGCTCGACCACGCCCACGAACTCGTGTCCTGGCACCCCCGCGAACGGGTAGTAGCCGCGCACGAGCTCTAGGTCGGTGTTGCAGATGCCCGCGATGAGGACCCGCACGAGCGCCTCACCCGACGGAACGTCCGGCGGCGGCAGATCGGAGGCGAAGCGCAGCTCACCGGCCTCGAGACGGAGGCCCCTCATGGCGGGAAGCTGCGCCGGCGGGTTGGCACGCTGGGCTCTAGGCGGAGTGGCTAGGCGACCTGAGCGCTCACGCCGGAACGGCCGCCTCGGGCTCGTAGGTCGCGATGCGGCCAGCCAGAGCCGAGGCCATGACCGTGTACGGACTGCCCAGGTACACCTTTCCCGGCCCGCTCCTGCCCGGGAAATTGCGGTTGATCGAGCTCACCGTCACCTGTTCCGACGAGGTGCTCACACCGGGGCCGGCGTTGATGCAGGCCCCGCAACCGGGCGCCAGCACGGTCAGGCCCGCCTCCTCGAACAACTGGTCGTAGCCTCGCTCCTGCGCGTACGCCTCGACGTCGATCGACCCGTACTGGATGTAGGCGGAGACCCCCTCCGGAACTCGACCGCCGGCTTGCAGGCCCTCGCGCACGACCGCCGCGTACATGTCGAAATCCTCTCGCTTCCCGCCCGTGCAGGAGCCGGCGTAGACGATGTCCACCGGCACCTCTTCTTCGAGCTCGTCGACGAAGATCCCGTTTCCCGGGTCGCCAGGCTGAGCGACCATCGGTCGCAGGTTCGAGGCGTCGATCTCGAGAGTCCACTCGTACTCAGCCCCCTCGTCGCTCGACAGCCCGGCCACCAGGCTCTCCGCTTCGGTGCGCCCCATGCCTCGACGCTCGATGAGCCAATCCACGGTTCGCCCGTCCGGCGCCACGATGCCTGTGAAGCCGCCGACCTCCGCCGCCATGTTGGTGAGCGTGGCGCGCTCGTCGATGCCCAACGCCTCGATCGCCTCGCCGCAGTACTCGATGATCTTCCCGATCGCGTCGCCGCCCTTCACGTAGGGATGCCGCAGGACCTCGATGATCAGGTCTTTGGCGGTCACGTTCTCGGGCAGGGCGCCCGAGACGCGAACCCGCACCGAGCGGGGCACCTGCAGCCGCACGTCCCTCGTCGTCCACGAGTTGACGATCGCCGAAGTGCCGACCCCGAAGGCCACGCAGCCGATGCAACCCGAGTGCGGTGTGTGCGAGTCGCTGCCGATGATCACCGTGCCGGGCAGCGCGTACCGGTCCTGGACCATCACGTGGCAGATCGCCTCGCTGCCAACCCGGTCGGGGAGCTCCCCGTGCAGGCGGACGCCCTGCTGCTTGGAGAACTCGCGCTGCCGGTCGTGGAGCGCGTGGGCGGCGTCCAGCAGCCCCATCTGCTTCCTCTCCTCCGTCATCACCTGGTCCAGGAACGCCAGGTGATCGCGGAAGAAGACGATGCTCTCCGGTTCGTTGAGCCCGGCCCCTTCGCCGGCGAAGTTCTCCCAGAAGGTCGCTGCCATCGGGGTCACATACTCGTGGCTGAATCGGAGGTCCGTGCGCACGAACCCGGTGTCGCCGGCCTGCACGGCGGCGACACCGACCGAATCCTTGGCCAGATCCGTGACCCAGTGCCGTGCGAGGATCTTCTCGGCGACCGTCATGGGCCGCGGAGCGGTACGGATCTCCGGCACCTGAACCAGGCCCTTCAGACGAGCGACGGCGTAATCCAGAAGCCCGCCATACTCGATGATGTCGCGTTCGATCTGGCCGGCGTCCCCGATGAACGCCTCGAGGGGGAGCTCCTCACCTCGCCGTATCTTCTCGATGAGGGAGAAGTCGGTCGACGCGAGGATGCCGCGGTTCTCGCAGTTCTCCCGGTAGATACGCTCGATGTTCTCCGCGATGACGACGCGGATCCCGGCCGCCTGCTCCGCGTATGGCGCCGCCTCGCGACTCGAACCCTTGCCGCGCCGCTTCCCGGACACCGAGCAAACGAAGCCGCCGTTCTGCACATCGTTGCGCCCGATCGGCAGTTCCCCACCGCACCGGAGACCGACGTACGGGTATTCCCCCAGCTTCTCGTCGTAGTAGTAGCAGACCCAGCCGGGCGTGATCTCGTCCGTGCTGATGTCGTCCCTCAGGGGAATGGAGGGTTCCCACTCGAGATCCTCGCCCTGCAACTGACGTCGGATCAGATCGGGATCCTCGGTGAGGAAGAGGATCCGGCCCTGAAGGCGAACCGTGTCCGGTCTCTTTGTGACCTCTCGTTCCAACAGCTTCGTCAACATCGCTTCATCCGTGCCTGGTCTCCGATGGGCTCGCGACCTTCCACGCGAGGCGGCCGCGCCGGCGAGAACGGACCGGCAACTTAGGCCGGACCGGCTCGGGCGGGCTAACCCTTCATCTGCTCTTCGAGCTCCTCCAGGGTCGGGTACCCTTCCAGAGCGGCGAACACGTCGAGGGCGTAGGGCACTTTGCCGAAGGGAGCGCTCACCTGGACGCCTTCCACGAACTCGGCCACCTCGGCGAGCATCTCTCGGGCGATCGCGCATCCCTCTGCTCGGGCGTGCTCCTTACCCGTCTCTTGTGCCCGAGCCATCCGATCCATGTACCGGCCTGGGACCTCGATGCCGGGCACCTCGTTGTTCAGGAACTCCGCGTTCCGCAGGCTGACCAGCGGCCAGATCCCGGCGACGATCGGTATCCGTGTCCCCGCCTTCTCGATGCGCTCGAGGAACGCGACCAGCATCTCCACATCGAAGACCGGTTGGGTTACGCCGAACTCGGCCCCGGCCTCCACCTTCCAGTACCAGTGCTCGATCTCCTCATCCAGGTCAACGGCACCGGGATTCACGCCCACGCCCACCACGAAGGAGGTCGAGCTGCCCAGAGCATTGCCCCCAAGATCAAGGCCGTGGTTGAGGTGGGAGACCAGGTTGGTCAGGCCCACCGAATCGATGTCGAAGACCGCTGTCGCGTCCGGATACGGGCCCATCTTGGGCGGATCTCCCGTGATGATCAGCATGTTCCTCAGGCCGAGCGCCTGCGCCCCGATGAGATCGCTCATCATCCCGAGGAGGTTCCGATCCCGGCAGCAGTAGTGAACGACGGTCTCGATCCCGATCTCCCGCTCGATCAGCGCGGAGGCAGCGATCACCCCCATCCGCATCATCGCGCGCGCTCCATCGGGTACGTTCACGGCATCGACGCCCGCTCCCTTCAGCCACCGACAGGACTCGAGCATCCCGCTGGCGTCGGTTCCCCGCGGCGGGAGGATCTCGACGCTGGTGACCATCTCCCCGGCCGCCAGCTTTCGCCCCCAGCCCGAGCGTTCTCCCATCGGGGCCGGCTCGGTGGCTTCCTCGCCTCGGACCGCGGCGGAGACGGGGCTCTCGCCACCGTCGGTAAGCCCGACCCTGACCCGCGGTGCGCGTTGCCCCACCACACGGATCTGGGTCGCCATCTCCCGGATGTGGGCCGGAGTCGTTCCGCAGCATCCGCCCACGATCCGCACACCCGCCTGAACCAGTTGGCGGGCATAGCCCGCCATGTACTCCGGATCGGCGAGGTAGATCTTGCGTCCGTGCACCTCCTGGGGGAGGCCGGCGTTCGGCACGGCGGAGAG
This sequence comes from Gemmatimonadota bacterium, assembly GCA_039587445.1. Classification (GTDB taxonomy): domain Bacteria; phylum Gemmatimonadota; class Gemmatimonadetes; order Palauibacterales; family Palauibacteraceae. The sequence goes on from JBDHIM010000015.1 coordinate 27,133, forward strand.
CGGCAGGTCGGTGACCCCGGCCATCTTCTGGATCGCAGCCAGGATGATGGCGGGACCGACGCTGCAGTTGAGGCCGATCGCCTCGACGCCCATCCCCCCCACCGCCTCGGCGATGTGCTCGGGCTGGTCCCCGTACGTCGTTTCGCCGTTCGGCTGGATCGTGACCTGGGCAACGACGGGAAGATCGGAAGCAGCGCGGCAGCCTTCGATCGCCTGCCGGATCTCCTCCAGATCGCTGAAGGTCTCCAGGAGAAAGAGATCCACACCGGCCTCGGCGAGGGCCGCGGCCTGCTCGCGGAACGCCTCGCAAGCCTCGGAGCGCGCAGTGACCCCGTAGGGCTCCAGCCGGACTCCGATCGGACCGATGCTTCCCGCCACGAAGAGCTCGTCGCCCGCCACCTCCCGGGCGATACCCACGGCAGCCGCATTGATCTCGCTCACCTGGGACTCGAGACCATAGCCCTGCAAACGGAAGCGATTCGCGCCGAAGGTGTTGGTCTCCAGGACCTGAGCGCCGGCGCGCCGGTACTCGGTGTGGACTTCGCGGACTAGATTGGCATCGGTCCGGCTGAGGTCATCGAAGCAGCGGTTGATGAAGACCCCGCGTCGGTAGATCTCGGTGCCCATCGCGCCGTCCAGGAGGATGACGCGTCGGCTGTCCAAGGCCTTTCGAAAGTCGGGCATACGGGGACCCTATCTCGGGGAGCGGCGATGAGTGTCAGTGATGGAGAGCGACCGACCGTTCTGGTCGTCGGCGCCACGGGCTTTCTGGGCGCCTCCTTCGTACGAGAGCTCGCGGCCAGGGGCCTGAGCGTCGTCGCTCTCGGACGGGACGCAGGTCGAGTGCAGCGACGCTTCGGGGACATGTCCGTGGAAGCGCGCTCCGGTGATGTGACACGACCGGAGAGTCTCCGAGACGCTTTCCAGGGTGTCGAGACGATCGTTCAATGCGTCCAGTTCTCCGGGTTTCCTGTGGAGGATCCTTCCCGCGGCCTCACCTTCATGGAGGTCGATGGGCAAGGTACACGGAACCTCGTGGATGGCGCCCGTGCGGCCGGGGTTCAGCGTCTGGTGTACCTCTCGGGCGTCGGCGCGGATCCATCTTCGGACCGGACGTGGTACCGAGCCAAGGCGCTTGCCGAGGAGTTCATCCGGGATTCGGGCATCCACCACACCATCATCCGTCCCTCATGGGTCTACGGTGCCGAGGACCGAAGCCTCAACCTCTTCATCCGGGCCCTTCGTCTCAACCCCCTGTTTTTTCCGCAGATCGGTGACGGGACGCAGAAGCTGAACCCGCTGTACGTGGAGGACCTGGCGGGGGTCATCGCGGATGTCGTCGAGCAGGGATCGGACGGCGAGACGATCGAGCTGGGCGGTCCGATCACCTATACCCTCGACGAGATCATCCGAATCACCATGGACGTGTCCACCCTACGGAGACCGATCGTCCATTTCCCGGTCCCGTTCGTGAGAATGGCAGCGACGCTCGCAGAGCTGCTGCCCGGACAACTGCTCTCACGCGCCGCCGTCGACTTCCTCCTCCAGAGCGCGGTCGCGGACAACTCTAGATTTCGCAAGCTGTTCGATCGAGAGCTGACGCCCTTGCCGAAAGCTCTGCAGGCTTATGTGAGCCGCAGCTGACGGATCTCCCCGCCGCTGTTCCTTTATTTCGCTTTTTTGGTTACATTTTGCGGTCGAACGGGCCGTCTTACTCGTGGAAGGCGTCTCGAGAGGCGTCCAATGCGGGGATCGGGTTGGTGCCACAGGGTGCTTGGCGCCCTACTATCGTGGCCCGGCTCCGCTGATTAACCTCTCAACAAAGGGCATTCATCTTGCTGTGGGGAACGCGCGGGTACTTGCGTGATTCCCTATAATGACACAAACTTGCGTCTGCGCGGCGGTCGTGTGTTCTAGGGCAGACGGGCCGCGTGCGGCGAAGAGCCAT
>JBDHIM010000129.1:0-8459 GCA_039587445.1 Gemmatimonadota bacterium
CAGCTCGCACGCCTCCAGCGCACCCTCGCCGATCGTGAGGTTACGCTGGAGGTAACCCCTGGCGCCCGGCAGCGGATCGCGGACGAAGGCTATGACCCGGCCTTCGGGGCTCGGCCCGTGAAGCGCGCGATCCAGAGGCTCGTCGCAGATCCGCTGGCGATGGCTTTCCTGGAGGGGATGTTCGGGGATGGAGACGGAGTCCGGGCAGACGTGGCTCCGGACGGCGAGGGGCTGGTATTCGAGCGGGAACGCGAGGCCCGAGTCCCCGCCGAGGGCGACCCGGCGTCCGCTTGACCGGAGACGCTCGCCGGCGCTATTTGCGAAGCATGACGGTCATCCGAATCGGGGGACGGAAGCTATGGTTGGCGGCGCTCGTCCTCGCCGGCCAGACCCTGGCGATTTCCCTTCCGGGGTGCGCTTCCTCGAAGTCGAGGGCAGGCACCACTCCGTCGGGGCAGAGCGCGAGCACCGTGTACGGCGCTTCAAGCGCCGAAGAGGCGGTTCGCTCCTTTCTCGACGCGGCGCAGGCGCAGCAGTACGGCCAGATGCGCCGGCTCTTCGGTACCAACGGAGGCCCGGCCGAGAACGAATGGGGGGTCCAGGAGGTGGAGCAGCGGATGGTCGTCCTCTCCGGGATGTTGCTCCACCAGGCCTACTCCCTCCGGCCCCTGGAGCTCGGCTACATGCGAGAAGACCAGCGGGGATTCGTGGCGACGATCATCGGGACACGATACGGCAACGCCAACGTTCCGTTCACCGTCGTTCTGGCCGATGGCCGATGGTACGTGGAGCAGCTGGGCGTGGATTCTCTCGTCGGCGAAGGCTAGCTGCCGAAACCTCTCGGTGCGTGGGCTCTAGCGGGGGATCTCCCGCTGATCCCTACCAGTAGTCGATTCTCGGCGCATTACCGACCGCGGTCGTACCAGGCAGAGAGGCGCTCCGGTCTCACCCCCAGGTGGAAGGCGGTTCGGAGGATCCAATGGAAAGCCACGGTGCGCCAAAAGCCCCTTTCCTCCCACCGCCGCCGCGAAGTGCGCGCGGTGGCGTCGACCCTCTCGAAGCGCCCGATCCCGCGTAATCGCCTGACGAGGGTCACGTCCTCGAACAGAGGATAGTCCGGGAATCCGCCTGCCTCCCAGAAGCGCTCCCGGCGAGCGAAGATCGCCTGATCACCCGTGGCTGTCCGGAAGAGCCGTGTGCGCAGGTTCACGCCCACCTCCAGCAGCGCGTATCGGGTGAAACGAGCGGCCGGCGGCCGGACCCGAAAGCGGTGACAGCCGCCCGCCACGCCGGAGCTCGAGAGGGCAGCGGCGATCTCCCGGCCGCTGCACGCTTCGACGCTCGTGTCCGCGTGCAGGAAGACGAGGATGTCCCCTGCCGCGTGCTCGGCCCCGGCGTTCAGCTGCGCGCCCCTTCCTCCCGTCTTCAGGACCACGCGCGCGTGCTGCGCCGCCACTTCGCGGGTGCGGTCCGCGCTCCCGCCGTCGACCACGAGGATCTCGCAGTCGTCGCCGTATGCCGCCCGCGCAGCGACGATCGTCTCCGCGATCCGAGCTTCCTCCTCGAGCGCCGGGATGATGATGGAGAAGCGCGGGCCGGGTTTGTTTGTTCCTGGTGGGGTCGATCGCAGGGTGGTCGGGCGGATCAGCGCGCGGACTCCACGAGCTCGATGAGGACGCCTCCCGCCGTTCGGGGATGGAGAAACGCGACCCGTCTTCCCTCGGCTCCGCTTCGAATCCCTGGTGGAACGAGGGTGGCGCCGGCCTCCTCCGCGCTGAGTACGGCCTCGTCCAGGTCGGCGACGCGCAGGCAGATGTGATGGAGGCCCGGACCTCGCCGATCCAGAAAAGTGGCGATAGGCGAGTCAGCGCCCGTCGGCTCGAGGAGCTCCACCCGACCACCTCCACGTCCGAAGAACGCAACCCTCACTCCTTCCGAAGGAACCTCCTCGCGCCCCGTCGGGTTCTCTCCCAGCAACGCGGCGTAGAGGGGTATCGAGGCCTCCAGGGAGTTGACCGCGATTCCGAGGTGGTCGATCTTGGGCACGCCTCTTGGCTCGGTTGCGGGGACCGACGATCGGCCGGCGGGACCGGACGTTACCGCCAGCGCCCTTCGTGACTCTCAAGCGAGAGGGATAGTACACCGGGGACTCGCGTTTTTCTACCGAGATGACGACTGGAGAGATAATGACAACGGATACCAAGCTGGTCACGATCACGGACGACAACTTCGCGGCGGAGATAGAGTCCCACGAGGGCCTCGCGATGATCGACTTCTGGGCCGCATGGTGCGGGCCCTGCCGGATGGTGGCACCGATCGTCGAGGAGTTGGCCGAGGAGAACGCTGACTCGGTCAAGGTAGGGAAGCTGGATGTCGACGAGCACCAGAAGACGGCCATGAAGTTCGCTGTGCGCTCGATTCCCAGCATCCTGTTCTTCAAGGATGGCCGCCACGTCGACACGGTCGTGGGGGCGGTGCCGAAGGCCGCGCTCGAGCGGAAGATCCAACAGCACGGCTGAGGGCCCACGACGAGGGCCGGCTCTTTCGCGGCGAGGCTGGATCCTCCCCTAACGGGCTCTCCATCGAGGTCAACGCCTCCCTGTTCCCAAACGTGGAGCGGGAGGCGTTGTGGTAGGTATGGAAAACGCTCTCTATCTGGTCAGTACCCCGATCGGAAACCGTGCGGACATCACGGAGCGGGCCCGCCAGGTTCTGTGTGAGGTCGACGTTGTCTACGCGGAAGATACGCGGCGTACCGGCCGGCTCCTCGCCTGGCTCGGTTCGGAGACTCGGTTGCGCTCGCTTCACGAGCACAACGAGGCTTCGCGGATCTCGGAGATCCTGGATCTTCTCGAGAGCGGCGGCAGCTGCGCGCTCGTTTCGGATGCAGGTACGCCGGTCGTCTCCGATCCGGGGGCGCGTCTGGTGCGGACGGTCCTCGAGAGGGAGCGGCGAGTCGTTCCGATTCCCGGTCCCTCGGCGGTCACGGCCTCACTGGTGGCGGCGGGCCTTGAAGGCGACCGCTTCGCCTTTCTCGGCTTCCCCCCTCGCAGGACGTCCGAGAGGGCGGCGTGGATCCAACTCCTGGCAGGGCTTCCGATGACCGTGGTGGCGTTCGAGTCACCCAAAAGGATCGGAGGGCTCCTGGGCGAGCTTGCCGCGGCCGGCCTCGGCGAGCGCTGCTGCGTGATCTGCCGGGAGCTCACGAAGCTCCACGAGACGATTCGGCGAGGCACCGTCGCGGAACTCGCACCGGAATTCGGGGAAGAGACCAGGGGCGAGGTCACCCTGGTGCTGGAGGCCGCGGCGGAATCGGCCGGATGGAAGGACTTGCTCGACGAGGTAGAGCGGGAGGCCCGGCAGCTGGGAGAACGGGGCCTGAGCACGCGTGACATCGGAGCGAAGCTGGTGGAAGCCTTCGGTGTACCGCGTAACGTGGCGTACGACTTCGGGCTGCGTTTCGGTCGTGCCGAGGACCGGTCCTGACGTGTGGAGAACGGGGGGTGGTGCAGGTTGAGAGCCGGATGATGGATCGGCAGACCGGGACCGAGCTGGCCGGCGTGCGGTCGAGCGCGGGCGCCATGCGCCGTCTGGCGAGCCTCGTTGCGGCGGCCCTGGGGGTGGTAACGCTGGGTGCGGCCTTTCTGCTCGCGACGCTCACTCCGACCGGAGCGGGCGTGCGGCTTCCAGCGGTGCTCCTCCTGGTGATCGGATTGGCCGCGCTAGCCATCGTCCTGGTATGGATCAGGCAGAAGGCGAAGGCCGAGCTGAGCCTCGATGCTCTCACGGCGGAGGCCGAGAAAGCGACGGGGCTGCGCGATGGCGAGCTCCGGGCAGCTTTCGAGCTGGGCCGCGTGAAGCCGGGAGAATCCGAAGAGCTGGCTGTCGCTCACCGGCGAAGCGTGTCGGTCGAGGTCGCCGGTCGTTCGCCCTCCGACCTGTTTCCCGGCAGCAACTCGCGCTGGCGTCGCGGCGGCGTCGTCGGCACCCTCGCAGCCTCGGCGGCGATCGCACTGGTCGTGCTGTCGGCTCTCGTCCGGCCCGTTCCCACGGCGCACGCGGCACGCCTGTGGGCGGCACCGTGGCGGGCGCTCGCATCGGTGCCGGTCTCGGAGCTCCGCGTGCTCGCGCCCGCGAGCGTCCCGCGAGGAGAGGTGGCGGCGCTGCGCATATCCGCGCAGGGGCGCTCTCGGGTGATGTTGTTCGAGCACGCCGCCGGCGAGCCACCACGCTCCCGTGCCGTGGAGGTCGACCCGGTCAGCGGAGTGGCCGAGGTCCGAAGTGAGCCGATCCGAGCCCGAACGCGTCTGTGGGCCGAGGATCTGGCCGGCCGGGCGAGCGGGGTCATCGAAATCCTTCCCATGGACCCGCTCCTTCTGAGGAATCTCACGCTGGAGCTCGGCTATCCGGCTTACCTCCGCCGGCCCTCCGAGCGCCTCGAGCGTCCTTTCTCCACCCTCGCGGTTCCAGAGGGCACGACGGTACAGGTACGGGGAGCCGCGAACGGCCCTCTGAGTGCGGTCACGCTGGCGCCGCCCGGTGATCGGCCCGGTGAATCGGCTGTTTCGTTCACCGTCGACGGCGAGAGATTCGACGGCGACTTCCGGCCCTGGATAAGCGGCGAGTGGCGTTGGGGGATCCTCTCCGCTGGTCGGACGACCGGTCTCGTCATCCCTCCACCTCTCGAGATACGCGTTTTGCGTGACAGCCTTCCCGATGTCCGCATTCTCCACCCAGAGGGAGATCGGGCCCTCGGCTCGACGTTCCGTCTACCGCTGGTGGTCGACGTTCGGGACGACCTCGGCATCTCTGACGTCGAGCTGGTGAGCTGGAAGGTATCGGCGTCGGGGGCGGGCCTGTCGGTCGCCACATCGATCGCCCCGCCGGAGCCCGCCGCGCGCATGATCCTCAGGGGAGTCGTGGAGGGGGATAATCACGAGCTTCTCCCTGGCGACACCCTGTACTACTTCGTCCGCGCTCGCGACGCCCACCCCGGACACGGCCCGGCGAGCTCCGACACTCTGCGCGCATTCCTCCCCACGCTGCGGCAGCTTCGCGAGGCCGCGTCGTTTGGCGCGGACTCACTGGCCGACGCCGCCGTGCAAACGGCGGAAGCGATCCAAGACCTCGAGCGGCGCGCGCGCGAGGCGGAGGGAAGAGCCCGAGCGGCCCAGGCCACGGAGGAGACTTCCGCGGCGCGGTCCCTCGGGAGCGAGCGCGACGGTGGGCTCTCATACGAGGCGACCGAGGAAGGCCGGGACGTCATCGAGCGTGCGGAGGAGCTCGAGCGTGATCTGCAGGATTTGATGGATCGAGCCGGAGCGCTGGAGGGCTTGTCGGAGGCGTTGTTGGATGCAGGCCTCCGCGAGGAGATGGGCAAGCTCGAGGAGCTGTATCGCCGCCTCCTCGAGTCTGAGCTCGGGGAACGGATCGACGCGCTCCGAGAGGCCCTCCGGGACCTCCGACCGGAGCGGCTCCAGGCGGCTCTGGGGCGACTTGCCGAGGACTCCGGGCGGTTGCGCGAGGATCTGGAGCGGAGCGCGGCCGTCCTGGAGCGCGCCGCGTTGGAGCAGGGCGTGAAGTCGGCCCGCAACACCGCGGAGGAGCTCGCGCGGCGGCAGGATGCGATGGCGAAGGCTTCCGACGTCGATGAGACATGGCGTCACGAAGAGGAGACGCTTGCCACGGATGCCGAGCAGCTCGGTCACCTGATCGATGAGCTGAGCGAGAGGTTGGACTCCAGTCTGAATGCGGACGCCTCTTCCGCGGCCGCTGACTCGGTGCGGGCTGCCGGAGAAGCGGTGTCCGAAGCAGCCGATAGGGCGAGGGCGGCGGCGCGGTCGGCGGGAGACGAGGGCCAGCCGCCGGGCGAGCGCGCGGAGGGGAACCCCTCCGAGACCGAGGCAAGCGAGGCGGCCGATCGGCTGAACGAGGCAGCTGCCTCGCTTGCGACGGCCGAGCAGGCGCTGGGCGAGGACTGGAACGCCGAGGCCGTGGAGGCGCTCGAGCACGCTCGGCGTGAGGCTCTCGCGCTGGCCACGGAGCAGGAGGCGCTGGCGGAGGGCTACTCGGGTCCGGGTGCGCTCGACCCGGCCACCCTTCAGGGTCGCCAGGCGGCGCTCCGGGGCGGTCTGGACAACCTGTTCGGGAGCCTGGCCGAGGCGGGCCGGCGAACGGCTCTTTTGGACCGGGGCTCTGCCATGGCGGCAGCGGAAGCTGCGGGTCGGATGGATGATCTGCTGGCCAGGTTGCAGGATGGCTCCGCACAGAGACCGACCGGAGAAGAGGCTACGGCTATCGCCGGGGCGCTGAACGAGCTCGCCGTACGATTGCTGGCCAGCGTCGGGGCCGTGCAGGCGGCCGGGTCCGGCAGTGGCACGGCCGAGATGCTCGAGCAGCTGGCTCGAGCCGCGAGGATGCAGGAAGGACTCAGCCGGGAGGGTGGCTCCCTGCTGTTTATGCAGGAGGACGGGCGGCCCGTCGGCTCCCGTATGGAAGAGGACCTCCTGGTGCGGCCGGAGGCGCTGGCGCGCGAAGCAGGCGAGCTGGCGCGCCGTCTGGAGTCGGGTGCCCTGAATCCCGAGACGGTGGAGCGGCAAGAGACGCTGTTCCGACGTCTCCTGGACGCCGGGCGGTCGCTCGAGCGGGAAGACGAGGAGCCCGATCGGCGCGAATCCCGGCCGGGTGCCGATCTCCAGTCGGAGGTGCCGCGCCTCGATCCAGCGGTCCTGGCGGGTCCGCGCTATCCGCACCCGAACGAAGCGGTTCTGCGGGAGCTTCCGCCCGCCTACCGCTGGATGGTACTGGACTACTTCGATCGCCTGAACCGGGTAGGGGACGAACCGGAGGAAGGGAGCCCGTGAGGGTAAGAGGTTGGCGGACGCTTGTTGTCGTCCCACTCGTGCTTCTGGTCTCGTCTCCCGGGCTCTCGGTAGCGCAAGCTCAGCGAGCGACCGCCCAGGACGAAAGCCGGCTCGTGGAGTGGGCCGCGCGCCTGGACGCCGCCGATCGGCCGGACGAGGCGCTCTCCGTTCTTGGAGGCCTCTTGGACGAGCGCCCGACCTCCGAGCCGGGGCTCGCTCTCCTCCTGCGAGTAGCCGTGCGTCAGGAACGCGTCGCTCCCTTCCTTCCACGATTCGAGCGTGCGGCCGGAGACGAGGCCGCCTCCGAGGACCTGAGGCGTCTTTGGGTCGATGCTCTCCTGGCTTCAGGCCTGGCCGACTCGGCTCGGTCCGTCGCCGCAGGATGGGCAGAAGCTCGACCGACCGAGGCCGCTGCGTACGTGGCGTGGGCGAACGCGGAGATTGCCACCGGAGACCCGGCGGCTGGCGCCGAGACTCTGCGACGGGGGCGACGGAAGCTGCGCAGCCCTTCGGCTTTCGCGGTCGAGCTCGGGTCTCTCTCTCTCGAGATGGGCGATTACAGGGCAGCGGCAGGGGAGTGGGTGCGGCTGACGCAGACGGATGGAGACGCCACCCCGCTGGAGGAGGTAGTGGGTGGAGATGACGACGTCCGCAACGCGTTCCTCGATGCCGTCGCGGCCGCCGTGCGCGGGATGCCGCCGGCCGTCACCGTCGCTGCCTCGCATCTGATGCTCCGGTTCGGCGCTCCCGAGCGTGCCGGTGAGCTGGCACGGGACCTGGAGGATCGCCTACCTCTCCCCGAGCGCAGTGAGTTCCTGGCCCGGTTCGCTGAGGGGGCCCGTGCCTCGGGCGCCCTCGACCAGGGTGCCTGGGCGGCAGAGCGGCTCGCGGACCTTATCGCCGACCCCGTCCGACGTGACCGGTGGCGCGCCGCTGCCGCCGACATGGCGCTCCAAGCCGGTGATTCCACCCGTGCGCGCCGGGCGTTCGATCAGCTGCTTCGAAGCGTGGCTCGCGGAACTGACGTGCACCGCGTCTCGGCGCGCCGCCTCTTCAGCCTCTCGCTTTCGGAGACGCATCGCGCGGAGCTGATGCTGGCGGACTTCCAGCGTACCTACCCTCAGCCCGAGTCCGAGCTGATCGAGATGCGGATCGAGTTGGCCCGGAGCTTCATCCGCGCCGACCGGTTGCCCGACGCCGAGCGAATCCTCGAGACCGGCACCTCGATCACCTCGACGGGCGACGTCGTGCCGCCTGCCCAGCTCGCGCTCGCGCTCGGGCACGTTCGCCTGTATGCCGGGGACGTGGTCGGCGCCATCAGGGCACTCGAGGATGCCACGGGTACCACCGACTCCGACGTTCGCACCCGCACCTCTGCGATCCGGTTGGCCGGCGCTCTGGCCGCCTCGGATTCCGCCACGGCCAGACGGTTCGGACACCTCCTTCACCTGATCGCTCGTGGGCCGACGCCGGCCGAGCTCGAGACGGGCCTCCGCGAGTGGGAGTCCGGAGAGACCTCGGCCGAAACGATGGCGCTGGCCGCCACCGGCTTGGACGAGGCAGACTTCGTCGCTGAGGCCGCGGCTCTTCGAGGGC
>JBDHIM010000130.1:0-7591 GCA_039587445.1 Gemmatimonadota bacterium
CCTGCTCGTGGACCTGGGACGGCCGTGGCGACTTCCCTACCCGGTGTTCTACTCCTACGGCGTCACTTCCGTCATGTTCTTGGTGGCGTGGCACGTGTTTCTCTATCTGACCGTGCAGTTCATCGAGTTTAGCCCGGCCGTCTTCGAGTGGCTCGGCTGGAAGCGGGTGCGCAGCTGGGTGGCCAAGCTCACCATCGGGGCGACGATCGCCGGGCTGATCCTCTCGACCCTGCACCAGTCCGCGCTCGGCGCCCTCTTTCTACTGGCGCCGACCAAGCTGCATCCGCTCTGGTACTCGGAGTTGCTTCCGGTCTTCTTCTTCGTCTCCAGCATCATCGCCGGCCTCTCCATGGTGGTGTTCGAGAGCACGGTCTCGCATCGCGTGTTCAAAGACCAGGTGGATTCGCACCACCTGGCCCGCCTGGACGGACTGATGCTCGGCCTCGGGAAGGCGGCCGCGATCACCCTGTTCGCCTACTTCTCGCTCAAGTGGATCGGAGTGGCCCGGGGCCAGCATTGGGCTCTGCTGGCGACCCCCATGGGCCTCTGGTTCCTGGCGGAGATGTTCGGGTTCGTAGCTCTGCCGTGCGCCCTGTTCGCGTGGGGATCCCGGACCGGCAATGTCTCGCTCGTACGCGTGACGGCGCTCTTGGCGGTCGTTGGCATCGTCATCAACCGCCTGAACGTCTCGGTGATCGCCTTTCGCTGGGACTACGCGCAGCGCTACTGGCCGCACTGGATGGAGCTGCTGGTGACCGTCAGCATCGTGACGATAGGCCTGCTCACCTTCCGCTGGATCGTGAGGAGAATGCCGGTTCTGCATGCGCACCCGGAGTACGGGGGGATCCAATAAGCATGGCTCCGCGGAGCTGGAGGAGGTAGACCGTGATCTCTTTGGCCGGGCTGCTCCTGGCCACCTCGACCAAGGCCATCGAGTACATCATCGCCATCGCGGCGCTCATCGGCTTCCTGTTGTTCCTGAGGTTTCTCGGCGGGCCGAGGGGCAAGAAGCCGTCTAGGTAACGCCTACTCCTCCCGTAGCACCACCGCCGGATCCACTCGCGTGGCACGCCTGGCAGGCAGGTAGGAGGCGAGCAACGCGATCGCCAGGAGGAAGGCGGCGAAGCCAGCATAGGTTGCCGGGTCGATCGGGTTGACCTCGTAGAGCAGACCGGAGAGCAGGCGCGTGAGCGCCAGAGCCGTCAGAAGGCCGAGCCCGATTCCGAGTCCGCCCAGGATCAGACCGTGGCGGGCTGGCTCCAAGAGCCATCCGAATCCCGATCTCGCGCACTCGCTGAACCACGGAAAACGACATGACGCCGAAGATCCCGATGGCTGAGAGCAGGAGGGCCACGGCGCTGAACAGAGCCAGAAGGGAGCCCGTGGAGCGCGTTCCGGCCATCGCTTCTCGAACATAGTCCTGCAGCGTCTGCACGGAGTGGAGCGGTACGTCGGAGTGGAGCGCGCTCACCTCCTCGCGAACGAGCCGGGTCAGCTGGAGCGGGTCTTCCCGCGTCTTCACGAGGACGAACATCTGGTTCGACCAGGCTCGACCGCTCTGGTTGAACGGCACGTAGACCTGGACGCGCGACGGATTCTCGAGCTCGTAGTGGCGGACGTTTCGGGCGACGCCGACGACCGTTCGGTAGATAGGGACGGGGTTGTCGAAATCGGAGTCCTCCGTGATCTCGAACGCGACGCGCTTCCCGATCGGGTCCTCGCCGGGCCAGAACCTCTCCGCCATCGTCTCATCGATCACGCACACCAGCGGGCTATCGTCGCGGTCCACCTCCGTGAACGCGCCTCCCCTCACCAGCTCGATGCCGAGCGCTTCGAAATGGTCGGGCTTGACCATGTGGAACAGGACCGACTCCCAGTGCTCCTGATCGAATGGCACCCCCTCGGGCACGATGATCTGCTCCCACGAGTTACCCTGCAGGGGAACGATGTTGGACAGCGAGACGGCTTCGGCGTCGGGCAGAGCGACCAGTCTCTCGTGCAGCTGGTCGAAGAAGCCCCAAGCTTGTTCCTTCTCGGTGTATTCCGACACCGGGAGCGAGATGCGAGCGGTGAAGACGTTGTCATCGACGAATCCCGTGTCCACCCGCTGGAGCTCCGTGAGGCTCTGGATCATCAGGCCGGCGCCGATCAGTAGGACGAGAGCCAGCGCCACTTCGCCGATCACCAGCGCCGAGCGTAGCCGCTGGCGGCCCTTCCCGGCCGTTCCGCTCCGTCCTCCCTCCTTGAGCTCCTGTCCCAGATCGTGCCGCGATCCCCGCAAGGCGGGCGCCAGACCGAAGAGAAGCCCGGTCAGGAGCGCGATCCCCAGAGAGAAGAGAAGAACGTCCAAATCCATGCCTACCCGCTCGGCCATCACCGAAGGGATTGCATCCGGAAGCCTCGGGATCATGAGCCGGACTGCGAGGAACGCCAGGACCACTCCCAGGAAGCCGCCGGCGAGCGCAAGCACCGTGCTCTCTGTGAGCAGCTGGCGGACGATCCGCCCACGGCCGGCTCCGATCGCCATCCGCAACGCCATCTCCTGTCGCCGGCTCTCGCCCCGGGCGAGCAGGAGCGACGCCACGTTTGCACAGGCGATGAGGAGAACGAAGACGACGGCACCCATCAGGATCCAGATCTGCGTACGGACGTCCCCCACGTATACCTGCTCGAGCGTCTCGAGCCGCGCCACGGCCTGCTGATCGCCCTCCTCGTCGGTGATCTCGCGGGTCACGCGATCCATGTCCTCCTGTGCCAGCGCCAGAGTCGAGCCGGCGGCGAGTCGGGCGATTGCCCACGTGCCCTGCGAGCAACCACGCTCCTCCCAGCACATCTGATCGGAAAAGAACCCCATCGGAAGAAACACTTCCGTGTCGGCGCTGGGAAACACGAACTCGGGCGCCGTCACCCCGATGATGGTATACGGTTGGCCGTCCAGCGTGACGGAGGTTCCGATGACGTCCGGGTCGGATCCGAGACGTCCCTCCCAGAAGCGATGAGTCACGACGGCGACCGGCTCTGCGCCCTCCCACGTCTCATCCCCCGAGAAGGTCCGCCCCAGTGCCGCCGAGACTCCCAGCGTCTGGAAGAAGTCTCCGAGCACCAGCCGGACGCGGATCACCTCCGGGCGATCGCCCCCCGTGAGCGTGCGCCAGCGTCCAGCGTTCGCACCCCAGGACTCGAAGGTGCGGGTCCTCTGGCTCCAGTCCCGGAAATTCGGGATGGAAAGAGAGATCGAGAAGCCGGAGGGAGCGATGACGTCGGGAACGAAGAGACCATCGGGCTCGCTCACCGGCAGGGGCTCGAGAAGAACGGCGCTTGCCACGCTGAAGATCGCCGTGTTCGCGGCGATTCCCAGCGCGATGGTCAGCGCGGCCACGATGGTGAAGCCCGGCCGCTTGAGCAGGGTACGAATCGAGAACCGGAGATCCTTCAGAAACGATTCCACGCGCCTTCCCTTCAATTGGCTTCGTCTCACGGCACGTGGCCGGCGGTCACCCGTATGGACGGGTTCAACCGGGCAGAGGTTGCAACGACTCCAGCGGCGTGTTTCGCGCTCGGCTAAGAGCCCGTCGTTCGCTTGAGGCCCGTCTCCCTCAGGATCCAGCTCGCGATCTCCTCCACCGAGCGGGCCGTGGTATCCAGGTGTGGAATCCCGTACCGGTCGAAGAGTGCATCGGCCTGCCGAAGCTCGTAGCCGACCTGCTGCGGCGAGGCGTAGCGGCTTCCCGCCCGCCTCGCTTCTCGGATCTCCTCGAGCCGTCGAGGCGAGATCGTGAGTCCGAACAGCTTGTCGCGGTAGGCCGCCAGGGCGGAGGTCAGACCCTCTCCCTCGAATTCATCCTCGGTCAGCGGGAAGTTGGCGACGAAGATCCCGTATTGCAGAGCCAGGTAGAGTGAGGTTGGGGTCTTCCCGGATCTGGATACGCCGACGAGGATGAGGTCGGCCTGAGCGTAGTTCTCGATCCGGCTGCCGTCATCGCAGGAGAGGGCGAAGTTGGTGGCCTCGATCCGACGATCGTAGATCTGCGTGTCCGCCATCCCGTGGGCGCGTCCGGTGGCGTGCGCCGACGGCTGGCCGAGCTCTCGCTCGAGCGGTTCGAGGAAAGTCTCGAAGAAATCGAGGACGAAGGCATTGGCTCCCGTCACGATGTCGCGGAGCTCGTCCTGAACGAGCGTGCTGAAGACGATGGGCTTTTGGCCATCCGTCCGGGCTATGGCGTTGATCGTCTGGACGGCTTCCCGCGCCTTGTCGGCGCTTTCCAGGAATGGTAGGGTGATTCTCTGGACCTGCAGGCCGTCGAACTGGGTCATCAGGCTGTTTCCGAGCGTTTCCGACGTCACGCCGGTCTGGTCCGAGATGAAGAAAACCGTTCGTGGGCTCATGAGCTTCGCGACACCTCGAGGGATCCGCTGACGCGTGCCGGCGGCCCAGGCGCGCGCCGGCCCAGCGGTGATTCTTCTACCTATATACACATCGAACAAGGGAAGCGGCGATGAGCGAGTACATCGTCCCCTTCGAATCCGTCGGTAGAGACGACATCGAAACAGTCGGAGGCAAGAACGCCTCTCTCGGAGAGATGATCGGCGCGCTCTCCGAGGAAGGGATCGACGTGCCCGGCGGCTTCGCGATCACGGCGTTGGCCTATCGCGGTTTCCTGGCCCACGACGGCCTCGGTGAGCGTATCTACGGGGCGCTCGACCGGCTGGACGTGGACGACGTCGGCGCGCTCCGGAGTACCGGAGCCGACATCCGCCGCTGGATCGAGGCGGCTCCGTTTCCCGATGCGCTGAGAGTGGAGATCGAGGCGGCCTACACCTCCCTCGGCGACGGGGAGGAGGTAGCGGTGGCGGTTCGCTCCTCGGCGACGGCCGAAGACCTTCCCGAGGCCTCCTTTGCCGGGCAGCAGGACACGCTGCTCAACATCCAGGGGCTCGGCGCCGTCGTGGAGGGAGTGCACGCCGTCTACGCTTCCCTGTTCACCGACCGGGCCATCTCCTACCGCACCCACCACGGCTTCGACCACAGGCAGGTGGCGCTCTCCGTGGGAGTCCAGGAGATGGTCCGTGCAGACCTCGGCTCGAGCGGGGTCATGTTCACGCTGGACACCGACTCGGGCTTCCGTGACGTGGTCTTCATCACGGCAGGGTACGGGCTCGGCGAGACACTCGTGCAAGGCTCTGTAAATCCTGATGAATTCTATGTTTACAAGCCTTCCCTGGCGGCCGGTCGCAGCGCTATCCTGCGCCGCACGCTCGGGACGAAGGCCCTCAAGATGGTCTATGCGGAGAATGGCGCAGCGACCCCGGTGACCACCGTGGAGGTGCCGACGGAGGATCGACGGCGGTTCTGTATCTCCGATGCCGAGGTCGAGGAGCTCGCCCGGCAGGCCATGAGGATCGAGAGGCACTACGGCTGTCCGATGGACATCGAGTGGGCGAAGGACGGCGTCGACGGACGGCTGCGGATCGTCCAGGCGCGGCCCGAGACCGTCCAGAGCCGGAGCGGGCGGCTGATCGAGCGCTTCACACTCGAGCAGAGCGGCCGCGTCATCACGAAGGGGCGCAGCATCGGCCACAAGATCGGGAGTGGGCCAGCCCGGGTCGTGGAATCGGTTGCGGAGATCGGCGTGGTCCGGCGTGGGGATGTCCTGGTGACCGGCATGACCGATCCGGATTGGGAACCCGTGATGAAGATCTCCTCGGCGATCGTGACCAACCGGGGCGGGCGCACCTGCCACGCCGCGATCGTGGCGCGCGAGCTGGGCATTCCGGCCGTCGTCGGCTGTGGGAACGCTACGGACACCATCGAGGGCGGCCAGGACGTCACCGTCTCCTGCGCGGAGGGGGACGAGGGGTTCGTGTACGACGGTCTGCTCGGGTACGACACGACGCTCATCGAGCTGGATGCCCTTCCCGAGATACCCGTCAAGATCATGATGAACGTCGGGAATCCGGACCGCGCATTCGATTTCGCCACCATCCCGCATAGCGGCGTCGGACTCGCACGCCTCGAGTTCATCATCAACAAGATGATCGGCGTTCACCCGCAGGCGCTGCTGGAGTACGAGCACCTTCCCCAGGAGTTGAAGGACACGATCGACCTTCAGATGTCCGGCTACGCCGATCCCGTCGAGTTCTATGTCGAAAAGCTCGCCGAAGGGATCGCCACGATCGCTGCCGCGTTCGCCCCCGAGCCGGTCATCGTGCGACTGTCGGATTTCAAGTCGAACGAGTACGCGAACCTGATCGGCGGAGACCGATACGAGCCGCACGAGGAGAACCCGATGCTCGGGTTCCGGGGGGCCTCCCGATACATGGACGGGGACTTCGGCCCCTGCTTCGAGCTCGAGTGCCGGTCGCTGAAGCTGGTGCGGGACGACATCGGCCTCACGAACGTATGGGTGATGGTGCCTTTCGTCCGCACCGTCGAGGAAGGCCGGCGGGTCGTGGAGCTGCTGGCCGAGAACGGCCTCGAGCGCGGCGTCAACGACCTCACCGTGATCATGATGTGCGAGGTCCCATCGAACGCGATCCTCGCCGATGCTTTTCTGGAGCACTTCGACGGGATGTCGATCGGGTCGAACGACCTTACACAGCTTACACTCGGTCTGGACCGCGACTCCGCGATCGTCGCGGGCATCTTCGACGAGCGGGACGATGCCGTGAAGGCCCTGCTCTCCGCCGCCATTAGGGCCTGTAAGCGTGCCGGCAAGTACATCGGCATATGCGGACAGGGCCCATCCGACCACCCCGATCTGGCGCAGTGGCTGCTGAGCGAGGGGATCGAGAGCATGTCGCTCAATCCCGACACCGTACTCGAGACCTGGCTCCTTCTCGCCGGCGAGGAGATCTGACCCGGCCGGCTGTGCCGGACGCACGACACTTGGGCAGCGGAGGCAGACCTCGGCAACGGAGGTAGGGATCTGAGCGAGTGGCTTGCCGCCTACGTGGCGGCCTTCACCCTTGGGGCATCACATGCTCTGGAGGTGGATCACATGGTCGCCGTCACGGCGTTCGTCGGCAGGTCTCCGAGAGCGGGAAGCGCCGCCCTGTTCGGGTTTCGGTGGGGCTTCGGTCACGCGCTCGTCGTGCTCGTCGTCGGGGGAGTGCTGGCCTGGAGCGGCGTCTCCGTCCCGAGCAGCGCCGAGACCTGGGCCGAGCTTGCTGTCGGCATGATGCTCGTCGCGCTCGGGTTCTGGGCCATGCGAGCCTCCCGCCGCCTCCACGTGCACCGGCCCGAGGACCACCACGGACATGCCCATCTGCACGCGCACACTCCAGAACGGCACCCTCACTCCCACGATCACACGCACTTGCACGGGGAGTCGCAGCACGGACAGGTAGTATCACGCCACGGGCACCTCTCGACCCTCGTGGGCGCGGTGCACGGCCTGGCGGGAACAGCTCCCGTGGTGGCGTTGATCCCGGTCACGCTGCTCACCGGCTTCTGGCCCGCGATCGGCTACCTGGCGGCCTTTGGGGCAGGGACGATCTTCGCGATGGGGCTTTACGCCTTTCTAGCAGCCGCGGCTGCGCGCCGCGCTTCCTCCACGGTGAGAGTGGCCCGTGCCGTCGCCTTGGCCACTGG
>JBDHIM010000131.1:0-16031 GCA_039587445.1 Gemmatimonadota bacterium
TTCATCTCGATGGCCTCGGCCCACCACCTCCTGGTGGATCCGGGGATGGGCCCGACCTGGAAGGTCGTGAACACCAGCTACTTCATGTACATGGCCGTGCTGGCCAGCATGATCCACGGCTTCACGGTTCCCGCCGGAATCGAGGTGGGCCAGCGCGTCCGCGGGTTCACGAAGGGGATGTTCGAGTGGTTGCGTCGAGCTCCGTGGGGAGACCCCGGCTTCAGCGCTCTCGTCTTCTCGGTGGTCATCTTCGGGTTCGTCGGCGGCATCACCGGCGTCACGTTCGGGACCGAGCAGATCAACATCATCGCGCACAACACGCTTCGGATCCCGGGGCACTTCCACGCCACCGTCGTTGCGGGCACGGCGCTGGCCTTCATGGGGGTCACCTACTACGTGATCCCGCTGATCTTCCGGAAGAAGGTGGCGTTCTGGTCGCTGGCCAAGATCCAGCCGTACCTGTTCGCCTTCGGCATGTTGATCTTCTCGGTGGCGATGACGTTCGCGGGGACCTTCGGGATTCCGCGGCGCCACTGGGACATGACGTTCAGCGACGCGCTGTTCGACGTTCAGTTCTCTCCCGCCGCCAACCTGGTGGTGACGGTGATGGCCCTGGGCGGGCTGATCGCCGCGCTGGGAGGGGCGATCTACATCCTGGTCACCGTATGGTCCGTCTTCCTGGGCCAGCCGATGGAAGGAGATGCAACGTATGTCGATGCACGGAGTTCCTAACGGAATCGTGAACCCGCCGCGTCCCTTCACGGAGGCGGACGAGGAGGCGGCGTACGCCGAGAAGGGCAGCTTCGGCATGGCTCCAGGTACGCTGGTGCTGGCGCTCGTCTTCCTCGGTGCGTTCGCGGTCTACTACTTCACGAACTGGAAGCTGCTCTCCGTCGTCTGGCAGGTGGGGTGAGCGAGTTCGCATGACGCTCGAGAGGCGTGAGGCCGTCGCGCTCGGCGGCCTCGCGACCATCGCCCTCATCTCGGCCGCCTGGTGGGCTCTCGCGCTCTGGCCGGCCGGTGACGTGCCGCCCGAGTGGCTGGCGCGCACCCGTGCGGTCTGCTTCGGAACGCGGCCGGACGGCCTTCCCGGACCGGAGGGCTGGGGCGCGCTAATCTTCCAGCCGCTCGGCATGCTGGGGATTCTCCTCATCGGGTGGCGGCAGGAGATCCAGGGAGGGCTTCGAGCGCTCTCGAGCAGGCCGGTCGGCCGATGGGCCCTGGCGACGTCGGCCGTTCTTTTGGTCGCCGGAATCGTCGCGGCCGGAGCCAGGGTGCGCGTCGCCATCGCGGCGTCGGCCGAGTTCGCCCCCGTAGAGCTGGCCTCGGCACGGGGACCGGATGGCGGCCTGCCGGCCGGATACCGGGTTGAAGATCGACCGGCCCCCGCTCTCGACCTCCTGGACCAGGCCGGAGCGAACGTCTCGCTCGAGGAGTATGCCGGGCGGCCCCTCCTGGTCACCTTCGTGTTCGGTCACTGCGAGACGATCTGCCCCCTGATCGTGCGCGAGACAGTCGCCGCACGGCGCCGCCTGGCGGCCGAAGGCGTCGACGCGGCGGCGGTCGTGCTGACGCTGGATCCCTGGCGGGACACGCCGAGTCGGCTCGAGTACCTCGCGTCCAGGCTGGGACTCGAGACGGACGAGCGCCTGCTCGGCGGGGAGGTGAGCGTCGTCGAGGAGGCGCTGGACCGGTGGGATGTGCCGCGCGAGCGGGATCTGAGGACCGGCGACATCGTGCATCCACCGCTCGTGTACGTGATCGACGTTTCCGGCCGAGTCGCGTTCGCGGCCGCGGGAGGAGAGGATCTGTTGGTCGATCTTGTCCGACAGGTCGCGACGAGTAGCTGAGTCGCGGGGAGTCCGGGGGGAGGGGCGGGGTATGCGCGAAGCGGGGTTGTGGAAGGCCGCACAGGCGACCGGACTGGTTCTCACGGCTCTCCTGCTGGCGGGCCTCGTCCTGCGGCCCGAGCCATCTCTCACGCTTCTGTGGAACGTGGCGATCCCGCTCGTGCCCGCCACTTTGTTGGTGAGCCCCCTCATCTGGAGAAACACCTGTCCCCTGGCGACGCTCAACCTGCTGTCCGCTGGCCGGACCGGCAGCCGGCAGCAGACGAAGCGCTTCGCAACCTACTCGAGCCTGTTTGGGATCCTGCTCTTCTATCTGCTCGTTCCGGCCCGGCGCTTTCTCTTCAACCAGGACGGCCTGGCGCTCGCCATCACGATCGTGGCGGTGGCGATCCTGGCCGTCGCCGTCGGGGCGGCGTTCGACCTCAAGGCCGGCTTCTGTAACGCCTTCTGTCCGGTGCTGCCGGTGGAGCGCCTGTATGGACAGAGTCCGCTGCTCAGCGTCTCGAACGATCGCTGTGCTCGCTGCGACCTGTGCTCCAGGGCGTGCATAGACCTGGCGCCGGAGAAATCGATTGCGCAGCAGCTGGGCGCGTCTCGCCACGATTCCTCCTGGCTCCGCTCGCCCTTCGGGGTCTTCGCCGCCGCGCTGCCCGGATTCGTCCTCGGGTACTTCACACTGGACGACGTTTCTCTGTCCGGGGCTCCGGACGTCTATCTGCACATCCTGCTCTGGGCCGCGATCAGCTACCTGCTGGCCGTGGCTGCCACCATGCTGCTGCCGATCCGAAACCGCCGCATCCTTCGGGGGCTCGGTGCCCTCGCGGTTGGCCTCTATTACTGGTTCGCGGCCCCCGGGATCGCGGTGGCGGTGTCTTTGCCTCTCGCAGCGGAACCGCTTCGCATCGCGGCCCTAGCCTTCGTCTTGCTCTGGTGGTTCAGGGCGGAGCGGGAAAGCCGGAAACCTGACGCCCTCCTGCCTGGTTGAGGGCGGCGGATCCCAGCTGAGAGGCCGGCGCCGAGCATAGGGGCGCCCGGGTCGAGCCCCGGATGTCAGGGTCGACCTAGGGACGCGCCGTTGCTTTCCCCGCCCGACGGCCCGGCATAGCTTCGGCGCGATGCCAGCACACGTCCGATCGCGCCTACGGCTCTTCCCCGGCCTCCTCGCGTTGAGCCTCGCGGGGTACGCGAGCTTCCTTCTGCCGAACCACGCCTCGGCGCAAGCCGCCCCCGGGTCCGGGGGAGGTCCCGGTGTCGTCGATGCGGCCCTCCTCATGCGCCAGCTCGACGGCATCAAGCGCGTACTGATGATCGGAGCTCATCCCGACGATGAGGATACGGCTCTCCTGGCGGTGCTTGCCCGAGGGATGGGGGCGCAGGCCGCGTACCTCTCGCTCACGAGAGGCGAAGGAGGCCAGAATCTGATCGGGCCGGAGCTTGGCGAGGGGCTCGGAATCGTGCGCACCGGCGAGCTCCTCGCCGCACGCCGCGTGGATGGGGGAGGTCAGTTCTTCACGAGGGCCTTCGACTTCGGATACTCGAAGACGGCCGAAGAGACCTTTGGCCACTGGCCCCGAGACTCGATCCTGAGCGACGTGGTGTGGGCGATTCGCGTCTTCAGGCCCCAGATCATCGTGTCCATATTTTCGGGAACGCCGAACGACGGCCACGGCCAGCACCAGGTCGTGGGCATCCTGGCGAGGGAGGCGTTCGAGGCCGCCGGAGATCCGGCCAGGTTTCCGGAGCACGCCGATCACGGGATCGAAGCGTGGACGCCCCGGAAGCTCTACCGCCGCACGTGGCGTGATCCGGAGGCTTCGACCCTGGCGATCGAGACGGGAACGCTCGATCCGGTTCTGGGTCGCTCCTATCACCAGCTGGCGATGCGGAGCCGGAGCCAGCACCGATCGCAGGACTTCGGGACCGCCGAGCCCGGCGGTCCGCGCGTCACGCTGCTGGAGCTCGTTCAGAGCCGCGTTACCGGACCCGACACGTCGCTCTTCGCCGGCGTCGATACGACGCTGGCGGGCATGGCGAGGGAGTGGTCGGAGAAGGGCCTCACGGCGACAGATGGAGATGGGCTCGCGGAGGCCATAGCAGTCTACCGGCATCTGTTGGCCGAAGCCCGGGGAGACCTGGTGGCGCTGGCTCCATCGCGCGCCGTCCCGGCCCTCGCTCGCGCCCTGGAGGCGCTGCGGGAGGCCCGAAGCTACGCCGGCGGTGGAGCCGGCCCGGGGGGATTACGGGCCGATCACCAGGGCCTGGACCAAGGGGTGGTGCGCGCTCTGGACGCGCGGATCGAGAATCTGCAGGATGCGATCCTGGCGGCCGCTTCAGTGACGCTGGTCGCCGAGTCCGAGGACGATGTGCTCGTTCCCGGTCAAAGCTTCTGGGTGCGGGTGAAGCTGTGGAACGGAGGCCCGCTCGAGCTCGAGACCGCGCCCTCCCTCCTGGTGGTTCCGGGCGGCTGGATCGTGGCCGGCGACGACGAGATCGCCCGGGAGCCGGGAAGCCGCTTTTATCCGGCCAGCCTCGAGAAGGCACGGCAGTCCGGTGAAGACGCCAGCGCGAACGGGCCCGGTGCAGAGGCGGGCGGGACCGGAGGCCAGCGGACGGCGCCGGGGGTTCTCTCATCCGGAGACCTGGCGACCTGGGGCTTTCGCGTACGGATCCCGCCTGACGCCGGGCCTTCACAACCGTACTACCTTCAGCGTGATCGAGCCGGCGATCTCTACACGTGGCCGAGCGATCCGGCGCTTCGCGGTCGAGCCTTCGGTCCGGCCCCGGTCTCCGCAGCGGTGGAGCTCAGCCTGCGGACCGGCCCCACCGAGACCCGTCTGGCCATCTCCCGCCCCGTGCGCTTCCGAAGCGTCGACAAAGCGGTCGGCGAGTACTGGCGTCCGCTGCTTCTGCTTCCCGCCATCTCCGTGACCATCGAGCCGCGCACCCTCGTGTGGCCGCTCGGGGAGGAGACGCCGCGATCGATCGTCGTGACGGTCCGGAGCGAGGCGCCCGATGGCCTGAGTGGCCGCCTGCGTCTGGTGGCGCCGGAAGGCTGGGCGGTCTCTCCTGCCGGGGGATCGGTCGCTCTCGATGCTCCCGGCGTACTCCGGTCTTTCGCGTTTGAGATCGCGCCCACGGGCGGGCCATCCAGCGGATTCGGTTCGGCCGAGTGGCTGCGCGCCGTGGTCGACGGGGGCGGCCGCTCCTACGCACAGGAGGCCGTCGTCATCGACTATCCACACATCGAGCCGACGCCCTATCTGAGCTCTGCGAAGACGGCACTGCGGCGCGTCGATGTCGAGGTCGACGCCGACCGGCGCGTCGGGTACGTGACAGGCTCGGGCGATCAGGTGCCCGAGGCGATCCGCCAGCTCGGACTGCCAGTGGAGATGATCGAGCCTGGCGACCTGGAGTCGAACGGGCTGGAGCGCTTCGATGTCATCGTCCTCGGGGTCCGCGCCTACGAGGTTCGGCCCGACCTCGTGGCGGCCAACACGACGCTGCTGGACTGGGTGCGAGACGGCGGGGTTCTGATCGTCCAGTACAACAAGTACGAGCTCCCCGAGGGTGGCTTCGCGCCGTACCGCGTCGCCATGGACCGGCCGCACGGCAGGGTCACGGACGAGGCATCGGAGGTGACGCTTCTGAAACCGGATTCTCCTGCGTTCCTTCGCCCGAACCGAATCACGGCGATCGACTTCGAGGGCTGGGTACAGGAGCGGGGACTCTACTTCCTGAGCGAGTGGGACGAGCGCTACACCCCTCTGATTGCCGTCGCCGACGCTGGCGAGAGCCCCCAGGCGGGCTCGCTCCTCGTGGGGCGGGTGGGAGGTGGATTGTGGGTGTACGCCGGCCTCTCCTTCTTCCGTCAGCTGCCGGCTGGCGTCCCCGGAGCGTACCGGCTGTTCGCCAACCTGCTCTCGCTCTACCCGGACGAATGGCCGGTCGCGGAGGAGTAGACCGACGCACCGCCCTCTCGGGCCTCGCCGGGCTCGTCATGGCGGCTGGCGGGCTCCTGCAGGGCTGTGGGGGGCCTTCCGGGGATAGCCTGATCGTCTACTCTCCGCATGGCCGAGAGCTCCTCTCCTATTTCGCCGGCGAGTTCGAGGCGGCGAACCCGGGCGTATCCGTGCAATACCTGGACATGGGATCGCAGGAGATCCTGGATCGGCTGCGCTCGGAGAGAGTCAATCCCCAGGCCGATGTCTGGTGGGGCGCCCCGAGCGGCATGTTCGTCCGGGCGGCCGAAGAGGGGCTCCTGGAGCCGTCTGAGCCGACATGGGAGGAGACCATACCGCCGGGAGCACGCGACTCGGAAGGGCGCTGGTTCGGGAACTACCTGACGCCGGAGGTCATCGCCTACAACTCGGACGCGCTGGCTCCCGATGAAGCTCCGGCGGATTGGGATGAGGTGCTGGAGCCACGCTGGAGAGACCGGGTTCTGATCCGCGACCCGCTGGCTTCCGGCACGATGCGGGCGATCTTCGCCGCCATCATGTACCGCGAGTACGAGCGCACCGGCGGCTTCGAGGCGGGCTACGACTGGTTGCGGCGACTGGACGCCCAGACGAAGGAGTACGTGCTCAACCCCGACTACATCATTCCGGCGAGCGGGACGCCGGTGGTCGTGGACGGGATCGCGGTCGTCGCGGGATCCTCCAGCCCGGATCTGGCCCGGCGGTTCCTGGAATTCGCGGGCAGCCGACAGAGGGTGCTCGAGGCCGCGGAGCGCTTCTTCCGGATCCCCGCCCGCTCGGACATCCCCTCAGACTCGCTGCCCGTTTGGCTGCGTGGAATCCAACCCCGAATCCAACCGATGCCCATGGACGCCGGCTTCATAGAGGAGAACGTGGGTGAGTGGCTCCGGCACTGGGACCGCGAGATCCGGGGACGCGGCCGAGTGGCGGAGGGGGTCGAATGAGCCGGGAGCGAGACGGTTGAGTCTCGAGCTGCGAGGCCTGCGAAAGAGGTTCGGGGAAGTCGTGGCCGTGCGCGACTTCACCCTGGAGCTCGAGCCCGGCGAGCTGATGACGCTGCTGGGGCCCAGCGGCTGCGGCAAGACGACGGCTCTGCGGCTGATCGCCGGCTTCGAGACGCCGGACGCCGGCCGGATAGTGTTCAAGGGAGCGGACGTGACCACCCGGTCGCCCCAGAAACGCGGCTTCGGGATGGTCTTTCAGAGCTACGCGCTCTTCCCACACCTGTCCGTGTTCGAGAACGTCGCGTTCGGACTCAAGGCTCAGCGGGTGGAGGCGAGCGAGCTCGGAAGGCTTGTCGAGGCGGCGCTCGTCCGCGTTGACCTTCCGGGCTATGTGGACCGGAGAGTACAGGAGCTCTCCGGCGGTCAGCAGCAGCGCGTCGCACTGGCTCGGGCCCTGGCGATCGAACCGCCCCTCCTCTTGCTCGACGAGCCCCTCTCGAACCTGGACGCATCCCTCCGCGAACGGACTCGCACGGAGCTCCGCAGCCTTCTCAAGGGGCTCGGGATCACGGCGCTTTACGTAACGCACGATCAGGAGGAGGCCTTCGATCTCGCCGACCGCGTCGCGGTGATGAATGAAGGCGAGCTCCGCCAGGTCGGCACGCCTGAGGAGCTCTACGATCATCCGCACGACGTGTTCGTGGCGGGATTCGTCGGCCGTGCGAACCTTCTCTCGGGTCTGCTCGAGTCCCCACACGGCGGTGAGCTGAGCGTCCGCCTCGTGGGCGACGCGCTCTGGCCGGTCGATCCGGAAGGGACGAGTGGGCTGCGGGCCGGGCAGGCCGTGCAGGTCGTGGTGCGTCCCGAGGATCTGGAGATCGTCCCTGACGGCCACCATGCGTTAGAGCTGGTCGGCGTCGTGAGCGAGCGAGTGTTTCGGGGCGCGCGGATCGCGTACAACGTGAAGTTGGCGGACGGTGCCGTGGTCGAGGTCGAAGCCGACCGTCGAAGCGAAGCGCGCGCGGGGCGGATCGTGGTGAGGCCTCGCTCGCACGCTCGCGTGCACGTCTATCCCGCGGCGGAATGACGCGCAGCCGACGACCGGCGGTGTCAATCTGGGAGCGCCGCCACACGGCGGCCCTCGCCGTGCCCGTGGCCCTCCTTCTGGTCTGGCTCGTGCTGTACCCGAATCTGTTGGTGCTGGCCGAGTCGATTCGCGAGGAGGGTCGGCTCACGCTCGCGCATTACGCCGACTTCTTCTCCACTCGGGCGGAGCTGGCGGCACTGTGGGCCAGCGTCTGGACCAGCCTGGCCAGCGTGGCTCTGGCGGCTCTGATAGGCGTGCCGCTCGCCATGTTCTTCCACCGCTTCGACTTCCCGGGGCGGAGGGTCTTCGGTGCGCTCGCTGCGCTGCCGGTTCTGCTCCCACCGCTCGTTGGCGTGATCGCCTTCCTGTTTCTGGTCGGAGAGAGCGGGATTCTCACCCGAGGGGTGCAGCTGGCCCTGGGCCTCGAGACGGCCCCATGGAGGCTGGCCGGTGCCCCGGCGATCCTCTTCGTCCATGCCTACACGATGTACGTCTATTTCTACCTGTTCACGCTCGCCGGACTGGTGCGGATGGACGCCGGGATCACGGAGGCGGCCGCTTCCCTCGGAGCCGGGCGGTGGCGGATTCTACGGACCGTGACCCTGCCGTTGCTCATCCCGTCGCTGACCGCAGCGGCCCTTCTCGTGTTCATGACCTCGATGGCCTCCTTCTCCGCGCCGTACGTCTTCGGCGGCGGATTCCGGGTCCTGACCACCCAGATCTACGCGAGCAAGATGAGCGGCGCGCTGTCGATGGCCATGGTCGAGACGGTGATGCTGGCCTCGGCGTCGCTGGTCGCCCTCTGGTTCCTTCGCCGGTACGAGGAGGCGCGCGAGTACGTGGTCGTGGGCAAGGGAGTGGCTCCCGCCAGGCATAGGGTTCGCTCTCCCGGCGTGAGGGCACTCCTGGCGGCGGCCGGCGCCGGCTGGGTACTGTTGCTCCTGCTGCCGCACCTCACGCTCGTCCTGGTTTCCTTCGTGGCCGATGGAGGGTGGACGACCCAGCTCCTGCCGGAGCGGTACTCCCTGGAGAACTACCGGGGACTGCTGCGCGACCCTCGGTTGTTCGCGCCGATTCTGAACTCGCTGCAGATGGCCGCCGTGGCCACCGCCGCCAACCTCGTCTTTTGCTTCGTCGCCGCGTATCTCGTGGTGCGGCGGCGCTTCCGCGGTCGCGCCTGGCTGGCCGTGCTCCTGGTCCTACCCTGGGCGCTGCCGGGTACGGTGATCGCCATCGGGCTCGCCACCACTTTCAGCGCAAACCAACCGTTGACGGGCCGCTTCGTCCTCGTCGGTACCTTCTGGATCCTCCCGCTCGCCTACTTCATCCGGAACATCCCGCTCGTCGCACAGGCCGTCATCTCGGCCTTCCGACGCTTCGATCCGACGCTGGAGGAAGCTGCGGCTTCTCTCGGCGCCGGCTGGTTGACGACGATGCGGCGGGTGGCGCTGCCGCTGGTCACTCCGGGGCTCGCAGCCGGGGGCCTGCTGGCGTTCGTCACCGCGCTCGGCGAGTTCGTCGCCTCGATCCTCCTCTATACGCCGCGCTCGCGGCCGATCTCGATCGAGATCCTGGCCCAGCTTCGGGCCTTCGATTTCGGCGGAGCCGCGGCGCTCGGCGTCGTGTTGGCCCTGCTGATGGCGAGCGTCTTCGTGATCGGAGGGCGTTTCGTCCGAGATGGGGTAGGAGCACCGGGAGGATGACGGGCCGAGAGGAAGGCGGCGGCGATTCGCTCGAATCGATCGGACCAAGAGGAGCTGACCGATGAAGCTCAATCTGAAGGCACTGGCACTGACATGCGGGATCTTCTGGGGCGCCCTGCTTCTGCTCGTCTCGCTCGGTGACATGATCTGGCCCGAGTACGGCGGGGCGATCCTCGAGATCGCGGAGTCGATCTATCCCGGGTATCACGGGCCCACCGGCCCGGGCGCGGCGGTCATCGTCACCCTCTACGGGCTGGTCGACGGCGCGATCGGCGGGTTCGTCTTCGGCTGGCTGTACAACACGTTCGCGGCCAGGGGGGCTGCGGCGAGCGCCGCGGCCTAAGGTCTGGCCTCCGGCACCGTCGCCCAGGCGCGGCCTAGTTCTCCGCCTTGTCCTCCCGGGGAGGTCGCGCCCTGACTTCGCCTTCGTTCTCGGGCCTCTTGCCCCTCTTGTCCGCGTAGAAGTTGCGGATGAGCTGGATGTCGGCCTCGAGGTCGCCGGTCGGATAGAGGATCGATCCCAGGCCGATCCGCTTCGTCGGGTAGTCGATGAAGGCGAGGACAATCGGGACGCTGGCGCCGACGGCGATGTAATAGAAGCCGGTCTTCCAGTGGGAGGTGTGGCTGCGCGTGCCCTCCGGGGCCAGCGCGATCACCATCTCTTCGGCTTCGTCGAACGCGGCGACCACCTGGTCCACGAAGTTGTGTCGCTTCGACCGGTCGAGCGGGACGCCACCGAGGAAGCGCATCAGCCAGCCAAATGG
Organism: Gemmatimonadota bacterium; assembly: GCA_039587445.1. GTDB lineage: Bacteria > Gemmatimonadota > Gemmatimonadetes > Palauibacterales > Palauibacteraceae. The sequence goes on from JBDHIM010000131.1 coordinate 10,326, forward strand.
CGGGCGGAAGAGTGTGTGCTTACCGACCCAATTCCGCTTCATGCCGAGGCCCACGAACATCAGTATGGCGATGGGGAAGTCCCAGTTGGTCGTGTGCGGGGCGCCGATCGTCACGAATTTTGGCGGTCGCTCCGGGACATCATCGACGAGCGTCCAGCCCATCAGGCGGAGGACCCCTCGGGCGAGGGGCTGTCCGATCACGGGCTCCGACGTCCAGAAAAAGCGAAGGGATGCACACTCTCAGTGTAGGAGGGGATGCTCCTTCCGTCCACGCTCGAGGCCGCCGAAGCGGCAGCGGCCCCGGACTCCGCGCTCTTAGCTAAACGACCTGAACCGGCACCTGGACCGTAACCTCGCGACCCGGCACCTCGATCTCGGGCACCCGAATCTCCGGGACGAAGACCTCGGGGATCTCGAACCCGGGGATCGTGATCTCGGGGATCACCAGCCACGGTTCGCCATCCTCCTTGTCCCAGTTGAATTCGAACGAGGGGATCTTGATCTCTTGGATCCACACCGAGGGTGTGTTGAATTCCGGCACGACGATCTCGGGGATCTCGATGTCGGGGAGAATGAAGGAGTACGAGTAGGAACCGTCCTTAGACTGCCAGTCCCAGGACCCCGAATGCCGCTCGGGGAGCTCGGCGGTCAGCGTTCGTGTATTGCCATCGCGAACGACCGTGATCGTCAGGGAGCCCGCTTCCGCCTCGTGCACCGCCTCCACCGCGTCATCCACATCTTCCACCGCCCGGTCGCCGACGCGCGTGATCACGTCGCCGGCCTCGAGGCCCGCTTCGGCGGCCGGGGAATCCTCGCGAACCGAGGCGATCAAAGCGCCTCCGGTGACGCCAAAGTATTCGGCCAGCTGGTCTCCCAGAGACTGCAGCTGCACGCCGAGCCGGCCGCGTCCGCCGAACGCGAAGAACTGGTGCTCGCCGTGCTCGCCGTGTTCCCCGTCTCCTGGTGCGATGAACACACCCTGCCGACGGTCGACATCCGGTCCGAGCCACACGACGCCTGGCCGCTCGCCCAGCTCCACTGATATCTCGCGGGCCTGGCTGTCGCGGACCACCCCGAGCGCCACCGTTCGCCCGGCCGGTGTCTCGCGCACCATCCGCGACAGCTCTCTGACGCTCTCGACGGCCTGGCCGTTGAACTCGACGATGACGTCGTCTTTCAGAAGTCCCGCCTCGGCCGCTGGCCCGTCCTCGGAGACTTCGACGATCAGAGCTCCACGCTCCTCCCGTAGCCCCAGGCGGTCCGTGGCCGCGTCGTCGACCTCCTCCAGGTAGACGCCCAGGAAGCCGCCGCTGCCAACCGTTATGACTTCGGGCGCTTCCTGCGCCCTCAGCGACGCGAGTCCGGCGATCGCCACGACCGCGAGAACCAGCCCCAGCCCCACTCCGTGTTTCGGATCGATCTTCGATAGACCCTACGTGCCCGAGAGGCTTCGTGTGTCACGACCGCCTGAAGGCCCTGTGGATCCCTGGCCCGAGGGCGGAGCGCCAAGCTGGACTCGGAAGTGACGCAGCCGCCAACGGGCAGGGACAAGCTTCTGAGGTCGATCCGCCCGCCGCCGGACGACCCTTCACGAGTTGGATGCTCGGGAGGCGCCGGATCGTTGCCCGATCCGGCAGAGATGGCTCAGGTCGCGCCGTTCTCCACCGCGAACAGGAAGCGGGTGAACCCTTCATCATAATCGGAGAGGCCGTTCTGGCCGGTGAGCCGCATGCGCTCGTCGTAGAGGCGCCGCATCACCGACGCGATGGCGCGCTCGGCCGCCGAGAGATGCGGCACCAGAGCGTGAAAGGCCCATTTGAGCTCGGGCTTGAGGCTCGCGCGGTCGACGAGGTCGTGGAAGTGGTTCTCTCCGGCCGCTCCTTCTCCCGCCTCCTTGCGGGCGACGATCCGCAGCTGCCGGTGGAGCCGTTCGCTGTACGCGGACTGTACGAGAACCGGTTCCTCGGAGGCCACGAGCGCGAGGTAGGCCAGCGCCTGCGCCTCGAGCTCCTTGAAATAACCCTTTCGGTGGCTGAACTCGTGAGCGATGACGTGCGGCTCGAAGATGCCGGTATCGCGGAATATCGCGACGTCTCCCGAGATGAAGTCGCACCCTCCGAGTGCAAACGGGAAGAGAAACTGCGCCAGCATGAAGCTGCGAATCGAGTCGCTGGTCTCGACGCGCTGTCCGGTGATTCCCGCTATGTACCGCGTGAGCGCCTCGTTCACCCGCTCGGCCAACTCGGGTCGCGGTACCTCGATGGGCCGGTAGACGTCGTTCAGCTTGCGGGTGAAGATGGCGATCTCCGCCCTTCGGGCTTCGATGGACATCGCGGGGAGGTGGCTGACGTCGGCGCCGTAGACGGCCAGGAACTCGATCTTTCGGACGCCGAGACGCCGGATCCAGTCCTTCGCGGCGCTACCGGCGTAGGCGCCGAACGCCGCGGCCTGGAGGGCGAGTCCCGGCACGGAGGCACCGAGCAGCAGCCGGGAGAGGATCGGGGCGGCCATCATGATATCCGGCAGGGCGACCGGCGAGTTGGCCACCCTGTTCGGGATGCGGATCCGTTCTACGCCCTGCTCGTCGCTATTCACGCCGGCCTCTCCTCTGCGCGCCGCTTCAAGGTAATACGATCCCGTCGAGGGTCCGTTTCAGGGGAGAACAGGTCGGGCGGGCCGGAGGCCAAAGATGTCGGGTCACCTTCGACGCGCTCTAGCGCCGGCAGGAGTAGCGCCCGTCGGTCTCCAAGGGCACCCAGCCCGCTTCACGGAGGCGGGTCCGCGCCGCCTCGCCGTCGACCGGCAGAGCGAGACAGAGCACGTCTCCCGTCTTCACGTCCGACCGCTCGTCCACGGGTCGCGTCTTGCCCTCCCGCTCCAACGCCAGAGGAAGTCCCGGCGGCTTCAGGGCTGGTGGTCCCGCCTCGTCTGGTTCGTCGGCCTCCAGTCTCCAACGCTCCACGCATGCGCTGCCGTGCAGAAACCGGTGGATCCACTCCTCGATGTCCACCTCGCGGCCGAAAAGAACCCGCGATCCGGCTTCGCGCACCTGGGCGGCCGTGACGGTCTCGGTTCGTCTGTCGATCGCCACGTATGAGATCGGAACGCGCGTCATGTCGACCGCCCGGCGGGCGAGAATGAGGTTCATTCCATCACTGGGCGTCACGCCGAGGATCCCGCGTTTCGACTCGACGGCGGCCTGGAGCAGCGTGCGCTCCTGGCTCGCGTCTCCGTACACGACGTGATGCCCATCTTTCTGCGCCGCCTGCGCCTCGGCGGCGTTCCGGTCGACCATGACGACCGTCTCATCCCCCCGCTCCAGCGACCAGGCGAGGGCGCGTCCCAGCGCGTTCGCTCCGAGGACTGCCCAGCCCTGCTGAGGTATCCGGACACCGAGGGCCGACGCCACGAGGCCGGCCGTGCCGCCCTGGAGGACGACGGTCGCCGCGATGACGAGAAAGACCAGCGCCAATAGAACATCTCCACCGGGGATGCCTTCGGCAGCGAGCCTGCGCGAGAACAGCGAGGCGATCGCGGCCGCCACGATCCCGCGGGGGGCGATCCAGGAGAGGAAGAGCCGGTCGTTCACGGTCAGATCCGAGCCGGCCGTGCTCACCTCCACGTCGGCGGGCCGGACGAGAAGCATGAGCGCCAACACCGTAAGCACGCCGGGCCACCCGAGGCTGATGACCTCTGCGACGCGGACGTCGGCCGCGAGGAGCACGAAGAGGAGACCGACGAGCAGCACGGTCAGCTGCTCCTTGAACTCCTTGAGCTCGGCCTGCACCCGGGTGCGCATGTTGCCGACGACGAGGCCGGCGACGGCGGCCGCCATGATGCCGCTCTCCGGGAAGATCGCGTTGCTCACCTCGAAAAGAGCCAGGACCATGGCGAGCGTGAAGATGTTCTCGTAGCCCTCGGGAACTACCCGCTCTGAGCGGAGGAGCCAGCCGAGGAGAAGCCCGCTCGTCGCGCCCATGGCGGTGCCTGCAGCGAGTCGGATTGGGAGGCCCAACAGGCTGGCGGCGGCGGACGTCGTCGTCGTGGCGAGCACGAACTCGAGCAGGACGACCGCCAGGACGGCGCCGATCGGGTCGATCAGGACGGCCTCCGCCTCGAGGATCGTCTGCAGCTTCTTCTTGACGCGGATCCGCCGCAGAAGCGGGGTGATCACGGTCGGACCCGTGACGGTCACGATCGAACCGAAGAGCACGGCCGGCCGCCAGTCCCATCCCATGATCAGCATGGCGGCGGCCGCCCCACCGGCCGCGGTGATCGCCCCGCCGATCGTGATGAGGCGCCGGATCGTCCAGGCCTCCGCCCGGAGCCGTTGCCAGCGGAGATTGAGGCCGCCCTCGAAAAGAACGACCGCCACCGCGAGACCCACGATCTCGTCCAAGCCGTGCCCGAGCGACTCGGGCCGTACGATGTTTGCGACGTCGGGGCCCAGAAGGACTCCGACCGCCAGGAGCAGGACGATGCCGGGGATGCGGAGGTGTCGCGCCACCGATTGGGCGGCGATACCCGCGGCCAGCGCTATGGCGAAGGTGAGGGCCGGGTTGTCCAAGGCCGGGCTCTCAGTCCTTTCCGAGCATGCGTGCCGCAGCTGGCCCGGCCTCGGGCGTCAGCCACTCCGAGAGAGCGGGGTCCAGCTGGCGCTCCACCGCATCTTCCATTCGCGAGATCACGCCCTTACGCAGCAGTCGCTTCGTGCGCGCATACGAGCGCGGTGGCAGGCTCGCCAATTCGCCGGCCACCTCGTGGGCCCGAGCTTCAACCTCTCCCGCCGGCCAAAGCTCATCCACAGCTCCCCACGCGAGCGCGTCCTCCGGGCCGGCCGTACGAGCGGTGAGCACGAGGCGACGGGTCACCTCGGGACCCAGCTCCGCGCGAACGATCTCCAGTGGCGCGATGGGGAAGGGAACGCCGACTCGAACCTCGGTGAGGCCGAGCTCGTACGCGCCTTGTCCGCCGACGCGATAGTCGCAGGCAATCGCCAGGATGAACCCGCCGGCGATGGCGTGGCCGTCGACGGCCGCTACAACGGGCCGGGGGAATCGGTAGAGACGAATGAGGGCGCGCCCGAACGTAAGCAGGAGCTCCCGCTGTTGCTCCCGGTCGTAGCCTGGAAGGACCTTGAGATCGAGGCCGGCGGAGAAGCATCCAGTCTCCCCGGCGAGCACGGTCGCTCGAACGCCGCGGTCGGATTCGAGGCTTGTCAGCGCTCGATCCAGCTCGGCCGCAAACTCCATGTCGATCTCGTTGACGGGTGGTCGGTCCATCCGGACAATGGCGATCCCGTCACGCATCTCGATACGAACGCTCTTTTCCCCTATCTTCGATCCTCCCGCTTCAGTCGCTGGTCATCGAAGGTGGCTTCCGTTCATGGTGAGCGAAACCCCGTCAGATCAGGAACGAAGGGAGGCTCATGCGTTCAACGCCGCGGTGCTTAGGCTGGCCGCGCTGCCTTTCGCCCTGGCGCTGATGATCCTCGCGGATGTAGGCGTCGCGGAGGCCCAGAGCTCGAGCGAAGGGCAGGCGGACCCGGCGGAGCTCGTTCTCCGGAATGGCCGGATCGTCACGTTGGACGAAGCGCTCCCCGAGGCCACCGCTCTGGCGGCGTCGGCCGGACGGATCATGGCCGTGGGCAGCGATCGGGAGATCGAGGCGTACGTCGGCGCGGAAACGGAGGTGATCGACCTCGAT
>JBDHIM010000132.1:0-6429 GCA_039587445.1 Gemmatimonadota bacterium
CGCGTTGTCGGCGCCGTTGCCGGGCGGGGATACGACGAAGCTCGGGCTGGTGATGTCGGGCTCCGACGTGGGTTCGGTCAGCTTTCCTCCGTCCGTGCAGCCGAAGGCGGTGACAGCTACGGCGGCGATCAATAGTCTGGGGTTCATCATGGGTCGGCTCCTTCTCGTTGGCGTGCTTGGAAGACCTCCGTCAGGCGTTGAACTGGGCATGGACGGGGCCGAGAGGTCCCATGGATCATGATGTGATGTAAGTACTTGACTATAAAGAAGCTAAGCCGACTATAGCCGAAGTGGCCGGTGCCCTATTCGATGTTTCATGAAACGCGGCCGCTCCGACGAAACGTTTCATTGAAACCGGTGGAACGCTCCGGCGGGTTAATGACGGGTTTGGTGGGCTAGGCTAGCGAATCGGGCTGGGCGCTCTGGACCAGACGCCACAGCAAGGGCAGCCCTGAGGCTCGACTAGCAGACCGCGAGACAGGTTGCGAGCGCCGCTACCGAGACGGATAGAAAGACCCAGCTTAGAGTTTTCTTGCCGTCATACTCTCTCACTTCGACCCACTGGACCTTGCTGGCAGGGATCATCACGGTAACGCAGCCCTGTCCTCCGCCGGGGCAGGGCCCTGTCTCATAGCCCCTGGCGAAGAACCGGTCGCGCGTCTGCCCACTGATGCTATCCCCGACCATCACGGGCGTCTCAACGACCCCCTGGCGGTCGGCGAGCACGAGTCTGATGCGATCGGGTTGCGGTTGCACACCCAGACTGGAGGATAGGCCCTGCGGTTCGCTCCAACTCGTACAAGCCGAAGACCAGGTCAAGAGCGTTATCAGGAGGATCGCTTTTCGCATCTTGTTTCGCCCAGGTCCTTAGGGTTCGCTCATACGCAGACGACACGGTATCAAAGTAGGGCGAGCAACGCTCAGCCCGGGGTCGGCTCCTAGTGCACCACAGGCAGCACAATGCTGGACGGGTGCGCGCCGCCGCGATAGACGTGGTAGGTGGGGGCCCCCTCCGGCAGCTCGAGATTGTCGGCGTCCGCACCCATGATCGTCACGCGGATTCGCTTCCCGGCGTTGAAGACGGTCGCCGTGGGAAGAAGATCCATGATGACCTCGGCGGGCTCACCGGCCGGCAGCGGCTCCCTGTCTTCGCGGAAGCTTCGCTGGAACGGCAGGCCCATGTTGTCCCCCCACGGCGCCTCCGCGAGCCTTCGGTGGGAGGCGCGGAGCACGCCCTCGGTCACGTACCGCGCCACGCCGCTTTCGTCCACTTCCTCCAGGAGCACAATGATCTCTCCGTCGTTGGTCGACGACGTCATCCAGAGGCTCACGAGCGGGTGGCCGGTGACGGTCAGGTCCTCTTCCAGGGGAGGCGTCGTGTACGTGAGGCTCTTGCGGTCGTTGGGCGCAAGGTCCTCATAGATCATGAGTGGCGCTCCACCAACCGCGTTGTCCCACCGCGTCGTCGTGCCGGTCGTCGTGGTCAGGTCCACCTGATACGTGTCGAACGGCGCGTCACCAGCCGGCGGCTCGATCGTGAGAACCCCGTCGTTGACGGACTCGACGCTTCCCGACGGCCCTTCCCCCAGGTAGAACCGCGTCTCCTCCGTCCCCGGGATCGGCCAGGTGTCGCTCGACTCCCAGGTCCAATCGCCGGGATCGTTCATGACGGCGTAGTGGACGGGGCTCTCGTCCATGATCCCGTTGTCGATTCCCTTGAGCCAGTAGTCGAACCACCGGAGCTGTTCGATGGTGGTCAAATGAGCGCGATGGGCCATGAGCGCGCTGTCGGGCATGGCGCCGTGAGACCAGGCACCGATCCCGACCTTCTGAGGCCCCTCGTAGTTGGCCCAATAGAGGAGCGCATCGAGCACGAAGATGTCATACCAGGCGTTCCAGTGGTACGCGGGCACCTGCGCCGCGTTGAGCTCTTCGAGCACGCCGGTCGGGCCGTGTTCCAACCACGTGAGCGTCGGGACATCGTGGTCCCTGAACGTCCCCGATCCATACTCCTTTCCCACGTCCCAGTTGTTCTCGTGCTCGGCGATGGCTGCTCGCAGGAGCGGGGTCCCGTCTTCATCACCCTGAACCGGCGGGGCCGGCCACTCGACGTCCAGGTTGCGGGTGAGTCCGCCCCAGTGGTCGATCATGTCGGAGCGGTACACACCGCCCGGATACAGCTGATCGTACATGTCCATACCGGCGACGTTGGGGAAGATCGCCTTGAGGGCCGGGTGCCCCTCGGAAGCGGCCATGTATTGGGTGATGCCGAGGTACGAGCCTCCATACATCCCCACGTTGCCGTCACTCCAGGGCTGCGTCGCGAACCACTCGATCATCTCACGGGCATCGTCCGTCTCCGCCTCCGAGAAGAGTCCCTGATAGGTGCCGAACGACGCGCCACCACCCCTGACCTGCACCGCGGCCACGACGTACCCGTGCTTGACGAGGAGTTGTAGGTCTTCTTGCGCATCGACCATCGAGTGGATCTCGGGGACCTCGGCGCCCTCGGGGGCGAAGAACCGGGCCAGGGCCCCCGGATTCCGGTGGTACCGGGAGTGGGTCCAGACGACCGGGAACCGGCCGTCCGCGATCTCGCCGTTCAGCGCCGGGAAGGTGATGTCCACGGCCAGTCTCACCCCGTCCCGCATCTCGAGGTATCGGGAGGTGTTCACCCACCCGTTGTAGACCGCCTCCGAATAGCCCTCGTACCTCCCGAACTCAGAGACCCGCCCGTCATCCACATCCCCCGCATCCTGTGCTGCCGAGCACGAAGCCAACAGCGCCGTGGCCAGAAGGACGCCCGGAAGCCGCCGGGCAAGCAGATGGGGCATGGTGGTGGGAAGGTCGGCGATGCCGACGCGCAGTCGGGATACGCGCGCGTGGACGACAGATGCGGAATTCCTCATGACTCGCTCCCGGGGATTCACTGACGACCCCCGCGTCGGGGCGGAATGATCAGGCACGCCGTTCATTCGATTGCTGGACCGTGGGTTCCGCAAGAGCGCGGGCCGGGCGGTAGTCGCTGGATCCTTCGTCGCCTGTCAGGGGTTGGGCGTCGCGAGCTACTTTGTCCGTTTCCGATAAGGAGGACGCCGTGCTCCGAAGCGCGATCCGAAGCACAATCTGCATCCTGGCCTCCGTAGCCATCATATCCATCATGCCGGCTCCGCTCCTCGCGCAGCCGCAGGTCGATCCCGCACCCGCCATCGAGGCCGTCACACAGGCGGCCTTTCTCGAGGGGAATTGGGCGGGGGAGGGTTGGATTCAGATGGGTCCGGGCCCGAAGGAGGAGTTCACGCAGACCGAGACGGTCACGTCGATGCTCGACGGAGCGGTGTTGCTGATCGAGGGCATCGGCCACGCGAAGGGTGAGGATTCAGCGAACAAGGTCCATCACGCGATGGCGCTGATCTCCTTCGACCCCGCGCAGAATACGCTGGTCTTCTCCTCCTACGTGGCGGGGCGACCGCGCCTGGACCTCGTCCCCGAGGTCGCGGCCAACACCTTCAAGTGGGGGTTCTCGCCTCCCGGCGGCGGGGAGATCCGCTACTCGATCGTGGTCGAGGACGGCGTCTGGCACGAGACCGGCGAGTACTCGAGGGACGGCGAGTCGTGGAACCAGTTCTTCGAGATGCACCTGAACAAGCTCGGCACATCCGGACGTAGCGAGTCATCTCCGGATCGGGTCGTGAGCCCGGTGCAAGCCCAGTTGGAAAGGGGAGCCGCCGTGTATCGGGAGCTGTGTTACGCCTGCCACGAGCTGGAGAGCGGCGACGGAGCGACGCTTTCGCCGGACGTTTTGGCATCGTACTACGACGCCCGCTCCCTGCACGATTACATCGGTCTCGCGATGCCCTACGACGAGCCGGGGTCGTTGAGCGTCGAGGAGACCTGGGCGGTTGCCGCCTACCTGATCGAGGACCGGGGCCTGGCCCGGCTCGACGCCCCGCTCGCCGCAGATGTCGCGGAGGGCGTCCGGCTAGGCGGTGGACCCTGAGGCGAGGCGCGAGAACAGGGCGGCTCCGAGCAGGATGCCGACGACCAGTGAGAGCGACGCGAGAAGGTCGAACCAGACCGGGCCGCTGAGCCCACCGGTGCTGATAAGGACCGTGGTCTCGACGACGACCCCCGCCGCGACCGCGAGTCCGTGGGCCAGGTACTGACGCCCTCCTATCCAGGCCGCCACGAAACCGCCAGCTCCGGCGGAGAGAAACGTGAAGAAACCCGCCACGGCGAGCTCGCTTCGCGACGATTCGTAGTAGTCGACGCCGCCGAACCAGGCTTCCTGAACCAGGGTGATCAGGATGACCATGACGGCGTAGCCGACCACGATGGCGAGTGCCGTTCTTAGGACGCGAGGCATCTCCCGGCTCTACCCTTCCCCACCCTCGTATTGCTCCCGCAGCGCCTCGTAGGCCGTGGCCAGCGCGTCGATCTCCGCCGCGTGATCGTGCAGATTCACCCGACCCTGAAAAGCCGCGAGTGCCTCGTCATCCAACTCATCGACGAGGCGCACCCAATCGGGCCAGGCCGGCAGCTGCCGAAGGCGCCCGTCGTACAGTGCATCGAAGCCGTCGATCACGTAGTGCGCGGTGCGGTTTTCGGCCAGGTTACCTTCGCCGTCTTCCGCGAAGAGGGCGAAGGGCACGACGATATCCTCTGAGGTCGGGTCGAGGGTGAAGCGCTCCCCGAATCCTACGCGCGACGCCAGCCACTGCTTCTCGCCGATCACCCCCATCGAAGGATCGGCTGGAAACCATTCGCCGGTCTCCCGATCCTGGACCTCGATCCACACGTGATCGTTGTGCCGCCGGCCGAATACCGAGAGTTGAATCCCCATCTCGGCCACCTTCTCTTCGGCCCTTTGCTGCCGTGCGTCGCTCTCCACGTGGATGTTGATCTCGCGGACGCGGCGCATGGGCAGGTCCAGCTCCTCGAGCATGGCCTGCGTGACCCGGGCCAGCTCGTTGCAGTTGCCGCCCCTCCGTTGGAGGATCTCCTCGACCGTACGCACCTGGTAGTCGGTGTACGTCCAGTCGAAGTTGTCGGCGAACCAGGTCACGACGGCGTGCGCGCGCTCGTAGTCCGTGTCGGCGCCCGCGGAGACGTGCTCGGCGAATCCGCTTCGGTCCTCGAGTGCGAGCGCGTAGAGCTCGTCGACCTCGTCACTCGGCTGGCTGTCACAGGCTGCGCCGATGGCGAGCATGGTCAGTGGAACGAAGAGCATCAGGCGATCGCGTGTCTTCAATGGGCCCCTTCACGGTCTGAACGGGGTGCGAGCGTGGGAACCATACTCTCCCAACGGCATCGAGAAGCGGATGGTTTCGGAGGCGCGCTACGCGATCCCGAACGCGAGCGGCAGGCTGGGGTCGTACTTGCCGTTCTCGATCGCGTTCACCGTCTGCCGTGAGACACCGAGCCGCTGGGCACCTCTGCCTGGGACCCCCCCTGCTCCGCCCTGAGCACCCGCAGCCGGTTTCTCACGAATACCTCCGCATGGCCAGCAGCTGCCCGAGAACCCAGGCGATGGCGATGACGGCTGTCTGAAGGCGCGGTTGTTCGCTTGTGCGCCGCGCCCCAGGTTCGATGATGGAGACTGCCATCGCGCCGTAGTGATGCTGAGGCCAACCCTACTCGCCGGAGGACCTGACCATTCGTCTATCTATTGTCCTGGGGTTGGGAGCAGCCGCCTTGAGCTGCTCCGCGCAGCCCCAGCCCCAGGTCTCGCTCTTCGAGCCGGCGAACGGATCGCCGTTCCCGACCGGCGAGAGGCCGCAGGACATCGTCGTCTGCGACATCGACGGGGACGAAAACGCCGACATTCTCACCGCCAACTCGGAGAGCGCGGACGTCTCCGTGTTGTTGGGCGACGGCGCGGGGGGATTCCGCCCGGCGGCGGCCTCGACGGTAACGACGGGCATCGAGAGCCACCTCATCGCCTGCGCCGACCTGACCGGCGATGGTCACCCCGATGTGGCCGTGACGAGCCACGACAGCCATGACGTCGTCATCCTGCCTGGCGATGGAACGGGCGGGCTCGACGCGGCAGTGAGCCTCCGGGTCCCCGCCCTCGGAGCCGGCGAGCCACACAACCATGGCCTGCTCGCGGTCGACCTCGACGACGACGATGGCGACCTCGATATCGTGACGACGAATCAGGCGGCGGGTAGCGTCTCCGTGCTGCACGGCGTTGGAGGGGGTGCCTTCGCGACGGCGCCCGGCTCTCCCTTTCCTGTTGGACGCATGCCGTATCTACCCGCGGCGGGAGACATTGATCGCGACGGCCGCCTCGACCTGGCGATCCCGAACGCACGCGACGACGACGTGACGATCCTGCTCGGGAAAGCCGACGGGAGCTTCAGCGGGGCCCCCGGCTCTCCCTATCCGGTCGAGAGCCGTCCGTACTTTGCCGGGCTGGCCGACCTC
>JBDHIM010000133.1:0-6420 GCA_039587445.1 Gemmatimonadota bacterium
CCACATAGGAGAGCGCGTACAACGTAGGATGGGCGGGAGCGAGCGAGAGCTGAAAGGATCTCCCGCGTGGCAGCTGGCCGACGATCCGCTGCTCACCGACATCGCCGCCGGGCAGCGGCAGCACCTGCAGTTCCACGTCCGACCCGGATGGGCCCGTTCGAACGTCCGATAGGATCGGGAGACGGGGTCCCGGTTCCAGGTATCGCAGAAGCGCGGGCTCTCCGATCGTGCTCCCGGCGATCAGACGCGCCAGCACTTCGTTCGGACTCAGCTGAAACCCACTCACGCCGCCGGAAAAGCTCACGTGCAGGTCGTCCCACATCCACCCCCGTCCCCACGGCGCCTCTTCGAAAGCCCGGTCATCCGCGATTACATCACCGTCGATCTCCCGGATCCCCCGTGCTCGCAGGAGCTTGGTGATTCCCCTGACCTCTTCTCGAGAGAGCGTCGGATCGCCGCTGCCCGCGATCCACACATCTCCCTCCAGCCTGCCCTCGACCACAGGTCCCGCCGCGAGGACTCGAGTCTGCCAGCGGTAGGCGGCTCCCAGCACCTCGAGCGCCACTCCCGCGGTCGCCAGCTTGACCGTGCTTCCCGGCGTGAAGCGCTTGTCAGAAACGAACTCGTAGAGAGTCTCGCCGGTCTCTGCGACGTGCACGATCAGACCGACGTGAGCACGGCGGAACGGAGGCCGGGACAGCAGGTCGTCCAGTCGCGCCCGGAGGCGAACCACGCTCGCCGTTGGGACAGCCATGATTTCGGCGGGTGGGGCTCCGCCGACCACTGTCGGCTGGGCGGGCAGCGTGGACGCGGCCAGGAGGAGAACCAGCGCCAGGGCCGGTCCCCGGATCGGGTAGGCCGGTCGGCAGCGCCGGATCACACTCAACCGCTCGCCGCCGTTCTCCCCTCGGGGAAGCCGGCGATCAAGAGCGCCTCGGCACGCTTCCGATCCTCGGGACGGTTGACGTTGAGGAAAAGGAGGTCGGGGTCGCCGTAGGTCTCCACCGTTTCCAGGGGCATGATTCGTGTCTCGACGTTGGCCAGTGCCGAGACCACGGATCTGTCGCCTCGGCCAAGCGCAAGCTCGAGCTCCTTCCGACACTCGACTCCGTACACCCCGCAGAGCGGCTCGAAGCCTCGCGGCCCCCGACTCGCGGGCAGCGTTACCGCATCGGGTTCGGCTCGCGTCCTGAGCTCTCGCAGGAGCGGCGAGCTGAGAAAGGGCATGTCGCAGGCTGCCACGAGCGCGGCTCGACAGGCTCTCTCAGCGGCCCACGAGACGGCGGTGAAGATGCCGCCCAGCACCCCGAGGCCACGGACCAGATCCGGGCGAACGTCCAAGCCGAGGGTCTCGTAAAGCTCCGGGTCGTTCGCCACCAGCGCCACGTCGTCCACCGCCGCGGAGACGGCGTCGATGACGCGGTCGATGAGGCGCTTATCGCCGAGGGCCTCCAGGGCCTTGTGGCCGCCGTAGCGCCGGTTCTCTCCACCTGCCAGAACGACGCCGAGCACCTCGCTCAAGAAGAGGCCTCCCCGGCCGGCTCGTACACGTAGGGCGATCCTCTGAGTGATCGGCCCACCAGCCACACGCCGGCCCGCCGAGCGATGTCGCGGGCGAGCGACGTCGGCACCGACAGGGTGGCGACCCCTCCCACCCCGCCGCGCCATGCCTTCACGGCGATCTCGGCAGATATCCTCGCCGAGATCAGGATGAGAGAGCCACGCAACGGTACGCCTTCCATCATCGCGGCGCCGATGATCTTGTCCGTCACGTTGTGCCGTCCGACATCCTCGGCGATGCACAGGACCTCGCCGTCAACCAGAAGGGCGCCCGAGTGTATGCCGCCGCCCGAGGCTCGCAGCGGGCACCGCTGATACATTTCCTGAAAGGAATTCCGGAGCTCGCCGGAGGCTATGAGCAGAGCCAGATCGGGGACCGACCTCGGCGCTGCCTCGTGGATTCGCTCCAGGGAAAACGAAGCGTCGTTCGGCCCGGACGCGAGCGTTTTTTGCCTACCGAGAGATTCCCGAGCGGTTCGAGCCTTCACCCACCGCACATCCGCGTCGACCTCGAGCTCGAGGAGCTCCCGTCGGTCCGAGATGAGTCCTTCTCCGTTCAGCCAGCCACATGTGAGAGCGTCGAGCAGCGACGGTGTGCATAACCAGGTGCACGACGGCCTTCCGTTGAGCTCGAGCCAGACCGGTGTCTCGATCGGCGACGGGCGATCGAGTTCCGTCATCCGCAGGTGGTGACCACGGGAACGACCCAGGTCGTGCGGCAAAGCCGCTGCCTCAGGGGTAGATCCAGACGCTCAGGCTGAACTCGACGTTGTTCGTCCACTCGCTCTCACTCGGTGCCGGGGCTCCGCTCTCCAGGATGATCTCTAGGATCTCCGGGCGGAAGAACGCTTCGGGAGCCTTGAGCCGCCAGATGTGGTCCCGGACCTCGAAGCTCAGGCCCACCTTCCGCGAGATCAGCCACTCGAGGCCTCCGCCGGCGAGGAAGCTGGGCGCCGACCCGATTTCGTACACGAACCCCTCGATTTCGAGCTCTTCGACGAGCGGGCTCACCTCTTCGCCGAGTCCGAAGATGCCCCCCCCGCCGAACACGAGGTAGGGCTGAATCCCGTGCCACGTCCGGGATCCCGTGAACGTGAACTGAACGGCGGCTTCCGCGAGCAGCCAGCTCGAGTCGACCGTATCGATGACGGCAGGGCCGCCGATCGCGAACGGGTTCACGATGCGGCGGTCGGAGTTGCCGTACGTGACATTGATGCCGACCGAGAGCGGATTGCTCACCCGGATGCGAAAACGACCCGCGGCGGTCGGCGTCGATCCGGGGCCCAGACCGAGACTGCCCCGGCTGGTCAGGATGTACCCGGGAGAGACGCCGAAGCGCATCCCCTTCTCGATCCACCGATAGGGGGTGTCGATGCTCGGCTCCTGGGCGCGAAGCATCGGGGCAGTGCCGGCCAGCATCGCCAGAAGGGGAAGGCTCACCCGCCATCCGACCGCGTCCAAGCCACGGCGCTCGTGAGTTCTCAACCCGGTTCCTTCCGTAGGAGTCGCCCGTCGAGGCGGCGCGAGTGTCGTGCAACCGATAATTTAGTGAAGCTTCGGCGGTTCCTATTATCGAGACCACAACAGGTTCCGGAATGAATACTCGTGCGGCGCGAGCCGAGCCAGGACCGGAAGGCCGGCTTCCGCTTTGGTGGGGGCGGTCTCTTCGTACGTTGTCGCGTCTCGCGCTGTGGATTGCCGCGGCCGCCGCGGGCTCGACTCGGCTCGCCCCATCCATGTCGGCGCAGACCGCCCGCGTGACGTCGAGCACCAGCTTCCTCCAGACGGCGGGGGGGCGCCGGCTGGGGACGGTGAGGCCGGGCTCGACACTCAACCCGACAGGCAAGACCTCGGGCAACTATAGCGAGGCCGTGTTGCAGGGCTGGATCTGGACCGGATCCGTCGTACGCACGAGCCGAGACGGCTTCGACCTATCGGTTTCGGTCGCCGGCGGAGAGAACCTCAGGGACGCTCCGAGCACGCAGGGTGTGATCCAGGCCCGGCTCCTGCAGGGTTTTCTGCTCGATAGGCTGGGCGAGTCAGGTCGGTGGACGCAGGCGCGCCGGACCGGCTGGGTCTCCACTTCCGCGCTCGAGACCGCCGCTGCGACCGCCGACGATGCGGAGCCGGCCCGGCCCGATCCATCGGCCTCACAGAGCGCCGGCCCAGCCGGCGCACCTCCGGAGGTTCGAGGAAACGAGGAGGAGCGTCTGCGGGTCGGCGGCACGCCGGCCCGCCTGTACTTGTCCCCGGAAGGCGATACCGTTGGGGTGGTGCGGCCCGGAGCGGATCTCGCGGTCCTCGCTCGCGAGGGCGCGTGGCTCCGGGTGCGCCTTAATGGATGGGTGCGGGCGGCTGATCTGCTCCCGGCAGACTCGACGACGCAGCGGAGCACGCTGTCCGCCGCTGATCTCAGGCTGAATCCCGACGAGTATCAGGGCCTGCAGGTTCGCTGGAGCGTCCAGTTCGTCTCTCTGGAGAGGGCGGAAGCCGTTCGCACCGATTTCTATGAAGGAGAGCCGTTCATCCTGGCCCGGGCGCCCGACCCGTCCGATGGCTTCGTCTATCTGGCCGTCCCGCCCGAGCTTCTCTCCGTCGCCGAGGAGCTGCCGCCGCTGGAGATGATCGAGATCCTGGCCCGCGTGCGAACGGGGCGCTCGGCCATCATGGGAGCTCCTGTCCTGGATCTCCTGGTGTTCTACTGAGTTTAACATGAGACCGTATCTCTCGGTTCGCGTCGCCGGTACGCCACGCTTCCGTCGTCGCACATGACAGTGGGGTGAGCTGCGCGATAAATGGCCAAGTGGAGACTGCCTGAGTTCCTCAACAGCCTCACTGCTCCGGGTCAAGCGTCCGGGGCGGCGGCGGAGGAAGAGGATACAGAGGTCCAGAACGACAGCGGCCAGACGCTGGCGGACCGGCCGCTGGACAGGTCCATCTTGTGGATTCCCGGAGGATGGAGCGAATTCCACCGCGGGCCGCCTCGCAAACACGAACTGTTCGTCGACCAGGAAGTCCTGCGCGGCGTCGACTCGCACGCGCACGAGAGAATCGAAGGCGCGTTCGGCCTTCTCACCGGCGACGTGCGCGTGTGCCGCGTGACGCGCGTTCCCTTTGTCCATGTTGAAGCGGCCCACCGCTCCGAGCGGGCGCTTCCCGCCGACAACGACCTGAGCAGCTTTCGCGAGTTTTTCTGGGAGATTCGCGAGGAAGCTGGTCGAAACGGTCGGATAATCGTCGGATGGTACCACACCCACACCTTGTTGGGCCTGCAGCTCTCCGAGCGTGACCGCCGACTTCACGTGGCGCACTTCCACGACGATTGGCCCTGTGCGCTCGTGGTGGTAAGCCGCGAGGGCGCGACCGAGGGGGGGTTTTTCCAGCGCGACCGAGGCGAGACCCTGTTCCGCCGCGCGGCGCGGCCGTTTCGGGAGATCATTAATCAGCGAGTGAAGCCGGGTGGGGGGCCTTACGCCACGACGGTCAGCTGGACGAACTACGGGACGGAAGAACCGGTCCTCTACATCCACGCGCCAGGGGATCGGTCAGCCGTTCGAACCGGTTGGCAGTCGCTGCAGGAGCGCCGACGGCGGGATAAAGCCGGCGAGGAGCGGACCATGGCTGAGCTCGCGCGCGCCCAGCTGGCTCGGTCTCGTACTGGACACAAAGAAGCCGCCGAGTCGGACACGCCCGACCGCGGAGGTCGAAACGAGCCGGTCAGCACGGAACGCGAGCCCCCGCCGGGGAAACCGAAAAGCATCGATCATGCTCCCCGAATGCCGGCGGCCGACAGTGGCGATTTGACCGCGCGTTCATCGCCGGCCGCAGCAGGTCAGGCTTGGGCGGAGTGGAGGAAGACGCGGGAGGCCCGAACCGGGATCGAGGAAGCAAGGAAGCGACGTGCGCAAGCGGTCGAGAAGGCCGCGATGGAAGCAGCCAAGGCCATCGTGGAACATGCGCAGGACTCGGCGCCCGAGGCGGGAGCGGAGGCCTTGTCGGAAGCCGCGTCCGTCGATGCCACTGAGGCCGCTGAGGTAGTCGAGGGGGCAGAAGCAGCCAAGGCGAGAGCCGACGCCAAGGAGGCGGAGACGGAGGCGGCGAGGGCGGAGGCCGAAGCGAAGACGCTTGCCGAAGAGGAAACACGCGCGAGAGCCGAGGCCGAAGCGAGGGCGGCGGAGGCGGCGAAGGCGGAGGCCGTGGCCCAGGCGAGAGCCCAGGAGGAGGCGCGGGCGAGAGCCGATGCCGAGGCAAAGGAGGAGGAGGCGGCGAGGGCGGAAGTCGAAGCGAAAGCGCGTGCCGAAGAGGAAACACGCGCGAGAGCCGAGGCGGAAGCGAGGGAGGCGGCGGCGGCCAAGGCGGAAGCCGTGGCGAAGGCGAAGGCCGAGGAGGAAGCCCGCTCGGAAGCTGAGGCGGTAATCAAGGAAGCGGAGGTGGCGAGGGCGGAGGCGGAGGAGAAGGCGAGGACGGAAGAGAAAGCGCGCGCGGCGGCTGAGGCTGCACGGGAAGCGGCGGAGGTGGCGAGGGTGGAGGCGGAAGAGAAGGCGAATACGGAGGAGGAAGCGCGGAGGAGGGCGGAGGCGGAAGCCAGGGTGGCGGAGGCGGCGCGAGCGGAGGTTGAAGCCGCCAATGTCGCATCGGCCGCATGGATCGAGCCAATGGCCGCCGAGCCGGAGAGTCCCCCGCCTCCGGCCGAAGTGAAGGACTTTGAGGAGGAAGGCGAGCTGGAGGCGACCGCCGGCGGTATCGACCGGGAAAAAACAGCTGTCCACGTCGAGCCGGATGACTCGTCGGAGGCGGAGTTCGTCGCCGAAGCGTTAGCCGCCGAGGTCTTGGGGATCGGATCCGAAGGTGATGCGATAG
>JBDHIM010000134.1:0-6364 GCA_039587445.1 Gemmatimonadota bacterium
GAAGCCAAGCGCGTAGAGCACGCCTGCCACGATCGAGGCGAACCACACCACCCACCCCACGACAAACGCGACCTCGATCGACAGGACCTTCTTCGAGTACGTGTAGATCCCGCCAGACTCCGGGAAGCGCCGGGCGAGCTGGGCGAAACTGGCAGCCGTGAGGAAGGCGATGCCGCCGTTCAGCGCGAACGCGATGATCGCGCCGGGGCCCGCCGTGGCGAACGCGACGCCCGCAAGCGCCAGGATGCCACCACCGACGATCGCGCCGACCCCGACCGCCGTCGCGCCGAACAGACCGAGATGTCGTTCGTCGTTCATCGTGACCTGAATCTGCTAGGCGGGTGCGCGCCCCGATACCGGCTTTTCGAAGAAGTCGTTGGACATCGCCGCTGCGGCTGCCAGAATTGGTTGTTGACCGAGCGAACCTGGAGACTGAACATGGTGAGGGAATCGCTGCGTTTATGCTGGATAGTGCTATAAGAAGCTGAAAAGATTAGCGTTACAACAATGGAGCCGACCGGGATCGCCTGATCGGCGAGCCAGCGGTATTGGTAGGCTCCGAGCTGCGCGATCAAGGCGAGTTCCTCACGTCCGCACGCCAGCCGGGCGGCTTCTGGCTCGCCGTTTCCTTGAGCCCGAGGGCGGTTCCTGCAACCTCGCTGCCAGCCGGAGCGTCCTATTCTTCGATATCGTCCCCTGTAGCTCAACCCTTACGGAGCGTGTTCCGTGTGCTGATCGACGCCTCGCAACTACCGGCCGGTAGTCTCATCGAGTCCGACCTGATCATCATTGGAGGCGGGCTCGCGGGCATCTCGATCGCTCGGTGGCTGCTGGATTCGGGCATCGACGTGGCCGTCCTGGAGAGCGGTGGGGAGGAAAGGGATGCCGATGCGCAGGCGCTATACGCGGGTACGGCCCGCATGGTCGGCCCGGCGGGCGAGACTCGGTCGATCGACGAGTATCTCGTGGAGTCTCGGATCCGGGCCTACGGGGGATCCGGAAATGCCTGGGGCGGAAAGTGTGCGCCCCTGCGCCGCGTGGACCTGGAACGCCGAGCGTGGATTCCGGAGAGCGGGTGGCCGATCTCGCGTGAAGATCTCGACCCGTACTACGATCGTGCCTGCGACCTCCTAGAGATGCCGCGCTTCGATTTCGACCTCGCCCAACCGCTGCAACGATCTCGCCCGCCAATCCTCGTCGAAGAGGGCCGAAACCTGACCACGGTGCCGCGGCTCCATACAGCCGTCACGGGACGTACGGGCGGACCGCCGTGGGAACGCTTCAAGGCATCGATCCTGAACCGCCCCAACACGCGCGTATACCTGAATGCCAACGTGGTGGACATCGTCGCGAGACAGGACGGAAGCCTGATCGAACGGTTGGAAGTCGCGTGCCTGAACGGCAAACGACACGAGGCTCGAGGGCGGGCGTACGTCCTGGCGACGGGCGGGATCGAGAATGCGCGGCTGCTCCTGAACTCGGATGGGGCGCATCGCAACGGGCTCGGGAACGGACACGGACTCGTGGGACGCTACTTCAGCGGTCACGTGACGTACCGGGTCCCGCGCACCCAAGGCGGAACGTCCGTGTTCTTCTCGCGCGGTCCGGCCAACCTCGACCTTTACGCGAGTCGCGATCGCAGCGAGGTCTGGGGCGTGCTCGCGACCTCGCGCGAAGCCCAGCGCCGCGAGGAGCTTCCGAACTTCACCACCACCCTCAATCCCCCTCCCTCCAGCATCGACGCCCGCGACGCCGCCGTCATGGGCCTCGCCACGCTGGCCGACGACGAGCTGAGCGAGCTCCCGCCGAGCAGCGTGATGCGGCGGCGCTTCCTGCCCGTCTACTTCATGTGCGAGCAGGCCCCCAACCCGGAGAGCCGGATCACCCTCTCCGAGGACCGGGACGAGTTGGGGATGCGGCGCGTGGATCTGAGCTGGAGCTATTCGGCCGACGACTTCGCCGGCATGCGGCGCTCGATCGAGTTCTTGCGGGAGGAGCTGGGCCGCGCAGGGGTGGGGCGAGTGCAATATGCCGGCGGACCCGGCGATTACCTGGCTCGTTTCAACGCGTCCCGCCACCACATCGGATCGACCCGAATGCACCGGCAACCCCAGCGTGGCGTGGTGGACGCCGACTGCCGGGTGCACGGGGTCCGCAACCTCTACACAGCGGGAAGCTCCGTCTTTCCCACTGGTGGCATCGCCAATCCAACGCTCACGATCCTCGCCCTCGCCGCGCGGCTTTCGGACCACCTGGAGAGGGAGCTGGGAGGATGAGCGACCCAGGGCCCGCAGCACGGGAGATTACCCGCCGAAGAGCGCTTATTCTGCTCGCTGCCGCCGGCGCCGCCGCCTTGCTGGAACCGAGACTCAAGGTGAGCCAGTTTCTTGCTTCGCCGCCTCGCATCGGGCCTATCCAGGAAAGCCTTCTGGCTCGTTTCGTGGCCGAACTCGACCCCGAAGCGGCCCGGCAGCTCGCGTCCGACTACCTCGATCGAAACCCGGGCGAGAGCGATGCGGACCGGCTGGTGAACCTGGTCCTGGAGGGCGCGCCGCCGGACGAGTCGCTGAGCACTTGGGTGCGGCGCTCGGTGCAGGCGGACTTTGCCGACTCGCGAACGGCGAAACTCGCCGCCTGGACCGTCTCGCGAACCGAGGCACGCCTGCTCGCGGCGGTGGCCCTGAGCGCTTGATTCATCCCTCGCTACCTTGGCGTCCTGCTAAACCAGCGAACCTGGAGAGGAAACGTGGAGGGCGGTCGCTCATGCCGTTCCGCCGCCCTGCATACGCTCAGGGACCTCTAAAATGCCGCGAAGCGCCGCCCGCAACTCACCTTCCGAGTCTGCGTGGAGGAGGCGCTCTCTCACGTCTGCCTGGGAGAGGGACTTGGACAGAGCCGCCATGATCATGAGCTGGGTCCCATAGTCGCCGCCCGGCGTGAGCACCAAGAAGACGAGATGCACCGGCACTCCGTCCGGCGCGTCCCAGTCGACCCCTTTGACAGAGCGCCCAAAGGTGAGAATCGGCCGTTCCAACCCGGCCATACGCGCGTGCGGGAGGGCGACCTGGTCCCCGACACCCGTTCCCGCCAGTTCCTCACGGGCACGGACTGCCTCGGCGATGGATTCCGCGGTGACGTGCCCGGCGCCGGGCGTCTCGATCGAACCGCACATCTCATCGATGATCTTCCAACGAGTCTCACCCTTCAGGTCGAGCTGTATGGCGGGCCACTGGAAGAAGTCGAGCGGCTTCACCCCTTCTTCACGTCTCGTGGACCATGAGAGCAGCGGGCCAACCAGCAGAGAAGACGCGATCGCCGAGACCACGATCCCGATGAAGAACGGCGCCGTGAGGATTCCGTACTCCAGCGCGATGTCCGCCACCACGATTCCCGTCATCCCACTCGGCGTGAACGCGATACCGATCGAAACGCGGTCCGTTCTCGAGAGCGGGGTCCCCCATGCACCAAGCCAGGCTCCCAAGAATTTCGCGCCGATGGATACGACCGTGACGAACGTCACGATGAACCAGTCGAACTCCACGAGAAAGTCGTACCGCAGCCCGATGCTGGCGAAATAGAGCGGCACGAACACGGCGTGCACCATCTGGCTCACGACGTTCCGGGTGCGTTCGGTGAGCGCCTGGGCATCGCCGACCATGACACCGGCGATAAAGAAGCCGAACAGTGCGGTGAGCCCTGCAGCGTGCGTTAGCGCCCCACATGCCAGCCCGATCGCGGCGACCAGACTGAGAACCCCGCCCGGCTGCTCTCCAGCGCTCACGTGCGCGACCACCCGGTCGGAGATGCGCGTGCCCCAGGTCAGGCAGAACGCGGTGAAGGCGACCGAGAAGAACACAGCGAAACCGACCGTGCCCCAGCTCACTCCGGCCGGCGAGGCCAATCCCAGGACCACGCTCAAGATCACCCACGCCAGGATGTCGTTCACGGCGTAGCCGCACAGCGTGACCAACCCGAGGTCGGTCTTCACCAAGTCGAGGTCGTGCAGGACACGCGCGATGATGACCATGGCGCTGATCGCGAATGCGGTGCCGAGGAAGAGGGCAAAGGGGATGCGTGTGCCAGGCGCGGCCAGGTAGGAGTCCGGGAGAAGGACCGACAGCCCGGTCCCGATGGCGAGCGGGACGAGCACGCCGATGACCCCGACGCGAAGAGCCGGACCGCGCTGCCGCCACGCCGCCGAGACGTCGATATGGAGGCCGGTCTCGAGAAGGAGGAAGAACACCCCGAACCAGGAGACAGTGTCCAGCATCGCCAACTGGATGGTCTCCTGGGGGAACAGCGCGCGCTGCAGCTCTGGGAACGCCCTTCCGAGGAGAGTCGGACCCAGGAGTAGCCCGACCGCGATCTCGCCTACGAGGGCGGGAAGGCCCCTCTTACGAAGCGCCTCCCCCACCACGCGGGCGAGGGATAGCAGCAGAAAGACCTGAATGAGAAAAACACCGATGTGCTCTTCCGTCATTCAGCGTCTTCTTCCATCGAGTTTTCGGCCGCTCCTAACAGACGACTTCGGCTCCGGCTGACGGCTGCATACTGGTCCTGTCGTGAAGAGGAATGCCTAAAGTGCCGGATCTCCGCCAGGGGCGACTACTCTGTCGGCCTTTCCCCAACACCCCGCCTACCTCATCGACGCTTTCTTTGAGTGCCACACCCCTCCAACAACAGTACGGCGTAGGGCACGCGCGGCGCGCCTTTTTTGGCAGGCGGGGGCCCCAATTAGAGTGAAGACAATTGGCTGGCCGGCACCGCTTGTTGGGCGACGGCGGGATACATAGCTATATCCCTATAAGCAAAGACGGATTTCTATAGTGAAGACGGTCGCAAGCCACCTCGCATCTCTCATAACGGGCAAGAACCTCAGCACACAGACTGTCCCGTTCGCGCGGTATCTCATGGTCCTGGTGGGAGTCGTCCTGCTCTACGGGTGGCTATTCCACGTGATCATGGCGTGGGAGGGACAGGATCACTCCTGGTTCACCGGGATCTACTGGGCCCTCACGGTGATGAGCACGCTCGGCTTCGGCGACATCACGTTCCACACGGATCTTGGTCGGGCCTTCAGCACGATCGTGCTCCTCAGCGGTCTCGTGCTCCTGCTCATCATCCTGCCGTTCCTCTTCATTCGGCACGTCTATGCACCGTGGCTCGAGCAGCGGACCCAGGCGAGGCTCTCGGACCTGAGGGACGTGCCCGAGGACGTCAGTGGCCATGTCCTGATCTGCGCCAGCGACCCGATCGCCCTGGCTTTGGTGCGCCGCCTTGAATTGTCCAACGTTCCCGCATTCATCATCGAGCACGATGCTGATACCGCGCTGCGCATGCAGGACTCCGGGATCCCCGTGGTGAAGGGAGAGGTGGACGCCGTCGAAACGCTGGCCGCGGCGGGCGTGAAGAGGGCGCGACTCGTGCTGGCCAATGCAAAGGACACGGTGAACGCCAACATCGCGCTGACGGTGCGAGAGCTGTCGAAGTCGGTAGAGATCGCCGCCCTCGCGGATTTCGAGGACTCCATAGACATCCTGGAGATGAGCGGAGCGACCCATGTCCTGCCGCTCACGCGGCGGCTCGGCGAGCACCTGGCGAACCGGGTAAGCGGCGAAAGCACCCGGGCCAACGTGATCGGGCGCTTCCATGACCTCTTGCTGGCCGAGTTCCACGTCCGGAACACTCAACTCGAGGGCCAGACGATTCGCGAGACCCGGCTCAGGGAAGAGATCGGCGCCAGCATCGTCGGGGTCTGGCAGCGTGGTCGGCTCGTGCCCGCTGCTCCGGACGTCCGACTCTCCGCCCTCGGCATCCCGGTGGTGGTTGGAACCGCCGAGCAGATCGAAGAGCTGAACCGCCGGCTCGCCGACGATCTCGTCGACCGCGATCAGGAGGAGGGAACCGGGCCGGTGCTCGTGCTCGGCGGCGGGAGGGTTGGCCGGGCGGTGGCTCGCGCCCTCAAGAAGCGTGACATGCCGGTTCACATGGTGGAGCGGAACGCGGCCCTGGAACGCAAGCTTGCCGGGATCCCGGACCGTCTCGTCCTGGGTAACGCGGCGGACCGCGAGGTCCTGATAAGGGCGGGGATCCGCAAAGCGCCGTCCGTCGTGCTCACGACGCACGACGACGCGACCAACGTCTATCTCACCCTGTACTGCCGCCGACTCAATCCAGGCGCGCGGATCCTCACCCGAGTGACGCACGAGCGAAACGTCACGGCCATCCAGCGGGCCGGTGCGGATTTCGTCCTCAGCTATGTGTCACTGGGCGTTCAGACCGTATTCGCCATCGCGCAGCGGCGTGAGTTGATCGTGCTGGGCGAGGGCGTCGACCTGTTCTACATCCCGGTGCCGAGCTCCAT
>JBDHIM010000135.1:0-6350 GCA_039587445.1 Gemmatimonadota bacterium
CCCATTCTTCGCGCTCGTCGTAGAGCTGACCCAGGCGCTCCAGGGCTGGGGCGAGCGCGAACGGGTCCGTAAACCGCGGGATAATCCGAGGCGTGCTCTCGTAGCGCTCGTACGTCACGATAGCGGAATCGACCTGGCCTGCCAGGTCGTAGGCCCGGGCAAGCTCGAAGACGCCGCAGGCTCGGCAGGACCCCTGGGTCAGGCCACGGAAATGGTCCACCGCCGCATCGTACCGACCCTGCTCCAGAGCGATGTGACCTCGCGCCATCAGCGGCCAGTCGAGACGGCGATCCCCCCTGAGATCCGGCGCGATCTCCGTCTCGAGAGCCTCGACCATCTCTTCGGCCTTCGACACCTGCCCAACGGCGGCATAGGCCAGGGCCAGAGCCACATATGGGCGATCGAGGGGATCCAGGCTTTCCAGCGTGTACTCGTCGAGCGCCGCGGCGAGGCCGTCGAGCGCGAGGTCCTGATCCACGGCCAGCGCCCCTGACAGCCTGACGGCCCAGGCGGCGTCGGCCAGGTACTCGGCACCGAGACTCCGCTCCCGATCGAGATCGAGTGCCACAGCCTGGCGCATACGCGCGGCTTGCAGCTTCCCTTCGATGGCATCGACGCTGGCGAGTCGCCTCTCGACGGCGGCCTGTCGGGCCAAACTGCCCGATTCCTTGGCCCGAGCCGCCTCGAAACGGGAGCGCGCTTCCTCGTAGCGGCCCTCCGCGACGGCATGCGACCCGGCTCGCATATCCACCAATGGGTTGCTTGGCCACCTGGCGGCAGCGAGCTCGAGCCGTTCGCGGGCACCCGTAAAGTCGCCCTGCGCGAACCGGGCGGTGGCCGCGTTCACCAAGAACAGCGCGCTCGATGAATCCGCTTCTGCGGCGCGCAGATAGAGCTCCTCGGCGCGCGCGAAACTCCGGAGGGTCTGATGAGCCACGCCGAGGTTGTTCAGGGCCGTGGTTTCTGTCGGATCCAGCGCGAGGACGTTCTCGTAGGCGGGCATCGCCTGCGAGAGATCCACGCGTGCCATCGAATAATGCGAGCCGATCGTGATGTATCTCTCCAGCTCCGTCAGACGATCCCGGTGCTGGTAGGCCTTCGTGAACGCGGCCACCTCGCGCCCGCGCTGTTCGCCTCGGTTCGCGAGGACGACGCCGAGCTTGCGGTAGGCCATGGCGAAGGCGGTATCCAGGGCGACAGCCTCCTCCAGTAGGCTGATCCCCCTTGCCTCGTCGCCCTCCAGCTCGATCGCTCGGATGGCCTGCGAGTACTTGCGGAGCGCCTCGAGATCGGGCGTCGTCACGCGCTCGAGCGGAGGATTGCCCCGAATGGAGATCAGCGATTCTCCGATCCGCTCCCTCAGCCGCTCCGAAAGGTCGTCGATCGCCGGGATGATCTCTGTCGAGTCGGCCGCCGTCTCCCGGTGCGAGAGGAGCGAGGCGCCGTCCGTAGGCGAGATCACGCGCGCGGAGAGCACGTATCCGCCGCCGGCCCGCACGATCTCTCCGGCGATGATGGCCTGAATACCCTCCCGAACGGCGACTTCCGTGGCGAGATCGACGTCGAGTCCGGTGCTGGGTGGCCGGTTCATCCGCTCCAGCGCTCCGGCCACGAATCCCGGCTCCACGAGGCTCACCACCGGCGACTGGGAGAGGTCCACGCGAAACGCCTCCGTGGCCGCCCGAGCGAGCAGAGAGTCGGTGGATTCGAACTCCGCGAGCAGAATCGGCTCCCGCTCGTCGATCACTCCTCGGGCCACGAGCGTGGCGGCCGGCCCGATCCCGAGGCTACGCGTGGTCATATAGCCGGCGGTGAGAACCCCCAGCAGAGCGAAGCCGAGCACGCCGCCGAGGATCGCGTTGCGCCACGTGAAGAGTCGGTGATGAGTACCCAGCCCCTCGGTGTCGGCCTCCGGCCTCGACCGCGTTGGCGGGCCGTCCTCGCCTGGAGCCGGACCTTCCCCGCCTGCCGAGCCTTCGACCGTGGGCGCGAGGTCGGCCGGACCCTCGGCCTTGGGGCCCGTAGCGGGTCCGCCTTCCTGAACGAACGCCGTAGCCACGACGATCGGGAGGCCAATCAGGAGAAGGATGAGGGCGAACGGAGGCACCCAATCGGGAAGGCCGAGCCCCTCAGTGAGCGTCTGAGCGATCTGGAATACCAACCATGAGGCGACGAGGTAGATTCCGATAACCTGCCACAGCGAGCGCCGGTGCGCCTCGTTGATGAGGTTCTTCAGGCCGGTCATGTACGCTCCACGTCGTCTTCAGGGGTGAAGGCCGCCAAGAACTTGTCCAGACGCCAGATGGCGGGCAAGCATGGAGCATCAAGGATGATCCTGGCGATTCGGGCGAACGGAGGTGCCATGTCCACTATCGAACTGCGCCGTGCGCTCGTCGACACGTGGCGCACGAACAACCGCGTCACCGTCTACCTCTTCGAGAACCTCCCGGCCGAGCTATGGTCCCAGAAGGTGCCCGGCGCTCCACGTCGCACGGTCCGGATGATCGCCGGCCACATCCACAACTGCCGCTGCATGTGGGTCAAGATGCTGGGGAGAAGGCACGGCATCGAGGCCCCGCCCGCCGTCGATCGGCACCGAGTGGCGCGCCGGCAGCTCCTCCCCGCGCTGGAGCTAAGCAGTCAGGGCATCACGCAGCTGCTCGAGCTCGGGGTCGACCAGGGTGGCAAGCTATCCGGCTTCCCCCCCGGCGTCGTGCACTTCATGGCATACCACGTGGCCCACGAAGGTCACCACCGCGGACAGATCGTCATGCTCGCCCGTCAGCTCGGGCACCGGTTGCCCGGTGAGGTCACCGCCGGCCTATGGCAGTGGTCGAAGCGAGCCAAAGAGGCGTGACTTCGCGGCGGTTCGGTGACACTCAGGCATGATGGATAACCGCGCATACCACAAACGGACGCTACCAACCCACGGCCGAGAGACGATGGGCAAACATTTCGTGTCGAACAAAGATGAATCCGTCAGGATGTTTCGGAGCGAGGCCCTTGAGCGCTTCACGCACGTTCACCCGGCGGTGCCGCACCTCATATACGTGCCTTTGGTCCTCCTCCTCTTGTGGGTGAGCAGCGTTCCCGGGGGAACGGCCGGGCTGCTCTTCCTCGGAGGCCTTCTTCTCTGGACTCTCGTGGAGTACGTGCTGCACCGCTTCCTCTTCCACGCGCCCGAAGCCGTGATGAGGGGCACCCACGACATCGTCGCAGGCGTGGAGTCCGAGGAGGCCGTCATCCCGAAACTGCCCGACTTTCGGCACCTCGCCTATTTCCTGATGCACGGGGTGCATCACGAGTACCCGAGCGACTCGAAGCGACTCGTGATGGCTCCCGCGATCAGCATCCCCTTGGCGGTCATCTTCTGGCTTCTGTT
Source organism: Gemmatimonadota bacterium (assembly GCA_039587445.1). GTDB lineage: Bacteria > Gemmatimonadota > Gemmatimonadetes > Palauibacterales > Palauibacteraceae. The sequence goes on from JBDHIM010000135.1 coordinate 3,383, forward strand.
CAGAGCGGTCCTCGGCCCGGCGGTGGCTCCGGCCACATTCGCGGGCTTCCTGGTGGGCTACCTCATCTACGACACGACCCACTACGCGGTGCATCACCGGTCGGTGCCGACGGCGTTCGGCAAGCTCCTCAGGAAGCACCATCACCGGCATCACTTCGCGAACCCCGACGAAGACTACGGGGTGAGCTCGCCGCTGTGGGACATCCTGTTCGGGACGTTCAGCGGCGGCTCGAAGAGAGCCCAGCTCCACAGGTAGGCCTGCGCGTCTCAGGCACATGCACGAAAGCCCCGGTGAATCCCGGGGCTTTCGACAGGATCACACGATGCGGCGTCCAAGCCGCTGATTGGCGGCGGACCGTCCGCCGTCAGACGCCGAGTTTCGCTCTTCCGACGGCTCGAGTCTCCTCGTCGTCGAGGACGGGTGTCACATCGCAATCGATGATGTGGTTCCAGTTGAGGATCCAGTTCGGGACAGCCGTCGGATCGTCAGTTTCACAGATCGCCACGCCTTCGAACGCCACCAGATCGTGCCATCTGCCGATCAGCGTGATGTTGCCCCCGATGTCCGCCTGATCGTCCTCGGCGGTCATCGCGGAGAAGGCCTTCAAGGCCTCGTGACGCTTGTCCTCGTGGATACGCCAGTTGAGCAGATATTTCATCGGAAGTGCTCCGGTCTCGAGTCTCGGGCCGACATAACTTCAGAAGCCTCCTTACTTAGGCGAGACGGCCTCGGGCGGCAAGACCGACCGTTGGAGCGTGCTCAGTTGCCCGGCATCGGCTGCGCGAGGCTATCGGCGGCCGGTACATGGGTCGCGACGAATTCGTTGAGTTTGGAGACGTTCTCAGGAGAGAACTGTCTTTCGACGTTGCCGGCAAGACCGTCCACTCGAACGATCACCTCGCTTGAGCTCGCGAGTCGCCGCAGGAGCTCGACCGTGACCGTATACCAGTATGATTCCTTGAACACGCAGGCACCCTGTGCGGCGACGCCGAATTTCGCCTGAACCGAGCTTTGCTCCGGACAAACGCCCCCGAACTCCGTCGTCGTGGACTCCGTCGAGCTCCAGGCTTCGCCATCGACCGTCACGGTCAGCTTCGCAGGCCGCACCCACACCGATCCACTTATGCCCAACACGAGCCCGTATTCCGGCGGAGTCGAGCCCTCGAGCCGGGCGGCGTCCAGCGTCAACTTGTGCTCGCACAGGGACTTGTTCACCGAAATGACGTTCTCGGACGTTCGGACCACCCGCTGATCAAGAGCTTCCTCGTGCTCCACCGTCACCGACTTGGTACACGACGAAAGGACGAAGCCTCCCCCGAGCTGCAGGGAGAGGACGAAGAAAGCCCCGAGGCGCTGTGATCTCATCGCTAAGCTCATTGATGCACCTCCTTTCACGACCCCGCGGAGGGATGCTACTTGCCTACGCTCGTTGCGGTAGCGGGCAATCGCCGATTCTCCGTGTGGGGAAACGCCCCGTCTGGTCTAGGCATGCAGCGTGACCCACTATTCAAGCATGGGCGAGATTGAAGAATCCTACGCGGAGGTCCAAGCGCAGATCGACGAGCTTCGCGGGCTCGTTCCGCAGAGAGACACCGCCTTGGCGGACGTCTCCGGATGGTCGGTGGGCATGCACATTCACCACTGCGGCATGGCGATGAGCGAGATCTCGCGGAATCTGATCGAGTGCGATGAGCCGGTCCCGTCTCGAAAGCCCGGCCCCAACGCGTCGATGATTCTGAAAACGGGCTCGATCCCACGAGGCGTCGCTCAGGCACCCGACATCGCGATTCCGACTCGCGAGGTCAGCGGCCGGGTCCTCGAGGAGATTCTAGGTGAATCCGAGGAGCGGCTGGACCGGCTTCCGCCGGTCGGCGATCGCTGCTGGTTTCTTCACCACGCGCTGGGGGTGCTGGCCAAGCGCGATGCGGTGCGTTTCATGAGCGTGCACAACACTCACCACCTCAAGATCATGGCTGACATCCTGGGCTGACCATCTTGCGGGACGTCGGCCGGCGGCTGACCGTGGTAGGACGCTCGCAGAGTATAGAAGTCTGGAGACCACCAGACCGTCAGGAAGCGTGGGCGTATCCCGCGCACAACGCGAGGAGTGGGCTATGGTTCCGGTGATGTCGCTGTGGATCCCGATTCTGATCGCGGCGGTTTTCGTCTTCGCGGCCAGTTCGATCATCCATATGGTGCTCCGCTACCACAACAGCGATTTCGGCAAGGTCCCCTCCGAAGACGCGGTCATGGACGCGCTCCGGGGGTTCGACATCCAACCCGGCGACTACGTCATCCCTTGTCCTGCCAGCCACAAGGAGATGGGCACACCTGAGTTCGTCGAGAAGATGAAGAGGGGCCCGGTCGCCTTGATGACCGTGATAAAGAGCGGTCCGCCATCGATGGGCAAGAGCCTCGCGCTCTGGTTCCTCTTTTCAATCGTCGTCGGGATATTCGCCGCCTACATCGCGGGCCGCGCTCTGGGCCCCGGAGCCCATTATCTGGCGGTGTTTCGCTTCGTGGGCGCGACGGCGTTCGTGGGTTACTCGGTGGGGCTGGTGCAGAACTCGATCTGGTACCATCGCGCCTGGAGCTCGACCATCAAGTCGGTCGTCGATGGGTTCGTCTACGCGCTCCTGACGGCCGGAGTGTTCGGCTGGCTGTGGCCGGCCTAGATCGGCGGCGTGAAGTAAGGCTTACATAGGAAGGGCTCACGGCCCGGCCGGTGGCTGGCTTCGCTCGCGCTCCGTAAGCTCAGTGCCGCCAGCTCGTAAGGTCCGCGCCGGGCGGGGCTCCCTTCTCGATCCGCTCCAGGATCTTGGGGACGTACATCGTGTTGTAGCGGAGCCGGGAGATGTGGTTGCCGTTGTCGTGGTCCCCGTTCCAGCAGTGTTCGAACCGATCCCCGTAGTCCACCTCACCACCGTAGTACGGGTCGCTGGTGCTCTCGAGGAACTCCTCCATCAG
>JBDHIM010000016.1:0-31907 GCA_039587445.1 Gemmatimonadota bacterium
CCGAGTTGATCGGCTCTTTATGAGCCAATTCTTGAATAGTAGTACACGTTATAGAACGTACCTTCCTTATAGACCTCGTCTCGCAGTATGCCTTCTAGCTCAAATCCACACTTTTCCAGAACCCGCATAGAACGTTTGTTTGGCTCTAAAACGGGAGCCATCAGTTTATGGATTTCTAGGTTGCTAAATGACCACTCAGTCATTTCAGTCACAGCTTGGGTTGCCAGACCCCCACCCCAGTATTCCTCTCCAAGCCAATAGCCAATCTCAGCGGTGAACCTCCTCCATCCCTCCTGGACTACAACGCCAATACCGCCAATGCATAGTCCGTCAAGATCTATCGCGAAGTTCTTTCCAGGTTTTTCCTTGCAGCCAGTTTTGATCCACCACTCTGCATCTTCCCACCGATATGGGTATGGGAAAGTGTCCACCAAATAGACTGAGACGTTCTTGTTGTTGGCGATTGCCGCCAGCCTTTCGATATCTGCTTCTGAGTATTCTCTGAGCCTAATCATTGCTCATGACGGTTCGCTCGACGAGGAGCCGTCGGCCAAGAACGTCGAACTCCAAGCGTGACATGGTCATCTCAATCTGATCGGAGGTACGCGGAGCAAGCTAGTCAACCCGGTGCTCTACGAGGACGAGATCAGGAGCGTTCGCCGAAAGCTCGGCGAGGCAGGTCTAGCAGCCGTCTAGCCTTCGCTTTCGCCAGAAAGCGAGAGGGCGGCCCCGAAGTCGGAGATCACTCTACTACTACCCACGCGCTGTCGGCCTGATAGATGTTTATGTATCCGATGACCCAAGCGTCGCCCGATTGGATCGCGGTCACTTCGGTCATAGGCGTAAGCGGAGCGCCCGGACCGCTCAATCCCTCCGGCACTCGAATAGTCGCGCTATCGCGTACAGACCAGTACACGCCTATGACTCCTGTCGCTTCGACCTCTGCCACCTCCCCTACTATCAACCGCAGAGAATCCGGCGTTAGGACAACCTTCGGCAGCCCCCCGCCCGTTGTGTAGCCGCACGTGCCGAACCCGCACATTTCCGGCAATTCCGGGATCGTGATGTCGCCACAGGCTGCCTGGCCGAGAGCCGCCACCAAGGAAACGAGTCCGATTACCTGTCGCACGGTCTCTCCTCCTTCTGGCCGGAGAGTACGAAGAGCGCGTTAAGCAGCTAATTGCGTCGCTTTACCTCGAAGTCTTTGAAGCTGGACAAGAGCTCGCCGGTGGCTATGACCGCGTGGGCCAGGCCCACGATCAAAAGGTGCATGGTGGGATCATGGTCCAGGTCGGCGGCCCTCGGCACGTATCTCCAGCTATCATCCCCAGCGCGGCGCAAAGGCTCCGTGCTGGGGATCTCGTGTGTCCGGCAGCGGTTTGGTTGGCAGGCTCGGCCCCGATCTCCTCTGACCTCTAGTGACGGGAGTACAACCCTACCATCAGAGAGAGTTATGCGGGCACGCTCAAGCACTTCATCGAAGGGTGTGGGAGCGGGCCGCACGCTCAACCTGTAGCAACCCGACATGAAGCAGGTGAGCATGAGCGGAATTACAAGGTGGCGCTGGAACTTCGACCGTTGAAACACTCGCATGGTGTCCTCCCTGAGTGAGCCCCGTACAGGCTCCTTCGGTCAGGAGGCAAAATCGTCAAGGAGAGTCAAGAGACGGTCAAGCGGGACACGGCGGCTCTCGGAGGACGCGATCAGGAGCGCGCAGCGCAGCGCGGTTGACGCCGCGTTGAGACCTACCGGCTATCAGCATGCTCGACTTCTCGGACCTCGACTCGCCCGATCCGCTCAAACGCGACCTCGCCTACCTGCTTTTTCTGGAGGAGCTACTTGGCGGCGAGTGGGTCGAGCGTTGGGCGCGGGAAGCTGGAGGCGCTGCGGGAGTGGCGGTGCCAGGAGAATGACGCCCGATAGTCTCTAGTCTGTCTTGGCCTCGCCGCGCTTCTTGAGCCCGGGCGGCTGAGACCCGCCCGTCGCCTGTCGCTGAGCGAGCCTTCCTTACTACTCGTCTTCCATGCGGCTGAAGAAGTATCGCGATGTATAATCGTGCATCGCTTTCTTGTCGGTTGCCCACACCCACGCCTGACTAGAATCCAACCCAATGTCGCGGTGGGGGTCAAACTGGAACGGACGGAGGCCCTCGTACCTGTCCTCAATCCGTCGCTTCTTCGGATGTCCGTGCCAGAGGTGGAAGATCGTTCCGGCAAGACACGCATATCTGGAATCCAACCATTCAGAGAAGCGGGTTGCCCAGGAGAGGTAGTGCCTAGCGTGCTCAGGGCTCAGGCTCAGGGCTGACAGAACGATCTCGGGAACACCGAGCGCGGCGCATACGAGAGCCCGGTCGCCGCTCCCGAGGATGCAGGCGTCGTAGAGCGCAACGACATCAAAGAATTCGCGCCGAGCCGCCCAAGCGAGACCATTGGCGGTCTGACCAAGACTCCAATGGTTCGGATAGCGTAGGCCGCTTGCCACCTCACGTCCCGCGATGGCAGCACTCAGCGTGGATTCTACCAACTCTCCGATTTCGGTGTCCCGCGCTTCACCGGAGCGTGCCCCCTTTCCGAGAGCGCCCACACGGTCGAAGAGTTGCACCAACTTGTTGTGCTGGAGCGCCTTGTTCGCACGAGATGACCAGTCCCGGTCGTCGAACAGGATGTCGGAATCCAGCCAGGCAACGTTTTCGCAGGAATCGGGCAACGCCTGGGCTGCGATATTGAGAAGGCGCTCCTTCTGCCAGAGCACGCTGCGACCTTTTATCTGGATCAGCTCATCGGCATCAGGCGAGGCAAGCTCGAACTCATCACTGAACGAAAGCTCCACCGTCAACAGTGGGGCGTTGAGATTCTCGCGGAACGTCCGGTAGTTCTTCAGCCGCCGGGCGAAACCAGCAGCGTTCCAATAAGAGGTGATTGCCCAGAGTGTCATCGTCGGATCATAGACAGCCAAGGACTTCTTGGCGGGCCAGCGGACGCTTTGCGTCGGCTCGCTTGAGCCCGGAAGCGAAGTCGGCGACTATGTTGGCGAGATCGAGCACGCTTGAGCCTCCCGCTGGAACTTAGCCCATGCCGACCTCGACGGAAGAAGCCCTCCGAGAGTACTTCACGGAAGAACGGCAAAAAGGACTACTGCGACCTCCACGCGCAATTTCCCCAAGCCAGGGGATGTGTCGGTAATGAGCCGATGTCTCAGGCGGGCTTATGAGCTTGCCGGTCTTGAGCCTCAGCGCGGTAGTCTATGGCACGCTTGCCGTCGGAAGTGGGCAACTGAGCGGAAGGGAATGCCCTTAGCAGACGTTGCGGCGGCTGGTGGCTGGGAGGACCCACAACACGCTGCTCCAGTCGTATCAGAGGCCGGACCAGGGCACTCTAATACGGGTCTTCCTTGACGCCCCGAAGCTAGATGGCGAAGAAGGGCTTACCCCAAACGCTACCTCAGGCAAGAGCGAGGTAGCTGCTGGCAACAGGCGGACAGCCATGTAAGGCAGAGCCTTACGAGAGTACGCCCGGGAGGACTCGAACCCCCAGCCTTCGGATCCGAAGTCCGACGCTCTATCCAGTTGAGCTACGGGCGCGGGTGGGAGCGGAAACTCTACAGTAGTACGCCCGGCACGCCCGGCACGACAAGAAGTGGCATCCGGCACGGCTAGCTCGAGCCTCTCGGCGTCGGGCACGTCTCGCGAAACACGCCTTCCGGAGACAACGTAGTGGGAAGCACGCGCGTGTTGGTACCGGCTCTCGGGAGGTAGACCATGTTCGGCCCTGGCGACGGCATTGCCATCCTCGGGATGGTGCTGGCCCTGCTTCTCACCCTGAGCATCGGCGGCTTCATCCTGTTGCTACCCATCACCAAGCGCCTCGGCGGCGCGCTCGATCAATGGATCCGGATCAAGCGATCAGAGGGTGCCTCCGAGGATGAGATCGCGCGGTTCCGGGCCGACATGGAGGGTTTTCGCCTGTTACTGGATTCGGTCGACGACCGGCTCGAGCGGGTGGAGGAGCAGCAGCAGTTTGTCGAAACCCTCATCGAACAGAAACCTGCGGCGCTTCCATCTTCCGGCACGTAACCGGCTGACATATAGACGTTTCTGTTCCGGCCGTTGCTGGTTCGGCTTGCCCCTCTCTATCTTGACCCCCCGTAACAGACCGGTACGCCAGATGAGTTCCCCCAAAAGGGAGGTCCCATGTCCTGCAGTATTCTCCGTCTTCCGACCCTCGCGCTCCTGCTCCTCTTCACGGCAGCACCTCTGCTCGCGCAGGAAGCCGCGCACGAGTCGCCCGATGCGACGGCGATGATCCACGACGCGCTCAGCGCCGCGACGCCCGAGATAGCAAAAGGGGCCACCGTGGTGGATTGGGAGCAGAACGTTCTCAAGGAGGGCGACAACGGTTGGACCTGCTTCCCGACGCCGGCGCAGTTCGAGAAGGCGCCCATGTGCTTCGACGAGCCCTGGCTGGCTTGGGCAGGGGCCTGGATGAACAAGCAGCCCGTGAACATCGACCGCGTCGGCATCGCCTACATGCTGGCCGGCGATTCGGGCGCTAGCAACTCGGATCCCTACGCGGAGGGCGAGACCGACGACTGGGTCGTCGGCGGACCGCATCTCATGGTGATCGCGCCGAACACCGAGGCCTTGGCCGGCATCACGACCGACCCGGAGTCCGGTGGACCCTGGGTGATGTGGGCCGGGACCCCCTACGCCCACATCATGGTTCCGGTCGCCGCCAATGGGGGCCACGAGATGTGCGCAATGTGCAAGGAGATGCATGGGGACGGCGAGAAGTGCGAGATGTGCAAGGAGATGCACAAGGAGCACGAGATGGGCGAGTGCCAGTGATCGGATGATCCTCCGACACAGGCCCTAAGCGGCCTGAACGACCAAGGGGCCTTCCGCACACCGCCGAAGGCCCCTTCCTCTTTGCCCCTGATTACCCGGGCGCCTCAGTCCGGCCGACCGGACAATCGCTCACCGCAAACCCGCTCAGCCGATCCCGGCCGCCTTTCGGGGCGGCGGTGCTTCCAGAGCGAGCATCGGACGCCCTGAGGAGACCCCGCAGCGAAGCGAGGAGGCTCCGAAGAAGAGGCGTCCGCCAGCTCCGCGGGTGGAAGCACCGCCGCCCCCTCCCGGGGGCCGGCCGCTAGCTGTAAGCCGGAATGCCCGTGATATCGTGCCCGAGAATCAGGCTGTGGATGTCGTGCGTGCCCTCGTAGGTGTAGACCGACTCGAGGTTCGCCATGTGCCGCATCGCGGAGTACTCGACCAGGATGCCATTGGCACCCAGCAGCCGGCGCGCCTCGCGGGCGCACTCGCACGCCATGTTCACGTTGTTGCGCTTCGCGAGGGAGACCTGCTGCGGCCGGGCCCGTCCGGCGTCCTTGAGCCGCCCGAGTTGCAGGGCCAGGAGCTGTGCCTTGGTGATCTCCGTGAGCATCTCGGCCAGCCGCACCTGCTGGATCTGGTAGCCGGCGATCGGCTTCTCGAACTGCACTCGGCTGGTGCCGTACTCGACGGCTTCGCGGTAGCAGGCCATCGCGGCCCCGATCGCCCCCCAGGCGATCCCGTAGCGCGCCTGCGTGAGGCACATGAGGGGGCTCTTCAGACCGCCGCTGTTCGGCAGCAGGTTGGCGTCCGGCACCCGCACATCCTGCAGCGCCAGCTCGCTCGTGTCGGAGGCGAGCAGGGAGAGCTTCCCCTCCTGGTCCTTGGCGGTGAACCCATCCCGGTCGGTTTCGACGATGAAGCCCCGAATCGACTTCTCGTCGTCGATCTCGCCCGTCTTCGCCCAGACGATCGCGACATCGGCCATCGAGCCGTTCGTGATCCACATCTTGGATCCGTTCAGCACCCAGTCGCCGCCGTCCTTGACCGCACGGGTGAGCATCCCTCCCGGGTTGGAGCCGAAATCGGGCTCCGTGAGGCCGAAGCATCCGATGAGCTCTCCACTGGCCAGCTTGGGCAACCACTCGAGGCGCTGCTCCTCGGAGCCGAACTGGAAGACCGGGTACATGACGAGAGCACCCTGCACGGAGCAGAACGACCGGATCCCTGAGTCGCCGCGCTCGAGCTCCTGCATGATGAGCCCATAGGCGACGTTGTTCAGGCCCGCGCACCCGTACTCCTCGGGCAGGTTGGCGCCGTAGAAGCCGAGCTCCGCCATCTGCGGAACCAGCTGATGCGGAAAGGAATGCTCGACGTAGTGGTGCTCGATGATCGGGACCAGCTCGCTCTCGACCCAATCACGGACCATGTCTCGCACAGCGCGCTCCTCGTCGCTGAGGAGGCCATCCATCTCGAAGTAATCGACGCCTTCGAAGCTCACCTATTCTCGCTCCGGTCCAAGGGTCCTCAATCTGTCCGATATGCTCGGATCGCCACGACCACCATCCCGGCCGAGAGGACGCCCCCCGCCAGAGAGCCGACCGCTCCGTAATGCCCGGGGTTCGCCAGGAACACGAGGCCCAGCATGAATCCACCGCCGGCCGCGACCAGCACGGCGTTCTGGGTCCACCGCCTCATTCCGACCCCTCCGAGCCCACCGGGCCCACGACGCTCGCCCGACGCCAGCGTCCGTATCCCTTCACGACCTCGCGGCCGATCCTGAAGCCCAGATAGTAGGCCGCCGCGAGCGGTATCAGCCAGGCGTAACGCGGCAGGACCGCAAACTGGCCTCCGAGCACGACCCAGATGGCGAAGGGGATAACGATGAAGGCGGCAATCAGGTGTGGGGCCCAGCGCGTCTTCCGGTCCAGGTCGGCCGCGCAGGAGCGGCACCAGCTGGTTTCATCCAACTCCAGCTCCGGGTAAGCGCGGCCACATGCCCGGCAGCGGGCGGACTCACCGTGCGATCGGAGGCGCCACCCCCCTTCCTGTTTGGCCGTCTCGAGCCGGTCGGATGCCTGCGCCATCCTCAATCCTCTCTGAATCGTGGCGCGTACTCGAACTCCGTATGATCCTCCCCGTACCGGACGAGCGCCTCCAGATGACCCGGACTCCGGGTCCCTTCGAGCCGTGCCTTCGCGACTCTCCGGTTCGCCTCCCGCCACGTCACGGAGTTCAGCTCATCCCGCTTCAGCATCGCCTCCGCGAGCTGGACCTGGTTCGCGAACGTCCTGACTCGCACGGCGGCAACCGCGGGGAAGCGCTCGAAGACCTCCTGCGTCTGGGGCGAGAAGAGGAAGATGTACGGTCCGACCTTCGCCCACAGAGTTCCTCCATGTCGGATCTGCGCGGGATCCTGTGAAACCTGGACATCCACGACGTTGCCGTTCATACGCAACACGGCATCCCCGCCGTAGAGTCCGGAGAGCTCCTCCGCCGCGGGTAGCCGGCTCGCTTCGGCGGTGCAGGCGGACGTGCAGAACGCCGCTGCGAGGAGAATCGACAGACGACGCGCACGACTCTTCACGTCTCAACCGCTCAGAAGAGAACGAGCCAATCCGCCAATCTCGCGGCCAGCGTGGCGAAGAGCGCCGAAGAGTCGATCGGGGCGGGATCGCCGCGCACCTCTCCGTGCCAGAGCACCTGGCTCCGGCGAATGTCGATGAGGACGAGAACGAGAACGGCTCGTCCGATCGGTTCGTCGGGATCGGCGGTCTCGACGCTCACGGGCTCCGGTGGCGGCGGCGCATCCTCATCACCGTCGAGTATCGCCTCTGGATCGTAGGGCTCATAGGCCACCTGGAGCGGAAGAACCATGTGTCGGGTGTCGAACATGGCACTGATCGCCCGCAGCTGGCCGTGAAGCGGCTCATATACCTGATATCGCTTCAGATCCTTCGGCTTGGAGATCAAGCCCTGGTAGGCCAGGTGCATGGGATCCACGTGAAGTGTCGGATTCCGACCCATCACACGGACCACGTCGGCGGGCAGCTTCCAGGTGCCCGCGCCTTCCTCCGCCTCCTCGAAAGCGAAACTGAACTCCGCCGTGAGCGCTTCGCGGGCCTCTCGCTGAGAGCGCACGCCCCCGGGATACGCCCCCGAGGGAAGAGGCTGCACCGACTGAATGGGGAGCAGTACCGCGTTACCCCCGGGCGCGAACGTGGGAACCGGCTCCAGATCCTGGCCGACCAGCGATTCACCCGAGAACAGCAAGGCCGCCAGAGCGATCGCGCAGCACCGCAGATCGTCAGCTCGCTTCATCGTCCTCCTTCAACAGCTCGACCGCCCGACGCACGTCGTTCGTGATGATCCCGTCTACACCCCAGTGGCACAGCTGACGCATTCGGCCCGGGTCGTCGATCGTCCACACCTGGACCGTGCGACCGACGCGTTGGGCCGCGGCGACGAGATCGGCCGTCACGATCGGTCCGTCGGGCCCATCCAGCGGAGCGTGGACGACTTCCGGAAAGCCTTCCGGCAACTTGGTGCCGGCGGCGTCCGCGAGCTCAACGGCCAACCAGGCGGCCTGTCGGCTGGACGTCGCCCTTCGCCCCCCATACGTCGCAAAGGCGCCGAGGCTCGTGCCTTCCTCCACGTACAGGATAGTGCGAGGCGTGCGCTCCAGACGCTCGATAAGCGCCACGACCTCGGCGGTCGCGGAGGCCGCCTTCACATCCACCGTGATCTCGAGCCCGGCGTACCGCTGCAGTACCTCTTCGAGAGCAGGAACGCCCAGTCGGCCTAGCTCCGCACCGCTGAAGCCGGCGACCGGGCCATCCGCCTCCGTCGTGCGGTCCACGGTGGAGTCGTGGATCACGACCAGCGTGCCGTCCCCGGCCTGCTGGACATCCAGCTCCAGCGCGTCCGCACCCAGGCACACCGAGAGATCGAACGCCTCGATCGTATTCTCCGGGGCTTCGGCCGCCGCTCCTCGGTGCGCGATCACCCGCGGAGCGCCACCCACGCCGGCGGCTCCGGGCGCGGTCAGGCCGTCGTCGCCTCGGCGAGCGCCCGCTCGACCTCCTCGTTGATCTCCGACTCCGTCAACGTATGATCGCTTCTCTTGGCAAGATCGAACACGGCGGCGCAGAGACGCTCGTCCTCCGGATCGTAGCCGTGCTCCTCGAGCCAGTAGCGGACGTTGCTGAGGCCCGATACGGGGGAGACTTCGATCTTCTGCTTGAGCCCGACCTCGGAGGCCGGGACACCGCTGTACACACGGTCCTCCAGCCAAGGATCTCCCATACGGATCGCCTTGATGATCGCTGCTGCGTGGACGCCGGTCCCCGTCCTGAAGGCATCGTCGCCCACCACCGGGTAGGCGTGACCGATCGACACGCCGCACATCTTGGCAGCCAGGCCGCAATACTCGGGCAAGCGCGTGAGGTCGCCGTCGTGCATCCCGAGCAGCTTCATGTTTACCAGAAGCAGATCCATCTCCGCGTTGCCGCATCTTTCGCCGATGCCGAGCGCCGTCGCGTGCACGCGGTCCACCCCCTCCTCGATCGCTGCCAGGCAGTTCGCCAAACCAAGTCCTCGGTCGCGGTGCCCGTGCCAATCGACCTTCACGTCTTCTCCGGTGTCCTTCACCAGCTCCCTGGCGAAACGTACGAGCTGGCGGACGCCGTGCGGCGTGGCGTGGCCCACCGTGTCGGCGAGGCAGATGCGCCCTGCCCCGCATTCGATCGCCGTGGTGTACAGCTCGTGGAGCGTCTCCGGCTGAGACCGTGTCGTGTCCTCGGTGACATACATGACATCGAGGCCCTCGGAGACCGCGAAGGTCACGGCCTCTTCCGTGGCGCGGCGAAGCATGCTCGACTGCCAACCCTCCGCGTACTTCCTAATCGGCGAGCTGCCGAGGAAGGCGCCCACTTCGAATCGCAGCCCCGTGGCCTGCGAGACCTCGACGATCGGCTCGATGTCCGCCTTGACCGTACGCGCGGCGCAGTTGGCGGAGATCGGCAAATCGTTGTCGACGATCTCCTTGGCGAGCCCGAGCACGGCTTCGCGCGCTCGAGGCCCCGCACCCGGGAGGCCGATATCCGCCGCCTGGATCCCGAGCTCCACCATGAGGTGGAGGAGCTTTCGCTTCTGGGCCAGCGGCGGGTCCTTTACCGTCGGGTTCTGGAGCCCATCGCGCAGTGTCTCGTCATCGAGCTCGACCCGCACCTCCGAGAAGTCGAAGCTCCCGGGAAGCTCGTTCCAATCGTATATGAGGTCCTGAGACTCCATGCTCATTCCTGCCCTTCGCCGGCTCTCTCGTTCGCCTCAACGTGTTTTCTGACAGTAACTTCCGAGTGATCTCCCAGGTTCACCGTGCCCGTAATCCCAACGACGCTCGCGTTGTCGCCGATGACCGAGGCCCGTAAATCGCACTCCTCGATCGTGCTGTCGGCCCCCACGATGCAGTTCCGCAGGCGGCTTCGCCGCACCACGCTACCCCGGGCGATGCTCACGTTGGGCCCCAACTCGGCTCCCTCCAGGATCACATCTTCGGCGATCCCGACGAGCTCGCCGCCGGGACTCATCGATCGAGCCAGCATCTCCCGGTTCGTGGAGAGGAGTGCCTCGATCTTGCCGCAATCGTACCAGCCTGCCACCTCGGCGGTGAAGATCCTGGCGCCACGATCGATCATGTACTGGAAGGCATCGGTGAGAAAGTACTCCCCGAGCGGAGTCTCCGCGGCCATTACGTGCTCGATTCCTTCGAACATCAGCTGGTGATCGCGAATGTAGTAGACACCGATGTTCGCGAGGCGAGATATCGGATCCGAAGGCTTCTCTACGATCCGCTTCATATACCCATCGGAGTCCGTGACGATCACGCCGAAGCGCTGGTAATCCTCGACCTCCTTCGCCCAGATGATGCCGGCATCGCCAGACCGTGACTTGATGACGGACAGGTCCGCGTCGAAGATCGTGTCGACGAAGACGATAAGGACGGGACCGGAGACGAACGGCGCGGCGAGGCGGATCGCGTCCGCGGTCCCACGCTGTTCGACCTGCTCCACGTATCGCTTCTGGAGATCCGGATACTCACGGTCCAGATACTCCTCGATCTGATCCGACAGGTGGCCGGTGATGCAGATAAGCTCCTTCACTCCGACGTCGACGAGCTGATCGACCACGTACTCGAGCACCGGCCTGTTCGCCACCCGGAGCAGCGGCTTGGGCGTCGAGTGCGTGTGGGGCCTTACTCGCGTCCCCTTTCCTGCCAGTGGTATAATGGCTTGCATGCCGTTCTCGTTGTTTGTTTCTCGGGGCCTGTAGCGTTCATCGCGTCGCGGACTGACGCACACGCGGATGTCGGAGGGACCCGTCGCGCGGAGCTTCCGGTAGACCGCTCCGTCCTGAGCGACCGACGACTCGGCAACGTACCCGAGCCGAAGTTCGCCAGCAACCGAATCCGAGGACGCAGGCGGCTCACACGGACGACATGACCAAGCCCACTCTTTCGCGCTGGTTGACGGAGAACGTGGCGGACACGCGGACCCCCGATGGGCCCGACTTCCGGCTCTACGCCGCCCCGTTCGCCGACGCCTGGGATTCGCTTCTCAACCTGATCCATCAACGGCGCGGCTGGAAGCTCGTTCACGCCGACGAGGAGCTCGGGCTGATGACCGTGATGTGCGCGGCCCCCGTGCTCCGGTTTCGAGACGACCTCACGATCTGGGTTTCCCTGGACGAGAACGGGCTGACCCGCGTGGAGGCTCGCTCGGAGTCGCGAGTCGGAAAAGGGGACCTGGGCGTGAACAGGAGGCGGATCGAGCGCTTGCTTCAGCGTCTCGACGGTACCGTCGGCCCCGCGGTTCGCTCCGGTCGCTGAGCCTCGCCTCGGTCAGGCGCCGGAAGCGACGGGAACCTCATCGGACGACGCCAGCAGCACCCCCCCCTCGGAGCGGGAGATCACCGTGGCGGCGGTCAGATCTCCGGTCACGTTCACGGCGGTCCGGCACATGTCCAGAATCCGGTCGACGCCAAGGATGAGCGCGATGCCGATCGCGGGATCCACACCCGGCGGAAGAGCCTGCTGCAGCACGACAATCAGGATGATGATACCCGCCGAGGGCACGCCGGCCGCGCCGATCGAGGCCAGCGTCGCCGTCAGGACGATGCCCAGCTGCGCGACCACGGAGATGTCTCCGACCAGGACCTGAGCGATGAACATGGTGGCCACGGCCTGATAGAGCGCGGTGCCGTCCATGTTGATCGTCGCGCCGAGCGGTAGCACGAAGCTCGAGACTTCCTTGCTCACGCCCAGCTTCTCCTCGGCCACTTCCATCGTCACAGGCAGCGTCGCGTTGGAACTCGAGGTCGAGAACGCGATCAGGGGTACCTCGCGTATGCGTCGGAAGAAGGCCAGCGGCTTCACGCGAGCCAGGAAGCGCAACGCGGTCGAATAGGTGAGCATCACGTGCAGCGCCAGCCCTCCTAACACGGTGAGCGCGTAAACGAGGAGGCTCCCCAACACATCCGCCCCGAAGCGGGCGATCACCGCGCCGATCAGAGCGAAGACGGCGTAGGGCGCGAGCTTCATGATCCAGTGGATCATCACCATCGCCGCGTCGTTCACTCCCTCGAAGACGCCGAGCAGCGGGGCTTTGCGCCTCTCCGGGAGGACCGACATGGCCGCCCCGAAAAAGATCGCGAAGAAGATGATCGGCAGCATGTCCCCGGAGGCCATCGCTTGGACCGGGTTTCGTGGGATCATCTCCAGCAGCACCTCGACGAGGCCGGGAGCCTGCTGAGCGATCTCGACGCGGCTCTCGCCCTCGGTGAGGTAGGTGGACCGGAGGCTTTCCAGGGCGACCGGATCCATGTGGGAGCCTGGAGAGATCAGGTTGCTCACCAGCAGGCCGATCGTGACGGCGATCGCGGTCGTGGTCAGGTAGTAGACCATCGTCTTCCCGCCGATCCGGCCGAGCTTGGTGATGTCCCCGAGGGTCGCGGTGCCGACGACGAGGCTGGCCACGACGAGGGGTATGACCACCATGGTGATGAGGCGAATCCAAGCGGTGCCGGCCGGTTCGATGGCGGTGAGAGCCGTGACGAGCCACTCCACGTCGAAGATGTTCGCACCCATCCCGACGAGAGCGCCGAGAATCAGGGCGATCGCGATCTTCGTATAGAGTTGCATGCTCCTTCTCGCCGATGGGTTTACGAAGATGGCCTGCGGTGGCCGGCAAGATAGGCGTGCCCCGTGCGAGGCGGTAGGCCGCGAACGTATGTTGCGGTCCGCACTTCGACGCTTGCCGCCGGCCGCGTTCGGCGCGAACCCGAGGCTCTGATGACACTCGATTCTCCTCGACAGCGGCGGTCCATTCCGCCGCGGCGCGCGACGCTCGCCTATCTGCCCGCCCTGGCGCTCGCGCTGGCGTGCTCCGAGGAGGTCGAGCCTCCGCAGGAAGTCCCTCCCGATGTGTCGACGGAAGCGGAGCGGGTGGCGATTTCGCCTGCCGAGTACTCCACTGAGATGGCCTTCGTGGGCTTCGCGCCTCGGCCGCTGCGGCTGTTCGCGAGGTTCGTCCACCAGACTTCGGAGAACTACCTGGAGCGATCCTACGGCGGCTGGCTGGAGAGCGGCGGCTCGTGGCAGCCCTTGGCCCCCCTTCGTGACAGATTGCCGGTCCCGAGGGCGGCCTGGAGAGTCCTTCCGGGCGGCCCCTGGCGAGTGATGGCCGCGGCGGGAGGCGAGGTCGCAGGCCTGGTGTATCGGGACAATTCGAGCGAGTTCCGGCTGACGCCAGGTGAGCTGGTGGCCGAATGGACGGGCGAGACCGGCCAGAGGGAGGCTCTGTTGCTCGCCCAGGTACAGCAGGGCGACTCCCTGCAAAACGGGTTGCTCGTGTTGCGGCGGTCCGCGCACCTCCGGACGGAGGCCTCCGCGGACACCGCTCCGAACGCAGGCTCCGACAGCCTGCCGGCATCGATGGTGGTGGGCCTCAGGGCGCAGCTGTTCCTGCTGGTCGACTCACTCAACAACGGGCTTCTCGTCGCACGAGATGCCGACGACCCGGACTCGACGGCGATAGCCTGGACCTGGGTGGGCTCGATCGGCAACGAGTGGACGGAGGTGCTCGTGCGGCCTCCGGAGGATGTGAGCCGGGCGCTGGCACGCTGGCTCATCGAGCTTCCCGAGGCCGGGGTCACGGCCCGCTTCCGCATGGAGCCGCTGCCGGAGGACTCCGCGGCTGGAGGCCTCCGAAACGAGCGGACGCCCCACCCCTTCGCCATCCAGGGAAGACTCGAGATCCTGGGCAACGGGCAGCCCGCCTCGGGCCTCGGCGTGGAAAGCCGAAGCTGATGACCTGGGCTCGCGCCCTTCTGACGATCTTCTTCGGCGCCCTGGCTGGCGGCGTTACCAACCGCGTGGCCATCTGGATGCTCTTCCATCCATACGAACCGCCACGCCTGTTCGGTCGAGCCATTTCATGGATGCAGGGAGCTCTGCCCAAGAACCAGGCGCGACTGGCCGGCACCATCGGACGGGCGGTGGGGACCCGGCTGCTCACGGCCGAGGACCTGGCAGCGGAACTCCAGGACGAGGAGCTGCGGGAGACCTTCGAGACGAGAATCCGGGAGATCCTCGAGGATCTGATCGAGGAGGAACACCCCGCCCTGTCCGAGATCCTCCCCGAACGCATGCTCGAGGAAGCCGAGACCCTGTTGGGTCAGGTCTTCGACGAGCTCGTCGGGCGGGCGATCTCCGGACTGGACTCCCCGGGCTTCGCGGCGGAAGCCGAGCGGTTGCTCGAGGCTTCGGCCGACCTCCTGGAAGACGAGCGCCTATCCGAGACACTCGACGAAGAGAGGGTCCACGCTCTGCGCGAACGAGCCGGGGAGTGGCTCGGCGAGCTAGTCGACTCGCCCGCACTCGAGACGACGGTGGACCGCCAGCTCGAACGGCTGGGAACGGAGCTGCTTCGGCCCGGCCGTACGCTCGAGGAGATCATCCCGGCGCGGCTCGTAGCAGCGGTCGAACACGCCACGCAGGATTATCTCCCCTTGGCGATGGAGAAGCTGGGCCGCCTGCTCGAGGATCCCGAGGCCAGGGAGCGCGTCGAGAAGGTGGTGCGGCAGCTCCTGGACCGGTTCATGTCCGACCTGCGTTTCCACCAACGGGTGATCGCCAAGCTGATCATCACGGAGGAGACCGTCCTTCGCGTGATCGACACGCTCGAGGCCGAAGGCGCCGACCGGTTGAGCGAGTTGCTTCGTGAATCAGAGATCCAGAACGCCATCGCGAGGGGGGTAAACGAGACGATCGTCGAGTTCCTGCGGCGACCGATCGTGGGCGTCCTCGGCAGCCCCGACGAACCCCAGGTGGAGAGCGCTCGAGAGGCCCTGGCGGAGTGGATCATAGGGACGGCGCGCGATCCGTCGGCCCGCGAGTTCCTCCTCGATCAAGCCGAGGAGACGATGTCACGCGTCGGAGATCGCAGTTGGGCCGATGCGCTCCGCACCCTTCCGGCGGCACGCCTCGGAAGCTGGATCGCCGCTGCGCTTGGGACCGAGCCGGGCCGGCAGCTGATCGAAGCGGCGAGAGAACCGACCGTGAGGTGGGCTCTGACGCGGCCCATCGGACAACCGGGTCATCTTCTGGGAGAGGACGCGGCCGCTCGGCTGGGCGGCACTCTGTCCCCGCACATCTGGAGCTGGATCACTCGGCAGGTTCCCGAGATCGCCTCGCGCGTGCGCGTCGCCGAAAGGGTCGAAGAGAAGATCCGAGATTACCCTCTCGCTCAGCTCGAGAATCTGGTCCGCTCGGTGACCGAGCAGGAGCTGAAGCTGATCGTGCGTCTCGGCTACGTACTCGGCGGGGTCATCGGCACGATACTCGTGGGGATCACGATCCTGATCGGCTGATCATGATCCGGATCGGCTCGGCGGTTCAGCTCGAGTTTTCGCGGGAGCGACGGTACATCTCGGCGGCCCGATCGGGTTGCTGCAGCCGGTCGTAGACGATGCCCATGACGTAGTAGGCGCGCGTGCTCGGCTTGAGCTCCACGGCCGTGCGCAGAGCATCCAGCGCCTCCTCCCAGCGCGCCAGGTAGTTGAACGACTCGCCCAGGTAGACGTAGGCCGCGGCGCTCTCCGGATCCAGCTCGATGGCGCGCTGGAAGCCCTCCGCCGCATCCCCGTAGAGCCCGCGCCGGAAATACACGAGGCCAAGGTTTAGGTGGGCATCCACGCTCCCGGGCTCAAGGCGAAGCGCCCGCCGGAGCTCGGACTCAGCCTCATCGTAGCGGCCCAGTACGGCGAGGACGGCGCCAACGTTGGACAGAAGGTGGACGTTCTCCGGATCGAGCTCGGCTGCCCCCCGGTACTCCTTGAGCGCCAGCTCCGGCTCACCCAGCCGGTCGTAGACGAAGCCGAGGTTGTTGCGCGCCTTGAGGTGACGAGGGTTGATGGCGAGGAGCTCGGCGTACCCGCGTGCGGCATCTCGGAGCTTGCCCTCTTCGGCGAGATCCCTCGCCTTCCGGTACAGCTCCTCCTGCTGCTTCCTCCGCGAAACCGGCTTCGGCTCGTCATCTCCGGCCGCTGCCGACGCGTCGCCTTCCGACTCACTCTCCTCGGCTGGCTCGTCGCCGTCGGCTGCGGATGCGTCATCCGAAGCCGGTGACGCAGCGGCATCGGCAGCGGATGCGTCATCCGTGGCCTCGGGCTCGTCGGCGCCTGCCTCCGGCCCGGCTTTGCTGGCCTCCGGCCCGGCCTCGCGAGCGACGGTCGTGGCCTCGCCGGCGACAGCTCCAGAGTCCTCGTTCGGCGCCTCGGCCACGGGTGCGCTGTTTCCACCCGCGTCCACGATCGACGCCTCGCTCTTCTTCTTTTTGGCCAAGCTCAGTCCTCTGGGCTCTCCGCTACGCTGCGCGCCACCCATTCGAGATAGCTGTCGGATCCTCCGAGAACCGGAACGACGATGAATTCCGGCTCCTCATACGGATGCAGGGCACGGACGGAATCTTCCAGAGGCCCCGTGCGCGCCTGTGTCGTCTTCAGGATCGCGAGCGCCTCGCCGGCCTCCTCGATGCCACCCTTCCAGCGATATACGGAGGAGACGCCATCCAGCACGTTCGCGCAGGCGGCGAGGCGATTCTCGACGACCCGACGGCCGATCTCGACCAGCGTCTCCCGGTCCGGACCGGTGACGAGAACGATGACGATCCCCGCGTCCGCGGTTGTCATGGCGGGGAGTCGGCCGCCACTCGCTGGGCCTCTTCGTACACCCGCTCGATCCGATCGGCGTACCGCTCGGCCACGACCTTCCGGCGGACCTTGTGGGTGGGCGTGAGCGTGCCCGCCTCGATCGTGAACGGCTCGTCCAACAGGATGACCTGTTTCGGCCTCTCGTAGCCGGAGAACTCCTGAAGCTCTCGATCGATCTCCGCCAGGATATGTCGGGCCGCAGCCGGCTGCCGAGTGAGCTCTTCCGGACGAGAGAAGTCGAGCCCTTCGCTCCGACCCCATTCCGCCAGCCGTTCGAACTCCGGTACGACGAGCGCCATTATGAACTTGCGTCCATCTCCCACCAGGATGACCTGATCCACGAGCCGGCTGCGCTTGAGGGTCTCCTCGATCGGCTGGGGAGCCACGTTCTTGCCGTAAGAGGTGACGATCAGCTCCTTCTTCCGGTCGGTGATCCGCAGGTAGCCGTCCTGATCCAGTTCGCCTATATCGCCCGTGTGAAGCCAGCCGTCCGGCTCGATCGCCTCCCTCGTGGCCTCGTCGTTCCGGTAGTATCCCAGCATCACGTTTCGCCCGCGGCAGAGGATCTCCCCGTCGTCCGCGATCCGCACTTCCACGCCGTCGATCGGGGTTCCGACGGTGCCCAGCCGAGCAGCTTCCATCGGGTTGATCGAGATGACGGGCGAGGACTCCGTCAGCCCGTAGCCCTCCAGCACCGGCAAGCCGGATGCCCAGAAGAACCTGGCGATCCGCGCCGAGAGGGGTGCGCTTCCGCTCACGAAGTAACGGATCCGCCCACCCGTTCGGATCCTCAGTTTCTGAAAGACGAGCCGGTCGGCGACCTTGTACTGAAACGCCAGCCATGGACCGGGGCTCCGTCCGGCCAGAACGGCTTCCGCGGCGCGTTCGCCGACAGCCTTAGCCCACCAGAAGATCCGCTCCTTCGCTCCGCCCGCCGACGTCGCCGCCGCCACCGTGGCATCGTAGACCTTCTCGTAAAAACGAGGAACCGCCGCCATGAAGGTGGGTCGCACCTCCACCATGTCCCGCGGGACCGTCTCCACCGACTCCGCGAACGCGCGGGGCGCGCCGCAGTGCCAGGTGCAGAAGTGTCCCGCCGTGCGCTCGAACACGTGCGACATGGGCAGCCAGGCCAACACCATGTCGGACCGGCCAAGGTCGAGCCGCCGGGAGGCCAGGACGGTGTTGCTGAACAGGTTGTCATGGGAGAGCATGACGCCCTTTGGTGGGCCGGTCGTTCCCGAAGTGTAGATCAGCGTGGCGAGGTCGCCGGGACTCGTCTGCCGCGCGTAGGTCTCGTATGCGTCGCGGAGATCAGCCTCGCCTCGCCCTCGGGCCTCGAAGCTCTCCCACGAGATCAGCTCGAAGGGAACATCAGGGGAGCCAACAGGATCGAACGGGATGACGTGCTTCAGGTCGGGCGTGTGGTTGGCGGCTTCGACCAGTTTGGCCAGCTGGTCCGCGTCGGCCACGAAGGCGGCACGGGCTCCGGCGTCCCTCAGTATGTAGGCGATCTGCTCGGCAGTCAGCGAGTCGTAGACGGGTACGCTGACGACACCCGCCATGACCATGGCGAAATCGAGCACAGCCCACTCGTAGCGCGTCGCCGAGATGATCGCCGCCCGATCGCCCCTCTCGAGTCCCAGAGACCGGAGAGCCAGCGAAAGGTCGCGGACGATCTCCGAGACCTGTCGGTACGTCCGGGGCTCCCACTCCGCCCCGCCGCGCCTCACAACCAAAGCCGTGGCGTCCGGATGCTCCCGAATGGAGTCGAGGTAAAGGTCGACGAGCGTCCCCGGAGGAATGTCTGCCGCTGATCCATCCGGACGTCGCCGGGGGGTGTCGGTGTCAGCCGGCACTACGCCTCCCCTTCAGCGTCTCCACCGCGCAGTTGGGCCAGCGTGGCCCGGGCATGGTCGACGCGCTGCTCCACCTCGGTCCCGCCCGGCTTGTCCGAGTCCAGAAAGCGCTCGAGGTGATCGACCGCGCTCGCGATTTCGCCGCGGTTCAGCTGAACGAACGCCAGTCCGTAGTGCGCGGAAGCGCTGCCCGGCCTGTGCTCGAGCGCCCTCTCGTACATCTTCGCGGCGTCGTCGGGCAGGCCCATCCGAGTTTGGATGACGGCCATCTGCTCCATGGATGCGACGTCGTCGGAGCGCTCCTTGAGGGCGAGTCGAAAGGATGTGAGGGCGTCGTGCAGTCGATCCTGACGCGCCAACTGCACACCCTCTTCGTAGTAATCGGGCTTCTCTTTGAGGCTGTGTCTGTCGTCGTCCCAGAACTTCCACCAGGCCATCTTCAGCTGCGCTTCTCGTCGGTTGGAGGGAGGCGGATCGCCCGCGGCCTGCCAGCGGCCATGGCTCGCGACGAAACTAGATCCGGCATCCTGGCACGGCAATCGGAGACACGGCTCAGACGCGTCGGGCGACGATCGCCCGTGGATCGACGACGATCAGGTCCAGGCCGGCACTCCGGAGAAGCGAGAGGACCGCCTCTTCCTCTGCCGTGCCGGATCCGAGGACGGCCAGGCGTCCGGCGGGTCTCAGCACACGCGCGGCCTCGGCGATGACATCCTCTCTCGCGCCGAGGATGGCCGCGGCGGTAATGCTGGCCGTGCGGAGAGGCAGCGACCCCTCCAGCGTGTCGGACAGGCGAGTCACGCCCGCGAACGGCGGCGAAACCGATCCCTCCTCCGGACCCCGGAGAGCGACGATCTCGCTCGCCGGCGCCAGCCTCGAGAGCTCCTCGGCCATCGTCCCCAGCCCGTGGCCGAGCAGGACGTAGCCCGCAGCCTCGTGGAGCGAGAGCAGCGCCGCGATGAGAAGTGCCGTTTCGGCCTGCGGCGCGGACGATCCGGGCGGCGTCTTGGTCGTCGATGGTTCGCCACCGGACCGATCTCGAGCCTCGGGGGACGCGAGCGCGAAGCACACGGCGCCGTCCTGGATCGGGTAGCGAGCCTCGCAGGCGGGACACCCGAGCCAACCGCCGATCACCTTCCGGTCATGAAGCTCCCCGACAACGGCCACGAGCCCCTGGAGTGTCCCCGCGTCGTGTCGCGGACGGCATACGGGACAGACGAGAACTTCCGCGAGCTCGATAAACAGGGGAGCGCCTCGTCGTGGATCGGGATCGTGGCCGCGGGCTCGCTCTCTAGGAGATGAACTGCGGTGACAGGACGAGCCGCAGAAACTCCTCGCGGGTCCGGGGATCGCTTCGGAAGAGTCCGCGCACCGCGCTGGTGATCGTCTTGCTGTTCTGCTTCTCGACGCCACGCATCATCATGCAGAGATGGTAGGCCTCCACCACCACCCCGACGCCTCGGGGCTCTACCGCCTCCTCCAGCGCGCTGGCGATCTCCTCCGTGAGACGCTCCTGAACCTGTAGCCGTCGCGCGAAGATCTCGACCAGACGGGGCACCTTGCTGAGCCCGACGATCTTCCCGTCCGGGATGTAGGCAACGTGCGCCTTTCCGAAAAACGGCAGCAGATGATGCTCGCACATCGAGTAAAGCTCGATATCCTTCACCAGCACCATGCTGTCGTGCCTCTCCTCGAACACGCCGTCCCCGATCGCCTCCTGCACCGAAGCGTTGTAGCCTCGGGTAAGCCAACGGAGCGACTCGGCTACCCGCTTGGGCGTGCGCTCAAGACCCGGGCGATCTGGGTCTTCGCCCATGCGCCTGAGCTGTTCCTCGATCAGCTCCTCGAAGCTGGCATCGGAGAGGTGCGTTCCCTGTGGCTTTCTCTCGCCGCCCGCCGAGACGGAGGGCTCTCGAGCCTCGAGCTTCAAACCGTCATCATTCACCGCAGTACTCCACGTGATTGCGTTGCGTCTCCCAGAGCTTGACGGAGACGAGCCGGGCTCCGTCCACCCGTCCGGCCAGCCTGTTCCAGATCTGCACCGCCAGGTTCTCGGCCGTCGGGTTGACGCCCTGCAACCACGGCACGTCCACGTTCAGGTTGGCGTGGTCCATCTCCGCCACGACGCGGTCGTTGACGAGGTCGCGCAGGCGCTTCACGTCCAGGACGTACCCCGTTTCCGGGTCGATCTCCCCGTCGATGGTCACCTCGAGCTCGTAGTTGTGCCCGTGCCCATTCGGGTTGCTGCACGCCCCGAACACGGCACGGTTCTTCTCATCGTCGTAGTCGGGGCTGTGGAGACGATGGCCGGCCGAGAAGTGCAGTCGCCGAGTGACTCGGACCTTGGGCATTCCGTCTATCAGACTGAGGTGAGCGCGCCTTGCCAACCCTGGCCGGAGTCGCGCGGTCCCGGATGGACGATGCTAGCGGCGGCTGGACCGGAACGCCAGAAAAAGGGATGTGAAATAGGGCGGCTTTCGCCGCCCTATGGAGGTCAGTGCAAGGGGTTTATGATGCCCTTTCCCAAGGCCTAGACCGCGCCTCCCGGTTTTCCGCCTTCCCAAACCGGGCTTGGCGTCCGTCGAGAGAGCCGGGTCACTCGTTTTTGCTATCGGCTCAAAAACGAGCCTTACACCAACCTGCAGCGGTAATTTAACCAAATGGCGCGCCCATTGGGAGGCCGATTGCTCGTGCTCGCGACCTCGACCCTCTAGATTTGGCGAGCTTTGTCGCACTCGAGGCTGAAGTTGCCCAGCAGGCGAGGAGATATTTGCGTTCACCGATCGTAACGCCGCGCAGGCCTTTCCGACGGGGCGTCGGCGCCGTTTTGAGCTTCGCGCTCCTCGGCGTCTCGATCGCGCTTCCCGTTCTGGACGCACGGGAGGGGAGCGGGATCGTTTCGATCGAGGCAGCACATGATCCCGGTCGTTGTTCGAGCCAGCATGACCATGCTGCCTGCTCGCAACTCGCAAGCTCTCATGCTGTCCCTGCGGGCCCGTCTCCGACCCCCTGCTTACGGCAGGAGATACGAAAGGCCGGCATCCTCCTCCACGAGGCCCAGCGCGCCTTTGGGCGGCACACCTCTTCCCTCCCCCGCGCCCCGCCTTCCCCCGCCTAGAAGCGACCCTTCAGTAGCCTCCACCGCGTCGCCGGATGGGCGGCCCGGTGGCCGTGATCCAGCTTTGGAAGCAATCGCTAGGGGGAAATGTGGCTCCCAGAAGATCTGGTGGGATGATCGGCGGCATGGTTCTGATCATGGGCATCCTGCTCGCCGCTCGACCGGTTCTCGGACAGCAGCCCGAGGAGGAAGCACGGGCGGCCCGACAGGATACCATCCTGACGCGGATTACCACGCTCGAGTCGCGTATCGACAGCCTGATAACCGAGCTCTCGAGCTTGAAGCAGGCGGTGGTCGCCGCTGGGATCCCCACCGAACCGGCCGACGGCGATGCCGCGGCGGCTGAGGAGCCGGATGAGCTCGAGGCATTGAGGGCCGCCGCGCGTAGGGAGATCGAGGCAGACGGGCCGGCCCAGGAAGAGCCGGATGAGCCGGAGGGAAGCCGCACCCGCAACCTGAGGCTTCTCAATCCGGAGATCAGCGTGACCGGCGACGTGGTCGGCTCGATCCTCGCCCCGAGCGGCGGCGAAGCCCGCGCGACGGCGATCCCACGCGAGTTCGAGTTCGGGTTCCAGGCGACGCTCGATCCGTTCGCGCGCACCGCCATCTTCCTTTCCCGCGAGGAGGAGCTCCGGATCGCGGGAATCAGCGAGGAGGAGGAAGGCGAGGAGGAGGGCGGCAACTGGGTCGACCTGGAGGAGGGCTACGTCGACTGGATCGCGATGCCGGCCGGGATGAGCCTGAAGCTGGGAAAATTCCGGCAGGAGCTCGGACTCTACAACCGATGGCACAACCACGCGCTGCTCGAGGTGGACCGGCCGCTCCCGGTCCAGAGCTTCGTCGGGGACGACGGCCTCATCCAGACCGGACTCTCGCTGGCGTTGCCACTCCTGCAGGCGGGCTCGCTGACCCAGTCCACCTGGTTGGACCTGACGGCAGGCACGAACGAAGCCCTGTTCGATGGCGGCTCCCAACCGAGCTTCCTCGGGCGCACGCAGAGCTTCTTCGACCTCGGCCCCGCCTCCTATCTTCAGGTCGGCGTCAATGGAGTCGTCGGCAGAAACAGCGACGCCGATCTGAACAGCAATCTCATCTCGGTCGACGTGGCGTACCGCTGGACACCGCCGGCGCGCGCGCTCTACCAGGACCTTCAGCTCAAGGCGGAGTGGTACTTTGCGCGTCGAAACGCGGAGGGCTTCGTCACGCACGGGAACGGCGGCTACGGGCAGGCGCACTACAAGTTCGCCCGCCAGTGGCAGGTCGGCTTCAGGGCCGACTATCTGAATCCCTACGCGCCAAGCCCGGATTCGCAGAGCCCGGATGTCTGGCAGTTCGTTCCCAGCGTTTCCTGGTGGCAGAGCGAGTGGGTTCGGTTGCGCCTCCAGGGCAACATCGTGAGACGGGCCGGCGAGGCGACGGACTTCACCCTGCTCTTCCAAACGGTCTGGGCCGTCGGTCCGCACAAGCACGAGACGTACTGATGAGCTGGCTGGAATCGCGACGGGCTCGTAAGCTCAAGTGGGATGGCCAGATGACAGGTTGTTACGAGACACTGGCGCTTCTCGCGAGGCGTCGACTCCGGGGTCCGTCGCATGGACGACGCCTTCTCGCCGCTGCAAGCTACGCGGCCCTTCTGCATCTGCTCGCGCCCCCGGCCGAGGTCGACGCCCAGGACAAGCTCAAAGTCGTCACCACGCTGCCGACTTACGCGGCGATCGCCAGAGAGATCACGGGCGGGCTCGCCGAGGTGCAGGCGATCGCCAGGGGTGACGAAGATCCCCACTTCGTGACGCCGAGGCCGAGCTACGCGGCGCTCATTAAGAAGGCTGATCTCTTCGTGGCGACCGGGCTCGATCTAGAGCTATGGGTACCGACCCTGCTCGACCGCGCGGGAAACTCCAAGGTGATGGACGGCGCTCCCGGATTCGTGGCGGCCTACGCCGGGGTCGAGCTGCTCGACATCCCGGCCGACGTCTCGAGAACGGCCGGCGACGTTCATGTCTTCGGCAATCCGCACATCCACACGGACCCGGTCAACGCCATCATCATCGGAAAGAACATCCTGGCCGGCCTCCGCCGGATAGATGAAGAACGGTCGGAGATCTACGAGGCCAACTACCGCGGGTTCGCGGAGCGCCTGCTGCGACGCTTGTACGGCGATCAGCTCGTGGAGATCTTCGGGCCCGACACGCTCTTCGAGCTGGCCCGCACTTACAGGCTGTGGGACTTCCTGGCGGAAAAGAGCTTTCAGGACAGACCGCTCACCGATTACGTGGGAGGTTGGCTGGCCGACGGAGCCCCCTTCCGGGACCGCGACATGGCGTGCTACCACAAGAACTGGGCATACTTCAGCGCCCGCTTCCGGGTCCCGTGTGCCATGTACGTCGAGGCGAAGGTCGGGATCCCGCCATCCCCAGGTCACGTGCGTGAGCTCGTGGACTGGATGCGCGAGAACCGCATCCCGGCGTTGCTCGCGGCCAACTACTTCAGCCACGATCACGTCGAACGGGTCGCTGAGCGCACGGGAGCCGATCCTCTGATCGTGCCGGAGCACGTGGGAGGAGCGCCCGGCACGGACGGCTATTTCGATCTGGTGGATCTTTGGGTATCCAGCCTGGCCGGGGCGTTCCAGGGCGCCGCGGAGGACAAAGAGTAGTCATGTTGGAGCTGATGCTCCCGGCGCTGGTCGCCGCCCTGGTCCTCCTGAGCCTTCACGCCTACCTCGGCATCCACGTCATCGCTCGGGGCATCATCTTCGTTGATCTCGCGATCGCGCAGATGGCGGCACTCGGTTGGACGGCTGCGACTCTTGCCGGCTTCGAGGCCGGGTCGGCGGGAGCGTACCTCGTCGGCCTCCTCACGACGCTGTTCGCAGCGGCGCTGTTCAGCGTGACGCGGATGAATCACCGCTACATCACGCAGGAGGCGATCATCGGGATCGTTTTCGTCGTCGCGTCGGCGGCCACTATCCTGCTCGCATCGCAGGCGCCTCGCGGAGCCGAGCACGTCGAAGAGCTGCTTACCGGCTCCCTTCTCTGGGTCACCTGGCCCAAGATTGCGCGCATCGCGGCCATCTACGCCGTGCTCGGGCTGATTCACTGGTTGCTTCGACGCCGGTTTCTTACGATCTCCCTGCAGCCGGAGCTCGCCAAGTCCAAAGGCTGGTCGATCAGGGGCTGGGACTTTCTCTTCTACGCGCTGTTCGGGATCATGGTGACCCTCTCCGTGGATGTCGCGGGCGTGCTACTCGTGTTCAGCTTCCTGGTCATACCGGCGGTCGTGGCGTTTCTCTTTGCCGGCAGACCGCGCACCCTCCTGGCCATTGCCTGGATCTCGGGCTCCGTCGCGACGGTGGCCGGCCTGCTGGTCTCCTATCTGGCCGATCTGCCGACCGGACCGGTCGTGGTCTGTGCCTTCGCCGCGGTGCTCCTGGCGGCGTTCGCCGTGCGTCGGCTCTCCGGCGGGAAGCCACCTCCAGCCTCCGAGGCGACACTCTGACCACGGCCCAGCTCTGGAGCTACACGCTTCTGAGCGTGCTCCTGGTGAGCCTGGTCTCGCTCGTGGGCCTCTTCGCCCTTTCTCAGGACCCCGTGCGGCTCCGGAGGCTTCAGCTCTACCTCGTCAGCCTGGCCGCCGGCAGCCTTCTCGGCGGGGCCTTCCTCCACCTCCTGCCCGAGGCGGTGGACCGGCTCGGCACGGGGCTTCCCTTCTCCCTCTACCTGCTCGGCGGCTTTTTCGGGTTCTTCTTTCTGGAGAAGTTTCTCTGGCACCATCATCACGGAACGGATCACGCGGAGTCGGTGGGAGAGAAACACCGCGCCCCGGCGCTTCACGCCGCGCCCGAGAGCGGCAATGCGGGCGAAGAAGCCGGACCCGAGGCCCGGACGCATCCGATCGTCACGATGGTCCTGCTGGGCGACGGCGTGCACAATCTGCTGGACGGGATGGTGATCGCCGCGGCCTACCTGGCGGACCCGACCGTAGGGCTGGTGACGACGCTGGCGGTCATCCTCCACGAGGTGCCTCAGGAGATCGGGGACTTCGGCGTGCTGCTGCACGGAGGCCTTTCGGTTCGGCAGGCCGTGCTCGCGAACTTCCTCTCTGCGACCACGGCGATCCTCGGGGCCGTGGTCGTCCTCTGGATGGGCACCGAAGTCCAGGGGCTGGAGGCGGTCCTGCTCACGGTCTCCGCGGCCAGCTTCATCTATATCGCGGCCGCGGACCTCATTCCCGAACTGCACCGATCCCGGGAGCCTCGCCAGGCGCTCCCGCAGGTATTGATGATCGGCTTGGGGCTCGGTTTAATGGTCCTCGTGCGGATCCTGCGGGAGAGCCTCGGCTAACCGCTCGGCAGGTCTCGGTCGACTCGGGCCCTACGCGTCCTCGCTCAACCGGCTCTTGATGCGGGCCAGGATCGCCTCCATTCCCCGCAATCTGAGCGGCGTGACCAGCTCGACCAGCCCCATGTCCATATAGAAATCCAATGGGACCCGCCGAATCTCCTCGGCGGTCGCACCCTCCAGACCCTCCCGCAGGATCCCGGCGTAGCCGCGAACCGTGGGCGCCTCGGCCGGTGCGTCGAAGTGGAGGTGAACCGCGCCGTCCGGATCCACCTCGATGGCGAGAGCGAACGGGGTCTGGCATTCCGGCACGTCCTGGAACGCCCCGGAGCCGATGAGGTGACGTGGAGGCTCTGGAACCCGGCGCGAGTAATCCAGCAGCGCCTGGAGCCGCAGATCTCGCGGTGCCGACGCGAAGAGGTCTACGATGCCCTGCAGCTTCGGCGGGAGCTCGGAAGACACTTCGTCGGGACCTCTAGGTGAAGTAGGAAGGCTCGTTGCCCTGTCGCCACTTGATGTTGCAGCCGATGCTGGCCTTCTGATCCTCACCCACGGGCTCGCCGGCGAGTACCGCGTCGATCGCCGCACGGAGATCGCTCCCGGTCACCGGGATCCCGTTGCCGGGCCGGCTTTCGTCGAGTTCGCCCCGGTACGCCAACTGGCCGGCGGCGTCGAAGAGGAAGAAGTCGGGTGTGCAGGCCGCCCGGAACGCTTTTGCCACCTCCTGCGTCTCATCGAACACGAACGGGAAATCCCAGCCCAGTTCGTCCGCCAGCCGCTTCATGTTCTCGGGCGCATCCTGCGGGTAGCCGACCCGATCGTTGGAGTTGATGGCGATGATTCCCACGCCACGTGGCAGGTAGTCCGCCGCCAGTCTCGTGACGCCGTCGATCACGTGCTTCACGAAGGGGCAGTGGTTGCAGATGAACATGACCAGGAGGGCGGGACTGTCCGCGTAGTCATCGGGGGAGACCATACGTCCGTCCACCGCGTTTTCGAGAGAAAACGCGGGCACCCGCGTTCCCAGCGTCAGCATCGTCGATAATGTCTCCGCCATGTCGCACTCCGGTGTGGTCGCTCGCTGCAGCCAGCCTCTTCGCGTGGCGGCGCCTGGAATATAGAGTGGCCGCTCACCGGCGGGCAGGGCCGGATCACGGCGCCGGAAGACCTCGCCCTGTGACCAGGTAGGTGGCGAAGCTGCCGAGCCAGTGACCGCCCTCGTAGAACTCGCCCGTCACGCCTTCCAGGCCTCGCTGCCGGTGCTGGTCGGCCGCGGACCGGAGGGAGGGGAGGCGAGGATCCTCTGCCGGCAGCCCTGAGAGTATCCCCTCCAGCATCCAGGCTCGACTCAGGTTCAGGCCGTCCAGATGCGCCAGCTTCGGATCGGACCGGTCCGTCACGATCGCGGGCACCAGCCAAACGGAGCGGTCGTCCGGCGGGATTCCGGGAAGGAAACTCTCCAGCCAGTCCGCGTACTCGGCGGGACCCAGTACGCGCCGCATCAGGTCCGCTTCGGCCAGGCAGGGCGAGAGGAAATCCTGTCCGGAAGGCTCGTAGCGCAGCGGGCAATCGCGGTCGCCTGCGTACAGGCGCAGGGCGGTCTCGGAGAGCAGCGCCTCCGTCTCCGTGTCCCCGGCGATCCGCGCCCAATCCAGGATCAGGCCGAAAGCGAACGCGCTCTGCGAGTGCTCCCCGGCCCGGATCGGATAGGCCAGTTTCGGCAGCCAATCCCTGATTCGCTCCGCCGCCGCCGACTCCAATGGCTCCAGGTTCCGACTCCACACGCGGGCCGCAGCGTCGTCCCATTCCCGCAGCTCGGCGGCGAGCTGAAGGAGCCAGGCAAGCCCGTAGGGGCGCTCGAAGGAGACTCGGCCGTCGCCGGCCAGGTATTCGACCTCCCGCTCGATGTTGGCCGCGGAGAGGCTGCGCTCCAGGGCCGCGCGGGCCGCCGGAGCGAACTCCTCATCGGGACGCACCCGCGCGAGGCGGGCGAGCAGCCAGTGACCATGAACCGAGGAGTGCCAGTCGTAGCAGCCGAAGAAGGCGGGCGTCAGCTCGCGAGGCGGTGCGACATCGTCATCTCCCTGCAGGACGTGGGCGATCTTGTTCGGGTACTCCTTGTGGACGCACTCGAGTGCCAGAGCGGCGAAGCGACCGAGGGCGTCGATTCCTTCGTCCGACATGCCGACCTCCTGAGCAGCCGTGGCACCAGCTCCGCCGAGGCCGACCACGACCGATAGCAGCAAAGCGCGGGATAGTGACGCCGATAGCGCCACTCGGTCGATCACCATGACGTCGCTCCTCACGTGGCCAGGAATCCTCCGGTCACGGCGAAAGCCAGGATCGCGAAGCTGCCGGCGGTCAAGGCATACGGCAGCTGGGTGCGCACGTGTTCGATGTGGTCCGAGGCCGCGGCCAGGGATGAGATCACGGTGGTGTCGCTGATCGGGCTGCAGTGGTCTCCGAAGATGCCCCCCGAGAGCACGGCGGCGACAAAGGGGGCAACGGGCAGCCCCAGCGACACCGCCAGTGGCACCGCGACGGGAATCATGATCGCGAAGGTCCCCCAACTGCTCCCCGTAGCGAACGAGGTTCCGGCTCCCGCCAGGAAGATGATGGGAAGCAGGGCAGGCAGTGGAATCCGGCCGGCGACCAGCCCGGCGATGTACTCCCCGGTTCCCAGCTCAACGGTCACAGCACCCAACGCGATCGCCAGCAGAAGGACCAGCGCCATGCCCGTCAGTCCGCCCGCGCCGTGCAGGCTGACGCGGCTGAGCTCCTGGACGGGAAGTAGTCTCTGGCCCAGCGTCAGGACGGAGGCTACCGCGACTCCCACGATGACCGCCCACAGCACGCTCAGCGACCCCGAGCCGGCCGCCATCGTGCCGCCGCCCGTGATATACATGCCCACCGGCATCGAGAGCACCATCGCCGCCACGGGCAGGATCAGGTTGACGGGCCGCCGCGGAATTCCCGGCGCCGCCGGCGGCGCGATCTCCTCCGGATCGGCAAGCGCACCCGCGTGCTCCCAGTGCAGCTCTCCGTCCCGGGTGCGCTCCTCCGCCGCGCGCATCGGGCCCCAGTCCAGGCCGAACGCCGCCGTGGCGCCGGCTAGCAGCACGGCGGCCAGGGCGTAAAAGTTGAGCGGGATCGCCGCGACGAACACGCCCATCGGAGAGGCGACTCCGAGGGCGGCGAGCAACCCCAGGATGTAGCCACCCCACGCGTTGAACGGAACGAGGATGCAGATCGGCGCCGACGTCGAGTCGGCCAGGTAGGCCAGCTTCTCTCGCGACACCCGGAACCGGTCGAAGAGCGGCCGGCATACCGAGCCGGTCACGAGGATCGTGATGTTGGACTCGATGAAGATCACGATGCCGATCAGCCATGCGAGCAGCTGCGCGCGGCGACCGTCCGTCACCCAGCGCCGGCGCTCCACCCACGCGACGAAGCCGTCCACACCGCCGTTCGAACCCACGATCGCGATCAGGGAGCCAACCATGAACGTGAAGAGCAGGATGCGGGCGTTGCCGGGCTCGCCGAGCACGGCGATCGTCTCGTTCACCGCTCGCGCCGCACCCGCCAGCGGATCCCAGCGCTCGACGATCGACCACCCCAGCCAGATTCCCGCCGCCAACGAGAGGTAGACCTCCCGTGTGTACACGGCGAGAACGATCGCCAGCAGAGGCGGCAGTAGCGATAGGACGCCGTAGTCTGGCATCTAGCGAAGATTCAACGGCTTACGGAGCGCC
Source organism: Gemmatimonadota bacterium (assembly GCA_039587445.1). Classification (GTDB taxonomy): domain Bacteria; phylum Gemmatimonadota; class Gemmatimonadetes; order Palauibacterales; family Palauibacteraceae. The sequence continues at coordinate 30,165 of JBDHIM010000016.1, forward strand.
GTCAAGCGAGTACGCTCTCGAGAGACCGCCGGAGATTGCCCCCCAGGACCGCTCGGACCTCCCCTCCGCTCAGGCCGGAAGCGGCCAGCGCCGCGGTTATCTTCGGCAGATCCCTCACATCCTCGAGCCCTTCCGGCAGCGCGATCACGCCGTCGAAGTCGCTTCCGAGTCCGACGTGCTCCGGCCCTACGACCGAGATCGCGTGGCCAAAGTGGGCGAGCAGGCGCTCGAACGGCACCGGCGTGACTTCCTCGGATACGGCGCGGGCGAGCGCGCTGCGCGGATTGGAGCCGGTCTCCATCCCCTCCGCCTCGAGCCTGGTGCCCACCTCGCTGGAGGCACGCCAGAACTCGGCATCCAGATAGCCGCTGAAGAAGACCACGCCGAGCACGCCGTCACGTCGTGCCAGGAGCTCGAGCAGGTCGTCGGGCAGGTTGCGGTGGTGGTCGGCGATGCGGCGGACGCCGGAGTGAGAGGCGACGGGCGGCCGCTCGGCCACTTGGAGCACGTCCCGTGCGGTCGTGTCCGCCGCGTGGCTGATGTCGGCGATCATCCCGAGCTTTTCGATGCGCGCGAGGATCCGGCGCCCTTCGCGGGTCAGACCACCGTGCGTCGGCTCGAGACCCGAGGCGTCGGCCCACGAAGTATGGGCCATCCACGTGAGGGTGAGGCAGCGCACGCCGACGTCGTACAGGCGATCGACATCGTCGGGTCTCTCGACCCCGTACGCGCCCTCCACGCCGATGACGACCGCCACGTCGCCGGCCCGCTCGGCCTCGGCGAGATCGCCGGCGTTCAGCACGAGGCGCATCCCGGGCGTCTCCCGGAGGAACGCCCCGAAGCGCGCCGCGCCGCTCAGCGCCTCCTCGAGCGGCCGCTCCGACTCCGGATCGCTCCACAGGGCGAATATCCCTCCGTCGAACCCGGCCTCGCGCATCCGCGGCAGGTCCAGGTGACCGCCCTCCAAACGGCGGGAGAGATCCTCTCCGGCGAGCAGGCGGATTGCCGCGTCGTTGTGGCCGTCGAAAACGAAGGCATCGCGGTGGAGCCGCAGAAGATCCTCGCTCAGCGGCGTGAGACCCACGCGCTCTCCTTCACGTAGTAGCGCAGCTCCCAGTCGGCGGCCTTCGAGATGCCTACGCGCGACGTGTTCACCACTTGCTCATCGGCTACCGAGTCGCCCGCACCGATCCACACCGGCGGCTCCCGGAGGACGTGGCGCTGGTGCTCGGGACCTATTCCGAGCGCCTCGGTCAGCCGGGCCGGTCCGTTGGTGAGCTCATCGCGGCCTCTGCGGGTGCGCATGACCTCCGTGCCCTCCACGGGCTCGAGGGCACGGATCAGCACGGCGGCCGGGTGACCCTCCCGATCGGTCACCGCGTTCAGGCACCAGTGGATCCCGTAGTTCCGATGGATGTAGGCGGTGCCCGGCGGGCCGAAGAGTGGGTCGTTTCGCCTCGTTCTGCCGACTCGCGCCGCAGCGTGGCACGCCGGGTCCTCGGGTCCGGTGTACGCCTCCGTCCCGTGCGACGTCGCGTGCCGGGCGGGCGTAGAAGCCTCCAGGGAGAGGATCCAGCGCCCCGAGCGGCTGGAGATGCAAGACTTCGGGGTGTCGCCGCGCTCCTACCTGCCCTCGGCCGCGCGGCCTGCGATGACAGCATCGGCGCGGCGTCCGGGCAGGATGGAGCGGATTCGATCAGGATTGTTGTCGATCACGTCGAAGACATCCGTTCCGAGCTCTGC